>JAIETE010000238.1 GCA_019745505.1 Candidatus Obscuribacterales bacterium | reverse complement strand
TTCCAGCGCGGCTTTGGCTAATTCGTAATTATTCTCGTAGGGAACACAGCTGATCACGACATCTACGCTCTTCATCAGAGCGATTACATCGCTCTGTTTGGTGATATCGAGTTCGACAGGTACGATTTTCGGGTCGTTGAGCCTCTCTACGGCGCCCTTTACGCACTTGGCGTCCCGGTCTGCGACGACCACTTTCTCGACCTTCGGACTTCTAATCAGGTCGTAAACTGCCGCGTAGCCCATGCGCCCTGCGCCAAGCACCAGAAATTTCACGTTCGTTACCTCAATTGTTCAAGAACTCGAATGCCCAAGAAAAAATTCGCCGATTAAATTAGCAAACACATCAATATATAAAGACTCGCAAATCATACTACATCAATGCACTGACCGGCGTTTGCCCCCATCGACGCAGATCGTCTGACCGGTCACATATTGAGCTTTTGTGGAAGCCAGAAAGGCTGCCACCGCTCCGAATTCGTCGGCATCACCCAAGCGCTTGGCCGGGATGGAGGCGACGTAGTCCGTCATGTAATCTTCCTTCGACTGCCCGGTCAGCTTTCGCCTCGACTCCATCAGCTCATCCGTGCGGGCGGTCTGAATCAGCCCGGGCGCCAGACAATTGACGGTGATCCCGTCTTGGGCCACCTCGTCCGACAGAGTTTTCAACATAGCGGTAACGGCGGAGCGAATACCGTTTGACAAGGCCAGGTTAGCAATCGGTTCGATGACCGAAAGCGAAGTGACCGTGATTATCCGTCCCCACTTCCGCTCTTTCATGCCCGGCAAAAAGGTCTGATTGAGTTCCACGATCGGAAGAAAGAGTTTGTCGAAAGCCTCTTGCCAGTCGGCTGAACTGGTTGCCTGGGCGGCTTGAGCTTTGGGGCCCCCGACATTATGTACAAGAATATCCAGCCCGCCGGCTTTCTCTTTAGTGAAATCAATCAATCTCTGCCTGTCGGCTGGGACGCTCAAATCTCCGGCAATGCATTCGACTTTGGCTGTGGAGAGCTTTCTTATCGCTTCGGCTGCCTGATTGAGTTTTTCGCTGTCGCGAGCACTGATGGTCAGGTCCACTCCTTCTTGCGCCAGTGCTTTGGCAATGGCAAAACCCAAACCGCGCGACGCAGCACACACCAAAGCGTGCTTGCCCTTAATTCCGAAATCCATAAATTTGAACGCCTCTGCTTTCTTTCTAGATCTTGTATTTGTAAGAGATCGTTTTTGCTTCCGAGAAGAATTCCAGACTGTAGCGACCGCCCTCGCGACCGACACCGGACGACTTCATGCCACCAAAAGGGGTTCTCAGGTCGCGAGCGAACCAGCAATTGACCCAGACCAGGCCGGTTCTAATGCCGGTGGACATACGATAGCAGCGGTCGACATCCTTGCTGAAGACTGAAGCCGAGAGTCCATAAGGTGAATCGTTGACCATTTTGAGAACTTCTTCTTCTTTTTTGAACTGCACCACGGGCAGTACCGGTCCGAAGATCTCTTCGTTGATCAGCCTGGAATCATTGGGCAGATCGCAAAAAACAGAAGGCGACAGGAAATAGCCGTCACCCAGCTCCTTCATGCGTTTTCCGCCGGTCATCAGCTTGCCTTCCTTGCTGCCGATTTCCAGATAACTCTCTACTTTATCCAGATGTTCTCTGCTGATAAGCGCGCCCATCTGGGTTGCATCCTTGGTAGGATCGCCGACTCTGATGGACTTCACGCGCTGCAAGACTTTGTCTACGACTTCCTTTTTGACGCCTTCTTCCACAAACAGCCTCGAGCCGGCCAAGCAAATCTGTCCCTGATTGCGGTATGCGGCTCTCACTGCAGTTTCTACAGCTTCATCAATATCTGCGTCGGCAAATATAACCGTCGCTCCTTTGCCGCCCAATTCGAAGGAGACTTTCTTGAGCGTCGCCGCAGCAGCCGTCATAATTGCGCGCCCGGTGCCGGTCTCGCCTGTAAAGGAAATAGCCCGCACGTCAGGATGACGAGTCAATGCTTCGCCGGCGCTGTCCGCGCCCAAGCCATGCACGATGTTCAAAACCCCCTTGGGCAGCCCGGCCAAAGAGACGATGTCGGCTAGCAGAAAGGCGGTATAGGGGGTCCACTCCGCAGGCTTCAGTACGCATGTATTGCCCATAGCCAAGCAGGGAGCGATTTTCCATGTTGCAAGGTAGAGGGGCAGATTCCAGGGAGTGATCAATCCGACCACGCCGAGCGGCTCACGAGAAACGATATGTTTTTCCCCCGGTGCCGATGTGTAAACGTCATCACCCTGAGACTGAGCAAAATCAGAAAAGAAGTGGAAGTTCTGCGCAGATCGCGGAATATCTCCGGTCAGGCTTTCGGTAATCGGCTTGCCGGTATCGAGAGTTTCGGCTTGGGCTAATTCTTCCTTGCGAGAAAGAATCAAATCACCGATGCGCCGCAGAATTTCGCATCGCTCTTTCATCGACATGCGCGGCCACGGTCCGTTGTCGAAAGCATCCTTGGCCGCCGCCACAGCTTGATCGATCTCCTCTTTGCCGCCCAGGGCAACGGTGGCATGCACCTCGCCGGTGGCAGGATTGAAGGAGTCGAAGCTCTGACCCGATTTGGAGCCGACATAATCGCCGCCAATGAAATGATGAAGGTGTCTGACTTTACGCTTCACTTGTGTAGTCACTGTCAACTCCTCTTGCGTCTTGCTCATGCACTGAATCATTTGAACTTAGAAACTGGCAGCTCCTGAATCGATTTTGGAGCTGGGCGGCGCGCAACCTTCGACAGGCTCCGGCGCCATCGCTATGGCTTTGATTTCAATATAATTGCGCCCGGGCAAATCAGCGACAGCCACTGTCGTGCGCGCCGGAGGACATTCGGACGTAAAGTGACGTCCCCATACTTTGTTGTACTTATCAAAATCATCCATCGACTTGAGGAAGACTGTCGCATCGATCACATCAGATAAAGAAAGTCCGGCTGATTCGAGAACAGAAGACAAATTTCTCAACACACCTTCGGTTTGCACTTCGATGTCGTAAGCCGTTACCTTGCCGTTGGCATCAAGTGTAATTCCCGCTTCAACTCCGGTTTTTGCGTCGCGACAACCCTGTCCGGCAACAAACACCAGTTGGCCTACTTGCACGGCATGCGAGTAAGAACCGAGTGCTTTGGGTGCACGGGTTTCCGGATTGATTTGCTTGCGTGCAAGTGCCTGCGTCGCCGTCATGGACATCACTCCGTATAGATATAAGGCACTAAATAGTACCAGAGCCAGACCTTTGTATAATATCCACCTCTAATGACTTACTCGATAATTGACATCTCTCAACCGGTCTCCAGCAAAACCGCGTGCTTTCCAGGCGACACGCCTTTCAGTCGCCAGGTCACTTTGCGAATGGAGAAGGGCGCCACTGTCAACTTGACGTCCTTTACCATGTCGCCTCACGTCGGCACGCATGCCGATGCGCCCAGTCACATCGGGGGGTGTATGGACGACACGGACGGCATGGCTTCCACTATGCCTCTGCTTCCTTATATAGGTCCATGCGCGCTGCTCGATGTTTCAGCCTGCTCAGGAGGAATTACACCGGAGCAATTCCAGAGAGCGGCCGAAAGACTGAAGGAGCTGCCACCGCGGGTGGTGTTCAAAACACAAAAGAAATTGCGTTTTGATGTGTGGGAAGGCGCGGACTATGCGCACTTTACCGTAGAATTAGTGGAAGCGATGAAAGCAATGGGCGTGATCATGGCCGGTCTGGACACGCCATCGGTCGATCATGTCGATTCTAAGGATCTGCAAGTCCATCATGCCTTGATCAATGCCGGTTTCAGCTGGCTGGAAAACCTGGATCTTAGCGATGCAGATGAAGGTTTATACTTCCTTTGCGCAGCCCCCTTGAAACTGACCGAATTGGAAGCCTCGCCTGTTCGCGCTGTGCTGATAAAAGACCTGCTCTAAAAAAAGGAATCTGCCATGTTCGGCAAAAAATGCTCATTGATCGCAGTCGTACACGTGCATGCATTGCCTGGAGCGGCCGGATATTCAGGCGACATGCAGAAAATTGTGCAGGCGGCGCTGGACGATGCAAAACTGTACAAAGAAGGCGGTGTCGATGCAATCATGGTCGAAAACATGCATGATGTCCCGTATTTGACAGGTTATGTCGATCCGGAAACTGTTGCTGCCATGACTGTAGTGGCAAACACGATCAAAGTGCAAACAGGACTGCCGGTCGGAGTGCAACTTCTGGCAGGCGCCAATATAGAGGCTCTGGGAGTTGCGGTGGCTTGCAATCTGGACTTCATTCGCGTGGAAGGATTTGTCTTTGCGCACGTCGGCGACGAAGGAATTCACGATTCGTGCGCGGCAAAATTAGTGCGGCGACGCGCCAATCTCAAGGCCGGACACATAAAGATCTTTGCCGATATCAAGAAAAAACATTCCGCGCATGCCATTACCGGTGATGTCAGCCTGCTGGAAACAGCGGAAGCGGCCGAATTCTTTCGTGCCGACGCAGTGATTGTCACCGGCTCAGCCACCGGCAAGGAGCCGGCCCTAGCCGATGTCGAATCGCTCAAACAGGGAGCCAAACTGCCTGTCTTGATAGGCTCAGGAATAACGCCGGCGAATATTCCCAAATATGCGCCCCTGGCGGACGGCTTGATCGTAGGGTCTTATGCCAAACATGATGGATACTGGCAAAATGCCGTCGACCCGGGGAGAGTCAAGGAATTGTCCGAGGCGATAGCGAAATTCAACTGAGACTATTCGACAGGTCGTCCGCGAGAACGCATCAACTGGGCGAATGGATCTCCGCCGCTGGCGGCAGGATGCGAACTGGCGCCGCTGGAGCTGTATGCACGCCGGGTAGGTGCTTTACGCGGTGGCGCCGCCACACGTCGCACTGGTCTTTCCGGCTCGTCGCTGCCGGCAGTAGTTGTAGTTGTACTGTAAGCACGACGATGCGTCGGTTTTTCGACTTCTCCGGCAGTCTCGCGTGATGTTGCCGTCTTGATCGGTTTGGGAGCCGGCGGTTGCTTGGGTGTTTTCACAGCTGCCGGTGTTTCGCTGCCGGCTGGGGTTGTTTTGGCGACCGGAGCCACGGTTGCAGCCGGAGGGGGCGTCACAGTGGCAGTCGGAGTTGTTGCAGTTGTTGTTGCAGGAGGTGTAGTTTGAGGAGCCGGAGCCGTTTTGGCAGGAGGCGTTTGTGCTTGATTCGGCGTTGCTGAATTCTTGTCGGAAACAGCGTGGACAATGATGCCTCCTGCAGCCACCATCAAGGCTACTGCAGCCGCCCAGGTCCAGATCGGCACTTCCTTCACGAAGCCGAGCATGCTCTCCATCGCAGACTTCTGCTCCTGGGTGCGCAATACGGTGCTTCTGCCCGGACGCGGGATGGCCAGATCAAGGTCGAGTTTGAACTCTTCCATCGTCTGATGGCGCTGAGCCGGGTCTTTAGCCATGGCTTTCAAGACCACCCACTCCAGGCGCTCCGGTATGTACAGATCCGGTCTTGCCTCATTGAACGGTACGGGTGGCTCGGAAATATGTTTGGACATCGTATCGACCATGGTTTTGCCGAGAATCGGCAGCTTACCGGTCAATGTTTCATAGAGGACGATGCCCATAGAATAGATGTCGGAACGTGCATCGAGGTCTTGCCCCATGCATTGCTCGGGGCTCATGTACACAGGGCTGCCGCAGACTTCTCCGGCTTGAGTCAGTCGCTGCCCTTCGTTGTTATTGCCGACTTCAATCAGTTTGGCTACGCCGAAGTCCACAACTTTGACGTAGTCTTTCTCCTCGTCATATTGAGTAAGAACGATATTACTGGGCTTCAAATCTCGGTGGACGACGCCCTGCTTATGAGCGTGATCGAGAGCATCGCAAGCTTGAGAAATAAGTTTTATGGAGCGCTCTACACCTATCTGTCCTTCTTTCTTGATGAGGTCGGATAGAGGAGTACCTTCGAGAAATTCCATGACGATGTACGGTTGACCGGCCGGCGATATGCCGAAGTCGTATACATCAATGATGTGAGGATGCTTCAGGCGAGCAGCCGCCTTGGACTCCTGCTGGAAGCGCTTGACGCTGTTGGTGTCCGAAATCAGCTGAGAAAGCAGCATTTTGATGGCGACGATTCTCTCCATCAAAGAGTGCTTGCCGCGGTAGACAACGCCCATGCCGCCCTGTCCCAGCACTTCCAGGATTTCGTAATTGCCTGCAAGCACTGTGCCGATCAATGGATCCTGAATGATCGGTCTGAGAAGCGCGCCGTCATGCGGGCAGGCGGTATACAAACCGGTAAACTGCCGGTTGCACTCCACGCAAATGCGCTGGTCCAGCCCACGTTCTGTATTTCCCGCAAACACGCTTATATAGTTTCCTTTTGAAAGTTCGCCAGATGCAGCCCATGTTGCTTTTTCCGGCTTTTGCCAGATCCATGGACTGGGACGCGCCATGGTTAAGCAATATTAATGTACCCAGTCATTCCATACCATAACGTCGACTTTTGAGTTTTCATCATAATTTGCCCCATTTTGGAAAAAATCGCCCTAGCGGGGGATGGGCTCCCTGACGGCTGATAAATAGCCCTTCTCTACATTGAAGAATTGCGAATCAGCCAGCCATTCAGGCTTGAAAGTTGATAAATGAGTTGTAGTAACAAAAGTCTGCATACCGCTGCCGACCATCTCCATCAAGACGTCCTGACGGAGCAAATCCAGCTCGGCGAGCACATCATCCAGAAGCAAAACAGGCTGCTCGTTGAGTGCTCCCCTGACCGCTTCCAATTCGGACAATTTCAAGGAGAGAACCAGAGAGCGCTGCTGTCCCTGGCTGCCGAAATTCATGGCCGATTTTCCGTCCAGATGAAACGAGATGTCGTCGCGATGGGGTCCGATAAGAGTTTGCTTGCGTGCAATCTCTTCTGCCCTGATGTCTTTGAGCATCAAATAGATGATTTTGGCAATCTCTCTGGTCTCTGCATTTTTCAAATCATCAATATTGAACGATTTCATCTTCTCGCGCAGATCATCTTCGTCATCATCATCGCCATCTTGATTTTGACTGCCGTCGCGCGGACTTTTGCTTTTGAAGACGTATTCTGACGTAAGTTTTTCTCTTTTGCCGGAGAGACGTTCATGATGCTTCTCGGCAAGCGGAATCAGATCCGACATCAGATTGAGGCGCTCCCTGACGATCTCGGCACCGGCCTTTGCCACTTGAATGTCCCACGTCTTCAGCTGCTCCTTATCGCTGCTGCCGAAGCGACCATGCTCGGAAATTATCTTGAGAAGCCGGTTTCGCTGTGCCACTATTTTTTGATATTGCTGCAGACGGCCGGCGGTGGAGGCGCGCAGATTGCAGAGAAGAGTATCGATCCAATCGCGTCTGAAAGCCGGACCGCCACGCACTATGTTCAAATCCTGACTTTTGAAACTGACGACAATCAATCTGCGTTTCAAGGCCGCGGCCGAAGATTGTTTGACGCCGTTCACCTTAATCTCGCGCTGAAGCGGGGCCGTAACCGCGTTTGAATTCACCGCGCCGGCTTTCGATTTGAGAAAGATCGAAATCGACTCAGTCATTCCTTCCGCTTCGAAATTTATTTCCAGCTTCATATTATCGACGCCGTGCCGCACCAGCTCGAAGTCTTTAGCAGCTCTGTAGGCTTTGCCGGTGGACGCATATTCAATCGCTTCCAACAAATTGCTCTTGCCCTGAGCATTCTCGCCAAGAATTATGTTGCCAAACGAATGCGGCTCCAGAAGAGCATTTTCATAGTTTCTGAAATTTTCCAGACAGATTTTCGTTATGCGCACGTGTGACTATGCCGGCTGCTTGTTCTTATCGCCAGAACTGTTTTCCTCTCCTGCTGCATTTGTAGCATCTTGGAGCACCTGCCTGCTTTTTGCAGCGTCGGCATTGATTTGTTCTTTCAGCGCCTCAATACCGTCGAATTTCTTTTCCGTTCTCAAATATTCAACAAACTCTATCGTGCACTTGTCACCGTAGATATCCCTGTCAAATTCGAACAAATGAGCTTCCACCAGAGGATCCTCATTGCCGCCTGCCGATTTGAAAGTAGGCCTGTAACCGACATTGATTACGGCATCGAAGCGTTCGCCGGAGCCGAGCTCAACGCGCCCAGCATAAACGCCGGTGCGGGGAATCAGTTGAAATTCGCGCAATTGCACATTGGCGGTAGGAAAACCAATCTGCCTGCCGCGACCGTCGCCTTTGATCACTTCGCCACCTACTCGGTAAGTGCGGGAAAGCAGTTTTTTGGCTTTGGACATATCTCCATCGACGATGCTCTCGCGGATGGCGGAGCTAGAAACTTCCACGCTGTTGACGAAAACCATGGGTGCCACATGAACCGAAAAGCCCAGGCTCTCGCCGAAATTGCGCAAGAGTTCGGGATTGCCTTCTCGATCTCGACCGAAGTGATGATTATGTCCGACGGATATAGAGCGAGCCCCCATGGCGCCGACCAGGACATTTTCTACATATTCTCTGGGTGAAAGACGACAGAGTTCCTCGGAAAACGTGAGTACCAAAGTGGCTTCTACACCCAATTGCTCAAAAAGTTTCAGGCGCTGATCGATATCCGTCAGCAATAGGGGGTGCAATCCTCGGGTCAGAGCTCGTGGATGGTCACGGAACGTAACGACGCCGGACGTCACTCCAAGAGAGCGCGCCTCTTCCACCGCTTTGCCGATGACAACCTGATGGCCGGGATGAACTCCATCAAAGAAACCAAGCGCAATGGCGGAGCTTTGTATCAGTCCCGGTTTGGCTACGGTGAAAACTTTCAAGAGTGGGGTCCTTAGAGTACGGCGGTAAGACAGGCGGTCAGTTCGCAACTGGGCGCAGGGTAGCGCCGGGGCGGCAATTCTGTATATTGCCGGACGCAAAGTATTCTATCCCAATGGTCGGGGGAAACCTTATCTCAGAACCGTTTTATCTCGAAGCGTGTCGAAAGGGCTAAATCTCTAATGGTTGTGCGGTTTTCACCGTTTCATTTATGCTCTCGAACATGCTAAAATTTGAGCTGGCGATCATTGAGGGAAAAGAGATCAAAGCCTCTCTCTGTGCGGCATTCCAATATGAATGCTGGTTGCGTCCCGGTCAAAGGTCGCCCAATTGGCAATCCGATTTGGTGGAATTAAATGGCGAAAAAAGAGGGTTCTAGCGCGGTGACTGAAGAACAGAAGGATCAGGAGCCGGGAAAGGCAGAGCAGGTCGAAAAACAAACGCCTGAAAAGCAGCCCAAAGAAAAGGTTGAGGCTAAAGACTCGGACTATTCAGCGGCTACCATTGACGTCCTGGAGGGCTTGGAAGCCGTCCGCAGAAGACCCGGTATGTATATCGGCTCGACAGGACCGAAAGGTCTCCACCACCTCGTCTGGGAAATTGTAGATAATGCGGTGGACGAAGCTCTGGCCGGCTTCTGCAACCGCATCGAAGTCACGGTCAACGAAGACAATTCGGTGACCGTACTCGACAACGGCCGGGGCATCCCCACCGATATCGTCGAAAAGACCGGCAAGAGCGCCGTAGAAACAGTTTTCACAGTTCTGCACGCGGGCGGCAAGTTCGGCGGCGGCGGATACAAAGTGTCAGGCGGACTTCACGGCGTAGGCGCTTCGGTTGTAAACGCACTCTCGGAAAAGCTGGAAGTCGAAGTACACCGCAACGGAAAAATCCACAAGCAGGTCTACAAACGCGGCGATGCCGAAGGCGGCCTGAAAATTGTCGGAGAGACGGACTATCGCGGCACGAAAGTAACATTCTGGCCGGACAACGAAATCTTTCACGACATCAATGAAGACAACGAAAGAGAATTCATCGTCATTCAATTCGACATTCTCATCAACCGCTTGAGAGAAATGGCGTTCCTTAATAAGGGACTGTGCATGGTCCTGACGGACATGCGTGAAATGGAAGACGGCAAACCGAAGTCCATGACCTTCCATTACGAAGGAGGTATCGCCAGCTTCGTCGAATATATAAACGATACTCGAACGGCATTGCACAAGCCGCCTCTGTATTTCGAACTGGAGAAAGATGACGTCGTTGTGGAGTGTGCTCTGCAATGGACCGATATGTACTCTGAATCGATCTTCACTTTCGTCAACAACATCAGCACTAGCGATGGCGGTACTCACCTTACGGGCTTCCGCAACGCGCTCACACGCGTAATCAATGATTATGCTCGCCAGCAAAATCTGATCAAAGAATCGGAAGCGAATTTCACCGGTGAAGACGCGCGCGAAGGCTTGACTGCCATCGTCAGCGTCAAAGTCTCCGAGCCTCAATTCGAGGGGCAGACCAAAGAACGTCTCGGCAACCGCGAAGTGCAAGGAATCGTGCAAGCGGTGACTACCGAGAAGCTCAAAGATTGGCTGGAGCTGAATCCGAAAGAATCGAAAAACATCATTCAGAAAGCAGTGCTGGCAAGACAAGCCCGCGAACAAGCACAGAAGGCGCGGCAGCTGGTTCGCCGTCAATCGGCGCTGGAGAATTCCTCGCTGCCCGGCAAGCTGGCGGACTGCTCCGACAGAGATCCGGCCCGCTGCGAAATCTACCTAGTAGAAGGCGACTCCGCAGGCGGCAGTGCGAAGATGGGGCGCAACCGCGACTATCAGGCAATCTTGCCTTTGCGCGGAAAGATTTTGAATGTCGAGAGAGTTCAACCGACCCGCATCTATGAGAACGCAGAAGTTCAAGCGATGATTCAAGCGCTTGGTCTGACGGTCAAAGAGGACGATGAAGAAACAGGCGGCAAGAGCACCGGTTTGCTAAGACCGAATGCGGTCAATCTCGACCTGGCCAAAATCCGCTACCACAAAGTAGTGATTATGACCGACGCGGACGTTGACGGTTCTCACATCCGCACTCTTCTTCTCACCTTCTTCTTCCGTTATGCAAGACCGCTGGTGGAAAGAGGTTATGTTTATATCGCCATGCCTCCTCTCTACAAAGTAGAAAAAGGCAAGCGCACCGAATACTGCTACAACGAGCACAAGCTGGAAGCGATTCTCGCTGAGATGGGCGAAAAGGCAGTCGTACAACGATTCAAAGGTCTTGGTGAAATGATGCCGGAGCAATTGTGGGACACCACAATGAATCCGGAAACTCGCACCTTGAAGCAGGTCACGGTGGAAGATGCGACCGAAGCCGAGCACATCTTCGACCTGCTCATGGGCGAATCGGTAGGGCCCAGACGAGAGTTCATCGAAAGCAACTCCTACCTCGCCAGCCTGGACGTATAGTCGACCGGCTCGCGAGAGCACAAGCACGCTAGAAAGAGACCAATGGTCAATATCGCCAATATAGTCACCGTTTCCCGGGTGGGTTTGGCGTTGATTGCCATTTATCTGCTCAGTTTGCCCGGTGAGGGAATTCGCTGGGCAGCTTTCTGGCTGACGGCTTTCGTTATCTATGCCGACGCTTTGGACGGATATCTGGCCCGCAAGCTGAATCAGTCTTCGAAATTCGGAGGCATTCTCGATATTGCCGGCGACCGTGTTGTCGAAATGGCTTACTGGATAGCATATGCAGCATTTCAGTGGGTGCCGCTCTGGGTCCCTTTGCTTTTCACAGTACGCGGGACCTTTGTCGATGCGATTCGATCGCACGCAAGCGAACAAGGTTATACGGCTTTCGGCGCCAAGACAATGATGCAAAGCGGTCTGGGCAAGTTTCTCGTCGCCTCGAATTTCAGCCGTTTTACATATGCAGTCTGCAAGGCTCTGGCATTTTGTTTTCTTATCGCCGCCCGCACCGAAATGTTTTCCAAGACGCCACTGCCAATGGTGGCAGACGTGCTGGTTTACATTACCTGCGCTTTTTGCGTTTTGCGGGGACTGCCTGTGCTGCTGGAATCGTCCTTTCTCTTCAAAACCGAAGCGCCGCCCGCTCAAAGCGAAAATTCGGACCGGGCGAAGGGTGAAGAAACAAAAGCGACTTAACGCTTTTTTGCCGGCTCGGTCTTTCTGCAAAACCCTCGCTCATCCCTTCGAGATCAAGGCAAAACAGAGCTAAAAGCCGAAACGGCGGCATCAAAGACTTTGCCTGGTTCGAGCAGGGATAAGCAATCATGCTTTGTCAGTGTTTTCTTTTCCAGGCATGCGGAGCATTTGATGCCTCTATCGAATACGGCCTTGTGTTTTGCCCCATAAGGGCGCCAGCGAGCGGGATCGGTCGGACCGAATATGGCAATCGTAGGAGTGCCGACAGCAGCACAAAGATGTGCCGGTCCGGAATCCACACAGACAGCGAGCTGCATCTTCGAATAGAGAGCCATGCTTTCGCGCAAAGACAAGCGGCCGGCGGTATTGACGCCGCGCACGCCGGAGGCGGCAATCAGATCATCGTTAAGTTTCACGTCACGCTCGGCACCGGAAAAATAGAAAGTCGCGCAGAATTTTTCATTCAAACTTTGAAGAATCTTCAGCCAACTTTCCGCCGGATACATTTTGTCCGGATGAGCAGCTGCCGCGTGAATTAAAACTTTCATGCCGGGCTCTTTCAGTTCGGCAATTCGATTCTCCACAGTCTGCGACTCTTGGGGAGAAATCCAGGCTTCCAGCTCGCGATCAGTAATCTGGATTCCGGCAGCATCCAGTACATCGAAGAGAGATTCCACTTCGTGAATATCTTTGCGCCATTTGACCGGATGAGTAAGCAAGAAATTCCTACCTTCGGTGGCATAGCCGATACGCAGAGGAGCACCGGTAAAGACAGCCAGAAAAGCTGAGGACAGAGATCTTTTCAGAACGAAAACACAATCGTATTTTCGCTTCCTGAGCATAAAAGCATAGTGCCAAAAGTTTTTCGCTTTGCCCTGACCGCTGTCGTACTTGTGAAAACGAGTAGTGTCGAAGACAATCAGCTCGTTGACATAAGGGCAATTTTCGATCACCGAGCCGCTCTGGGGTCCGACCAGCACGTCGATGACGGCATCAGGGCAAGACTGTCTCAGATTACGGAGGAAGGGCACAGTAAGTATGGTGTCGCCGATAAAGCGATAACGAATGACGAGAATGCGTTTCGCGTTTTTCAGCAAGTTTGAGCTTTGAATAGAAGACATATTGATTTCCAATCATCACTTTGACTTTCGCTTCTTCTTGCGACCATCGGACTGTTTTTCATTCCTAACGCCATCACCTTCGCCGCCGGCCGGAAAAGTCGAGAGGTCATCGTTCTGGCTAAGGGAGCTTTCCAGTTTTCCTCTCATCATGTCGCTGATATGCGAGGGGAGGGGACCAAGCCATTCGACGCCGATTTCGACGGCAATCAGGTGCTGATTGAGCCGATCGTGAGGGGCGATTTTGACCATATCCTTTTCGGTGGTGACGACCGCTGATGCGTTTGATTCCCGCATAAGCTTTTCCAGCATTTTCAGTTCGTCGGGCGTATACCAGTGGTGATCGGAAAAACT
>JAIETE010000219.1 GCA_019745505.1 Candidatus Obscuribacterales bacterium | reverse complement strand
AACGGTGCTGAAACATTTGTCTGGTCGAGCGAGAAACGACAATTTGACAGGGTCGAGTTTGGGGGTGGAAGTGCTGAGTCAGCAACAATCATCCCGAGTAACGCGATGCAAGGATTGAAGACCGGCGGAAAATCCGGCTTCATGGCACTCTCAGACCAGGGGCTCGTTTTCGACGGAAACGACGGCACAGGTGGAATTCAATTGTCCCAATTGAATTTGAATCCGCTCAAAGCAGATTTTGCAGTCATAGAAATGAAAGCCGGCAGTACTCCTGAGCAAAAACGTATTGAAGCTTTCCTTTCGACAAAGGATGACGCCAAGAAAAATCTTGTGTCTCTTGTCTTGCCTGAATTCGACCGGGGGCAATTCCAGAAAGTATATGTGCCTCTTTCCGCCAACTGGAAGTGGTTCGAAAAACCATCTATCAACGAGCTGTTTCTGACCATGCCGTCGGGAAATTCCACTGTCCGTTCGGTAAAACTGCTGGAGCAGGACAAATGCTGCCCGCAAGTCACAGCCGAAGGTGTGAACGCAAATGAAAACGGCACTTACATTCTGGAGCCGGACGGCAAACCGCTGCTCACAGTGGACGCATCAAACATGGAAAATGTCTCCAGCCTGGTTGTGGAAATAGGAAAAGCCAATTACTTCTTCGACAATTTCAGGGACAGCCAGAGCGCCATTGCAGTGGATAAGAAGCTGCCTTTCAGCGGCATTCGCCTGGCGCACTCAGTGAGCCGCTCAGACTTTGCCGGGGCGGGATTCTTTCAAATACGCGTGATTGCACTCGATGAAAAAGGAAAGCAGGTCGGGGCGCCTTCGGCGTGCCTGAACTTCTTGGTGCATTGAACTTTTACTGAGCGGCGACAAATACTTTCTTCGCCACCACACCTTGCTCGGACATCAACTCTTCGTAAGCCGGCACAACCTCTTCGGACGGTCCTTTCATCACCATCTGTCCGCCGTTCAAAAGCACCGCATTTTGGCAATACTTATAGACCATATTCGGCTCATGCGTGACGAACATCAATGTAGTGCCGCGCTCTCTCAACTCGCGAATCTTGTCCAGACATTTGAGTTGAAAACGCCGGTCTCCCACAGCCATAGCTTCATCGACAACCAGAATTTCCGGATCGACATTGATCATCGAAGCAAACGCCAATCTCACTACCATACCGGATGAATATGTCCGTATCGGTTGATCGAAAAAGTCGCCGACTTCGGCGAACTCAGCAATCTCATCGAGTCTGCGATGAATTTCCTTTTCCGGAATACCGAGAATAATGCCATTCAAAACAACGTTTTCACGCCCCGTGTAATCCGGCTGAAAACCTGAGCCCAACTCAAGAATAGAGGTGATTCTGCCTTTGGCGGCGACGCGCCCCTTGGTCGGCTGAAGAACGCCGGCGATAATCTGCAGGAGAGTCGATTTGCCGGAACCATTTGGTCCAAGCAGGGCCACAGAATCGCCTCTTTCAACATTGAAAGAAATATCGCGCAATGCCCAGAATTCTCGATGGTAGGAACGGCGATTGCGCATAAGCAGCTCTTTCAAACGATCGGCGGGACGGTCGTAGATATTGTATTTCTTGGAAATTTTCGACAGTTGAATCGAATGCATAGAAATCACATCACGTCGGCGAAAGACCGTTTGGTCTTCATGAAGAAGTAGTACCCGGAGAAAAAGAAGACAACAGCAATTGCTGTGTAAAACGCATACATCGTAAAGTCGGGCGATTTATTCTCCAAAATCACACGCCTGTAATCGGTGACTATGCCGGCAACAGGATTGATCCACACCAGAAACTTGAGATTCTCGGGAAGGGCGCTGGCCGGATAGACGATCGGCGTCATATACATCCATACCGACAATCCCAGCGTGACCAGGTGACGAATGTCACGGACATACACACCCAAACTGCCGAGCAGCCAACAAATTCCGGTGGTGAAAAGAATTTGCGAAAAGGCTATTGCCGGAATAAAGAGCAGCGAAGCATGTATCGCACCTTGATATACAATCGCACAAGCGATCAAGATCAGCATGCCGCCCACTTGCGTGGTGACAGAGGAAAGCGCCACCACAATCGGTATCACTTCCAGAGGGAAAACGACTCGTTTCACCAAATTCGGCACTTCCAGAATGCAAGTCGTCGAACGAGCAATCGATTCTGAAATAGCACCCCAGGCGAGCAAACCGCTCATCAGATAGAGAGAAAAATTACTGGTTGATGCATCCGCTCCGAAGCGGACTTTCAACACGATGCAAAAGACAAAAGTATAAAGAAGCAGGTGCCCGACCGGATGAATGAGAGGCCAGAGCGCCCCCAGCAAAGAACCGCGATAGCGCCCTTTGAAGTCGCGCATCACCATCATTTTCACAAGAGTCGTGTGATTCAGCAACGAGCTAATCGGCTCGACAGAATGCTCGACAGGTTCGGCTGCAAGCAAATCTTCGTGCGTACTAATTGCCGGTGCTTCTTCTAATGTTAGAGTCATCGATCCTGACGTAGCTCTTCCGGACAGCCCCTTTCGGGATTACAAGATGTTAGCACGGAAGCAATTCAGCAATGGAGAAACACATCTTATCCAAGCGTTCTTAACAGACTATTCGGCTTTAGGGTCCGTCTTGGCGTCCGCTGCAGGATTTGCTGCCGCTTCTGAGCTGGCTGCAGCGCCATCCTTTTTGATCCTCGCAAAAACAGAAACAACTTTCACTTTTGTCGCTTCTTTGTCCGCATAGATTATTTCCGATTTAAGATCTTCGCCGTATTGACGTTTCTCAACCGGCGAATCTTTCTTGCCAGCCTTCACTTCAGAATCATCAAGCTTCGTCTCCTCAGGCGCATCGGCAGGCAAAATGTTCTTCAATTTGACCAGAGCTTCTTCCCGAGATATTGGTTTGCCGGCGTAAATGACTCGCAAGGAGCGCGGCTTGCCGTTGACGAAACCCATCGTGTACTGACCGCCGTCCTTGTCGTATGAGCGGCTCAGGTATTGAGCAAATGGCGGAGGCACATTGGTGTCCAGGACAAAGGACAGAGTTGCAGACTTGGGAGTCTCTTCCGGCGTGCCCAGCCTGATGGCGTCGAGGCTTATTACACCCTTGTAAGCTTGAGTGGATGAGCCCCTCTCAGTTGTAGTGCAACCGCTCATGAAACCGACAATAGAAATCGCCAGTAAGGCTTGCTTGAGATGCGTGTGCTTGTTAGAGGTAGAAAGTTCCATCCAAAAGTCTCCTGGAGCTGTCCGCGAACCAATCAGTCTAGCGCAGTAAGACACAACGAAGATGCATTCACACAACCTGTAAAGGCGCAGTTATTGAATTTAGTTTCACACTCGTTGTGAAAATCGCGCGAACAATCTGGTTTTGAAAGCCTCTGGATTATTGAGCAGCTTCCTGAACCAGTGACCGATACGAAAGGTATAAGAAACTCTAAACAGCAAGTCGTAGAGCATCCTGTCGTATAGAACAATCATGTCTTCGGTGCTCTTAATCAAACGCTGCGCACCGTGTCTGTACAGATGCGGTTTTCTTACGCCGGCAAAACGTTCAATCGCAGTCGCATAAATATTTGCAGCGGTGGTTGCAATATCGCATTCTTTCTCTGCCGCATTAATTACCACTTGCCGGGCATCGAAACCTCGCACCTGCCGGACATACTCTGAGCCGGCGCTGGAAGCGCAACTGAAGAGATCCACAGATGCATAAGCAAAGTCGCAAATCAGATTCGCGAATTGATCGTCGAAATTTTTCATCTGCTCGCCGGACTCGGCATCTTTACGCCCGGTTATGCGCATGACTGTCGGAGTTTCACGAGAAAACGCTGTCAACAGGGCACCGGCAAGAGTCTCCGGAGCCTCGACCACGTCAAATTCTGCCCCCGTCTGGCAAAAAGCTTGCCAGAATCCTAAGAGCTCGCAAGCATGTCCAACGGATTTGGGCATAGTCCTGCGTACCAACCGCAAATCGGCAATGCGCTTGGACGGAGCTGCGACAATTACCCGAATCTTGCCCTTTATGTCCGCATTCTTCGAACGAGCGCAAATGACCGTGACTTCATGACCCAACCCATCAAGCCCGCGAGCCAATTCGGATATGTAGTCGGACTCTGCGTCGCTGAGACTATCGGCGGGAAATTCATTTGTGAGCAGGCAAATTCGCATGAAAAGAGCGGCAAGAAGGTCAATAGATAGGATTCTGGCTGGAAATCGGATTATTCGGCAAAGGAATTATCTCGAAGGCAAGGTCTTCAATTTCCAGAGGCTGGTCGACTGAATAACCGGTATCGTGTCTCAAAAATGTGACTTCGACCGAAGAAATCTTCTCCTTTAGCAGCCCAGGCATCATTGGAAAACAATAATCAAAACGGGTCGGCTCACCGAAAGCCGGCAGTGAGCGAGGAAGCCAGCGGCAGGGATAAACAAAAGTCTTGCCGGAATCATCATTAAGGACGACCTTAACCTTTGGCTCCACTCTTATGTGTTTGCGGTCTGCTTTAGAAGCCCCCGCAACGGACGACCGTCCTTTCAGGCGAAATATCCAAGTTTCGCTCGCCGTTGGCGCAAGCAGGCTGGAAATGTTCGTTGAACAAGTCTTCGCCTCAGAGTTCTTTAAACTTAGATTTTTCGGAAAGGGGCTGGCATAAGTAAATACCTGATTGTCTTTCCCTTTCGACGTAGCAGTGATGAGAAGGTTGTACATACCACTCTGAATGCCCGAAAGCGGTGACAGATCGGGCGACTTTTCGACGAATGATGCATGTTCATGCCTTGCCAGGTCTAGTTTCACATCATAGCGGCTGTCTGTAAAACCGCGATCGTTCTCTACACCATAGAAAGCCTTCTCCCAGGAGGAGGAGTAAATCGACGGGAAAAGACTGACAGGTTGGTAATTGCCGAAAACCTTGAAGCCACGAATACCGCTTTTGTTTTGGATTTGAATATCGGCCAATCCGCTGCCTACTATCTTTGACACCACTTTCGGTGGCAGAGGCAGCACGAACCACTGGCGAATATCGCATGACCCTCGGTCGGCAGAAACCGTCATGCAATCATAGATCCACTCGCATTCGTAATAGATTTGCTCCTGCTCTTTGCCCATGTATTTGAAAGCGGAAAAATCCTGAGTCAGGGATATTCCCGGAATCAGAGGACCCTGCAATTGCTCGCCATTGACAGTAATCAGTCCATTTTCGACAAAGTCGCCGGCACCGTCCGTATCAATCAGAAGATAGAGCTGTCTATTCGCCAGAACGTCCGTGTCCAATCGGTTGAATCTGATTTGCTGAGAGATCTTTTCTCCCGGGTGGCTCAGAAGAGCCTGCCACTCGAAGGATCTCCCATTGGCGCGAGCCGGATAGGCGACAAGGAATACAGATATGAGCGCGATTGTCAGATTGACTGCTTTAGCCAGAAGTGGCTTGTCTGCCGGTCTTGGAAAAAATTTCCAGAGCAGAAGAAAAAACAGAATTGCGGCCGACGCCTTGAAAGCACAGAGAATCAAAAGAGAGACAGAGGGGTTGCCTGTAATTTTGAAAAGCAGTCCGATTTCGCTCAATCGCGCGCTGAGAAACAGCACTACCAGAGCATTTGCCAGTAGAATCCCGTGCTCATGATTGCGCTTGAACACCGACAGAATGGACGCCGCCCCTGCTGCCGCAAACATGATAAGCACCGGCGTTGCCGTCATGTTGTAGCGCGGCACTGTGATGAAAAACCAGTAAATCGCATGACTGGCCAGATACAAAAGCAGCAATAATCTGCCACGAAATACGCCCCTTTCGACCGCCTGACCATCGGCATTGGCAACAAATGACAAACAGACGCCGACGGCGCAAAGCAGCAATAAGATCTGGTGAAATGCAACCTGCACGGGGAAGGTGAACAGACCGACTTCGGTGCGAAAATCGTTCCATGGAAATTTTGCCAATCGAAACGGCTTGTCCAGCATGAGCTTCAAAGACCGGCTCCAGGAGCGCTTTAAATTACCGGAAAGAACAGCAATCTGAGAACGGTTTTCGATGCCGGTACCATCGGGATAAGGATATGAAAGCCAACCGCTGATATCAGGATTGGTGCCGACAAAAAGATTGTAGTTGCCCACCCGGTCGACAACCAGACTGGCTTTGTTGAGGACGGCCTTCTGTGCGCAAAGCCAGGGAATCATCACCAGCGCCATGCCTATGATGAGCAGCCCGACAGCCTTGAAAGCACCGGATTTACGCTCCTGGAAAAAGGTCAGAGGCAAGCTGACCGCGGAAAGCAGAATCATGACGGAGCGAGCCAGCTGCAGCGACGCCAATCCGGCGCCCAGTGATAAGAAATGAATCCAGTTGCGCTTGGCGCCGACAAAGCCTCGGCACATGGCATAAAGCAGAATAACGCTGAGCGATGTGGAAAAACTCTCGGCATAGAGCCGCCCTGTGTTAATCAAATATGCCGGATAGAGAATCGTGAATGCAGCGCCAAAAAGCGCACACTGACGCCCCCAGAGTAGGTTGGCGGTAAGACAGAGAAACACATCGGCAAGCGAAGCAAGCAGGCATTGACCAAAGACAGGCGCTGCCGAATCAGGAAACGAACCAAAAAAGCCGCCGACTTTCTGGCAAAAGAGAATGAAGAGTGGAAAAACCGGTCCGGATTGCTTGAAGCCGGAAAGGATTGAGAGGTCGCTGTGCGGCTGGCTGAAATATCGATCCAGTGCATGAGCCAGACGCAGATACTCGGAACCGTCTGCCGCACCGGCATTGTTCACATGCGGATAGACAAAATTGAACCAGAGGCGAAAAGCCAGCGAGAGCGCAAAAATGCCGAGTAATAGAGGGCGAGACATTAACACAATTTATCTTATGGAATCCGGCGAACGGACGCAAATGAAGACAGTATAAATAAGAAAAACAATTAACTATGCGGCTTTTCAAAAGCTCCCCGGACGCCTTGACAGCCGTGCTAACATCGCAGTGTTTTGCCCGTATTTCAGGGCTGTTCTGGTCGTTCTTGAATGATATTCACGAGCTTTGCGTATCTCCTCTTTCTGCCCACGGTAGTAATTCTCTACTGGTTGCTGCCGCAACGTTTTCGCTTGCCGATGCTGCTTGCGGCCAGCTATCTCTTCTACATGAGCTGGATTCCAATTTTCGGATTGCTCATTCTCGGACTGACACTGTTCAACTGGCTCTGGGGAAAATTGCTTGCGAAATCGGCGGACAGAAAGAAATTCGTCTTCGCAGCAGGGATCGCAATCAACCTGATTTGCCTGGCTTATTTCAAGTACACGAATTTTTTCATCGGCACGTTTGAAACACTGCTTCGCCCGATCACACACTCGAATTCTCACATCGCGCTGAATATCATTCTGCCTTTGGGCATCTCGTTTTTCGTCTTTGAATTTATTCACTATCTCTTCGAAATCAATCGTGGCCGCAAACCGATCGACTCGTTCGTCCTATTCGCTCTTTTTGCCGCCTTCTTCCCAACGCAAATTGCCGGACCGATTAAGCGCTTCCCCGACTTCCAGGCGCAAATGCAAGAAGAGAAGAAAATCAGCCTCAGCTATTTCGACGAAGGAATTCCACTGATCATTACAGGTGTCGCGAAGAAGTTGCTTCTGGCAGACAATATGGCGGTGCTTGTCGACATGATGGCCAACACGCACGCCTCCTACGGGTCGCTGGAGACCTGGCTGATGGCCTATGCTTTCGCGTTTCAAATTTACTTCGATTTCTCCGGCTACACAGATATAGGCCGCGGCAGCGCACTGCTGTTCGGCTACCACATACCGCTCAATTTCAACTTGCCCTATATTGCCGCCAATATGTCCGATTTCTGGAGACGCTGGCATATCTCCCTGTCATCATGGCTGAGAGATTACCTGTACATTCCACTAGGCGGCTCGAGAGGCAGCAAACTCCACACCGATCGCAATCTCTTGCTGACCATGGCACTGGGCGGGCTCTGGCACGGAGCATCCTGGAACTTCGTGGTTTGGGGCATTTACCACGGGCTCTGCTTGATCGTGCACAGGAATTTCTCTCAGTGGCGCGACAACACGACTCATTTGCGCACCTTCCTGGACAGCAAGGCGTTCAACGTCTTATCAATTCTGCTCACCTTCCACGCAGTATGCATTGGCTGGGTGTTTTTCCGCGTTACGGATATCGGCGCGGCATTCAGCATGGTCAAGAAGATGGTCTTTATGTCGCCCATTTTCACTAAAGCAGAAGCCGGGCACTTTCTTGTTTTTCGGCCCGAGCTGCCCGTCATAATCCCCACTGCAATAGCGCTGGTGGCGTTATTATTGGTTGCCACCCCGCTGGTTGGTCACTTGAGACAATCAGGTTATTTTCAGCGCGTTCCGGCTCCGGTAAAAGCGCTCTATTTCGCCATCGTCATCTTCTCTATCGTCACGTTCTGCCCTGACAGCACAACGCCTTTCATATACTTTCAATTCTAGGTCGAATTACTGTTTTTGCTGACTGAGCAACTTTCGTATCGGCGCAGTCAATCGCCAGGACGTGCTTTGTTCCATGTGCTGCAATCGACGGCTCAGATATTCCTTGTCGGATCCGAGGCGACATTGAACGTCACTGAGGTCTCGCAAAGTATGAGTGAGAGCTCGCAAGGTATGAAAACTGAGGCCGACAAATGCGTCCATCATCCTCAAGGCTGTTTCCTCATCGCTGCAGATTCCAATCCTCGAGCCTTTTCTTGCCGCCTCGATAACGCCTTCCAGAGTCAAGCCATCTTTGCGAACCAACTCATCCACCTGCAGAGCAGCGTATTCGGCGATGCAACGCTTGTAGAGTTCATCGTCAACTCCTGTTTCTCGAAGCACCTGGGCATAAGTTTGCGACATCGAAATGATATCCAGAGCAAAAAGAAGACCGGACAGATTCTTGTTTGTGGCGCTGCCGGCGTGTGTGCGAAAGCCGGCGAGGGGCTCGGCAATGAAGTAATAGTTGCCATGCTTAAGGACGCGGAACCACATATCGAGGTCGCCGTAATGGAAAAGCGTGGTATCGAATCCGGTGCCGGCATACTCCTTTCTGAACATCACTGTACTGGGCTCGCCAATCCAGTTTGTCAACGCCAGCATGTTGTAGAGCACGGCGTCCTGACCTTTCAATTGCCGCGATTGGGGAAAAACGCACTTCTTGCTTACGACTTGGCCATCGGCATCGATGATATTGCGAGCGCAGGAGGTGAGAGCTATGGACTTGTCCTTCGAGAGAATCGAGAGCATCGTCGATAGCGCGGACGGATAGAGAATATCGTCCTGCGCAAATGGCTTGATGTATTCTCCTGAAGCCTGTTCTAGACAACGATTGTAGTTGGCGAAAAGACCCAGATTTTTTTCGTTGCGGAATGACTTGATTCGTGAATCTTGCTTCTTTAAACGCTCAATCAGGGCAGGCGAACCATCTGAAGAACAATCATCGACAATGACCAGTTCAAAGTCTTTATATGTCTGGGCAAGAGCACTGGCAACAGCAGCTTCCAAGAATTTCTCGCCATTATAGACAGGCAGAAGTATTGATATTCCAGGATTCATCACTCTGCGCCTTTGGAAATTGCGGGTCGCAATGCATCGGCTTGATTTTGCCACTTGGTCAGCGTATCAGCACTGAGCTCCGACTTCTTGCTATTGGCTCTGGCAATTTCCACAAAATGCTGCGGCGAAGTGACTGAAATCAGCTCGTTGCGCCCGGGAACGAAAACCTTGATATTTTTGAGAGGATAAGACGCGCAAGTGTAGCCGACCGAGATATCCTTTATTTCGTCTTTTCCGACGACAAGCCGATCGCAGACGACTCCCCCTCTGATTTTCGGATCATTCAAAACAATCCGCACCATCGATTGAAAGTCCCAGGTGCCGTCGAATATAGGACTCCACATCACATAGCGAGGGAAGTCCGTGAGGAGCAGGGCATCAGGATGCGCTATCTTTCCGCGCATTTTTCTCACCAGATAGATGACGTCTTGCTGGGCTCGCTGAGAAACAACCCAGGGGCTGGCCAGCTGCCAATTTACAAGCGTGAAATAGAGGCAAGCAAAGGATAGCAATCCGGATATCAGTATCACTGTTATCTTGCGTGCCTCTATGTTTGCGACTTTTCTGAAAAACAATCGGGCGGCAAGCATGGCAAGAGAGCTGAAAATCAAACACCAGCCCAGTGAAGCGCCTGTGAATATGCGATTGACGAGAGTAAGAAGAGTGGGCTCGTACTGATTGTTCAATCCAAAAATCGCCAGTGAGGTTACGATCGAAACAACTCCGACAATGGCGAGCTCGGCCATCGTGCGCAAAGGCACGGAGCCAGCCTCGGCGGTGAGCAGAATAAAGGACGTCAATGCTGATACGGCCAGAATTACAGCCAGTGAAAGGACTTCACCGGTGCTTAAGGGGTGCATAAGCAAAATCGACACTTGCTCTTGAAAAAACGGCAGCGCCGAAAAAATGTTGGAAATTCCGGCGCCGGCTGCAATCACATGCAATACCTGACCCGGGTCGAATTCGACTTTATGCAGAAAGCCGATACCCAAACGAGGAACGATAAATCGCTGGTAGCCAAACAAGGCAAGAGCACTAACGAACAAAGGAATGAAAGAATAAATCGCCTGGCGAATGGAGCCGGCAACGCCCTGGCTTCTCAGGCTCATCAAGAGCACGCAGAGGGCACTCACGCAGGCAAACGGCATGAAGACCTCATAATTGAAAAGGCTGATTGCAAAAGGCACGGCGGCGGCTGTATAGAGTCCGATTCGCTTCTCATCGAGCCCTTTCAAAGACAAAATGAGACTGCCCAGATATAAAGCCAGACTCAGCGATACGGAACTGCACAAGATCCAGTAGTGCGTCGAATCACGAATCGGATACAAGATAAAGGCGGCGGTCGATGCAAAAGCCAGAAAACGACTGCCGGTAAAGCGCTTTAATGCGAAGTAAAGCAACGCGCAAACACAAATTTCGAAAAATCCGTTTACCAGGTGATAGCCCAAAGGCCGTGTGCCGAAGATCAGGTAGAGAAGCCCGAAATGGAGCACTTCGACAGGGCGAATAATCACTTTTGGATCATTGAAGAAATAATTGGCGAAGGCACCGCCTATGTCTTGAGGTCCGCCGTGCAGAAGCGAAACCATAGTCCAATCGTCCAGGTAGAAACCGATCTTGCCTACGAACGGAGCGAAAACCAAAACTTCCAGGAGTATCAATACCCCGAGCAAAAACAGGTCGGAGCGCATGACCGCAACGGATTCTCTCTTGCCGGATTCACCGCGCTCTTCTAAGGCGGGCATTGTCTGTGCCGGTTCTCTAGAAATACCGCTTAAAGAGCCTTGCACTCCCCTCTACCCCGTCCATTTTCACGGCTTCCATGCCAGTTCACCACGGGCTCCTACAGCCGTCACAGGCGGTTTGATACCTTCGGTCTGAAGCATTGCGATAATCGAATCTACTTCAGCCTCGATACTCATCGTGCTCGAGTCAAGACGTAATTTAGGATTGGACGGCGGCTGATAAGGCGCATTGAGTCCGGAGAAATCACTGATTTGTCCGCCCGTCGCTTTCTTGTACAGCCCTTTGGGATCGCGGCTCTGGCAAACTTCGATCGGGCAGAAGATGAACAACTCGTGGAAATCCTCTGCGCCGATTATCTCTTTGGCAATGCGGCGGTCCTTTTCGTAGGGAGAAATACAAGCAGATATAACGATCGTGCCTGTGTTCAGGAGAAGTTTCGAAAGGTGCGCGACGCGACGAATATTCTCGGCGCGATCTTCCGGCTCAAATCCCAGGTCGGCGCAAATGCCGCTTCTGAGGTTATCGCCGTCCAAAACTTGTACACGGAAACCGGCAGCAAACAATCGTCTTTCCAGAGCCTTTGCCAGGGTGCTCTTGCCGGCTCCGGACAGTCCGGTCATCCAGAGTACCGTGCCCTTGTGCCCGTGCCTGTTCTCATGCTCTTCACGTTTGACGAAACCGGACTCGACGACGATATTTTTGCTCTTCTGCGCTCCCTGAGGAGTCGCTGTGGTCAAAGCCATAATCGATCCGCATGCCACTGTTTCAAAAGTGGTGCAGATGACGAATTTGTCGACTCCGAAATTCCTGGAATTAGAGCGATCGAAGCAGATCGGCTTCTGCGCTTTGATAATGACGTCGACGAAATCCCCATTGCCGATTTGCTGGAAGACCATATTGCTTGGTTCCAATCGGCATGATACTTCCTGAGTGCCGACTTTGAGCAAATATTCCTGTGCCCAATCGAGCGGCTCGGAATTGAGCCATATCAGTTTGGCTTGCAATTCATTGTTTACTTCCGGCGTTTGCTCAGGCAGTGAAACAATTTCGCCTCGCTCGACGAATATTTGATCTTTCAGCCGGAGTGCGACCGAGTCGCCTTTTACAGCCAATTGCAAATCGCGCGGAGGGAAAGTCTCCAGAGCCTCGACAGTCGATACTTTGCCGGAGGGAGAAAAGAATACCCGTGCACCGGGTGCGATCGAGCCGGAAATGATGCGACCGGCATAGAAACGCTCATCGGTAAAACGATAGACGTCTTGAAGAACCATTCTGAGAGGCTCGCGATTGGCCGCCTCTACGTCATCAACTGCTACGGCAGTAGTGCTTGCCACCAGCTGCGGTAGCAGCGGCAGACCCGCATACCAGGACAATCCTTCACAGGAGGCGGTGAGGTTTTCACCTTTCAACGCGGAGATAGGCACGACAGCCAGGCATGTTTGCCCTTCTCGCTCTACATGGGCGCGAATTTCCGTAGCTACTTCTTCGAAGCGAGCTTGCTTGTAGCCGCTCTTGTCCATTTTGTTGACGACAACTACAACCCGTCCGACACCAAGAATGCCCAGAATCTTCAAATGCCGAAGAGTCTGGGAGCCGATGCCCTCATGTCCATCGATGACCAGAATTCCAGTCTCGGCGCCTGATGCGCCGGAGGTCATGTTTTTGAGAAACTCGAGATGCCCGGGAGCATCGATTAAAAGGAAGCGATGCCCTTCGAATTCGAAATTGACGCGAGTAGTGTCAATACTGATGCCCTGCTCCTGCTCTTCCTGAAAAGCATCAAGGAAGAATGCCGGCTCCAACTGCACGCCGCGTGATTCGCAGACCTTTCTTACTTTCTCGATTGTCTGTTGCGGAACTTTGCCGAAATCCATTAGCAAACGACCTAATAGAGTCGATTTGCCGTGATCGACATGGCCGACGATAACTATTTTTCGTTGTTCGTTTGTCATCTGTTACATGTATCCCTGACTGCGCAATTTTTGCATTGCATAGGTATCAGCATTATCTTGAGCACGACCGGCGCGCTCGGAAGTCTTCGTGTTGCGAATTTCGTCAACTATATCTTCCAGAGTCGAGGCGCACGAATCGACAGTTCCCGTGCAGGGCCAGCAGCCCAGACTTCTGTAGCGCTTGCCGTCTGCATTGCTGAAATAGAGCGGCATAATGTCCAGTTTCTC
>JAIETE010000147.1 GCA_019745505.1 Candidatus Obscuribacterales bacterium | reverse complement strand
AGCCAGACCGACCCGGAGCGCCTCAAGGAGGGCGCGGATCTCAAAGAAGGCGATTACAAGGTTCTTTTCCAGGTGGACAGACCGGGATTCGGCAACTCCTACCTGGTTTCCCACCAAGTCATGGATGCCGAAGGCAATTTCCTGAAGAAGGTTGCGGTGATGAAGCGCTATCACCTGATCGCGCCTCGCGATCCCGATATGCCGGACTCGGCCGAGCGTTTCATGAAATATGCAAAACGCATCGCCAAAATCGATCACCCCAATATCGTCCCTGTTCTCGACTATTTTGTAGAAGGCGATTACGGCTATCTGGTGCATCAGTATCTGGAAGGTTTTTCTTTGAAAAAACAGATACGGCAATTAGGTCCACTGGATGAGAAGACCGTGATCGGATTGCTCTTGCAAATGGCCGATGTCGTCGGGCATTTGCACGATCAGCCATCACCGGTGGTGCATATCGATTTGACGCCCGACATTCTGCAGATGTGGCGCGGCAATACATTGAAGCTGATAGATCTCGGACCGGACCCCAGTCGCGGCATATTTACCGCCCGTGCCGGCAAGAGCTACATGAAGTATCTGGCACCGGAGCGCATCAATTCCAAGCCGGATGAGCGCTCGAATATGTATTCGATGGGAGCGACGCTCTTCTTTCTCATCACCGGACGGTCGCCGGTAAAAGGCGCAGAGGCTCTGCATCCGCGCTCCTATAACAAACGCGTCAGCCAGCAACTGGATTCAATTATTGCGCGATTGACCGCGGCCGATTTCCGCGATCGTTATGCCAGTATCGCCGAATTGAAAGACTGTGCGTTTATGGCGCAAATTTTCTACGGCACTAAATAAGCTGTTCGCTATTCGACCAGGTAAATTTTGTTGGGCAGCTTTTCGCAGTCGACAGCATGGCCCCCGGCCAGGTCGGACCACTGATCTCCGATATTCACAACGATGGTAAAGCCCATCTTCTCAACCTCTTGCCTGAGCGGCACTTTCACCGATTCGGCTCCGCCTTTGTCGCCCTCTTTGCGCATCAGCAAGCCGTCGTAGGCTACCTGTCGTTTGATCAAATTAGCTATCGTGTCGGCGCGCAAGCCTTCTCTGCGCCCCGTCACGAAAAAGATTGCAAAGCCGTTCTTCCTTGCCCAGGAAAGAAACTCGGCGGTCTTGGGGAGCAGCGGAGCCTCCGCTTTTTTGATCCAGGCTTCGAATGCCGGCCAGCTGAATTTGGGGTTCGCAACAAAGTGCGGGCGGTTATCGATAAGGGTTTCGTCCAGGTCGCTGACGACTGCCGGTATGCCTCTGGCACGGCCGGCTTGCTTGTCTTTCAAGAACTGTTTGCAGGCGCCGTAAGCGTCATCAATCGCCTTCTCGGTCTCCTTTCTGTACTCGGGAGTCTTGCTGAAGTCGATGCCTATCTGGCTGCCGAAATCCTTCTCACTGAGGGGCGGCGGTTTGACGTCGACCGCGGGCAGGCTGTAAACCGGCTGGACGGACAGGCAGAGCAGGACAAGAGCCGGAAGCAGCGCGGATCTGGATGGAAAGAGCAAGATGCATCACCGGGAAAGGGTCCGAATATGGCGTGAAACCCAAATGATTGCTCATTTGTGTTCGACTGCCAGGCATATTCTACGCGTTTATGCGCCGCGCATGCTGACGCCGCGTCCCATTGCGTAGGTCGTGTGACCGATGCAGGTCTTTTCCTTGGCCGATGATTTGGTTACTTCGATAGTTCTTTGTTCTACGGGCGCTTCTGCTTCGGTGTCGACATAATGACCCCAGTAAGTGGCACCGACTTTGAATTTCTTGTCTTTAGGCGCTGGAAGGAATCTCTGCGGCTCGGCAATGGCTATGAGCAGAACGAGCGCTACGATGCCGCCGAATATATAGAAGAAATCCATGTCTATCACCTCGTCAGCTAAGCCAACCACTACCCTCCCCAAAATTCGGGAGGTGAATTCTCCGCCGCCTTCGCATAAGGCAAGCGGTATGGTCGTCCCCTGCTTTCACGTCGCCACACCGGCGCGGAAATCAAGTGATTGTAGATTAAATCAAAGCCTGGAGGTTGTCCATGGGAAATGCCCCAATTTGGACGGCGTACAGCTTAAAAAGTAGAAATAGTGGCGGTTTTCGGGCTTTTCTGGCAAAAGTTTTAGAGAGACCCACCCAGGCTGAGGGGCGGCAGTCCGTTTGAAAGTTTTTGACGTCGCCCTCCGCGGGACCGCGCCAATGTCGATTTTGGCGCCAGATATGGTGGCAGCTCAGGCAACGCTGCCACCCGCACCACATTCAGTGACAGGGTGGGGCCATCGATTGCCGATTGCGAGAGCTTAGCCGTTGCTGGCATCCGGTGACGGTCTGTCGAATCCGTTCAAATTGGCAATGATGTCCAGAGCTACTCTGGCTGCGTCGGCAGTGCTGATCGAAAGACCGCTGGACTCTACTTTCTGCAGGATGGACAGGTAGACATCCACAAATTCGTCCGCCATTTCTTTTGACGTTTTGTCGGTATAAGGCATTGCCAACTCCTTTTCGAGCACTCGGTCGCTGCGTGTCAGATCATACTCAATCGAAAGGCACAGTTCGTGAAAAGCTCACTGCTGCGGGCGCCATATGACAATAAAAAACGGCGCGGGATTGCCACGCCGTCTTCTCTATTGTTTGTGAGCCTGTGCCGCCTCTATTGCTTAACGAGTTCGGCCAGTTCGCTGTACATTCCGGCAATCTGAGCGGCAACGGTGGCTGAAGAATTCTCTTCTTGCGAGTATCTCGTGAATTCTTCGGCTTTTCTTTCAAACATTCCGAGCAATCTTTGGTTGAAGTTGTGGATGTGATCGTTCATGGGGCGTGCTTTCTAGATGTGCTGTGACGCGGTTGCTACGGGTGGGGACCCGCTGCTTGGCTAATTTGTAATAGAAGAAGTTGAATTAATTTTGTCTCAAACTGTTGTCAAGCTCAATAGGCAAAATGCAAGATTCCATCAATTCTAAGAAAGTTTAATCATCGCCGGTATATGTCTTCGATATTTTGCGGTGGTGTCGTTGGCGGTATTACCTAGACCTGCCGGATTTCAGGCGCACCAAAAATGCGAAAATTTGACCTCCCTTTAACCATCGCCAGCCCTCATGTAAAGCGCTTCTTTGTGTTAGGGAGCAGCAAAAAACTGAAGTGGTATCAAGGCTGGTGACAGCAAATGCCAGTCACTGAAATTGGGGTGCTACCTCCCGCGGTATCATCCCCAAAACAAAAGTCGAGAGCTTTCGCCCTCGACCCTTGTTTTAACTGCCTAAGATCAATTAGCGCTTGCGGCCTTTCGATGCTTTGGTTGTCTTCTTCGCGGACTTTGCAGCCGGCTTGGCAGAAGACTTTGTTTGCGAAGCATACGCTTTTTGGCGCGTGCTGCCATTGACGATGTCCTTGAGCTCTTGTCCGGCTCTGAAAGCAGGGACGCGGCTGGAAGGAATGCGCAATGGGGCGAGAGTTCTGGGGTTGCGACCAGTTCTGGCTTGACGGTTGCGTCTTTCAAACGTACCGAAACCTACCAACGTGACTTTTTCGCCTTTGCTGATTGCACCGGTAATGGTGTGCAGGAAGGTCGAGATAGTCTCGCTGACAATGGTCTTGGGTTGTCCGGTAAGCTCAGCAATTTCGCTGATCAGCTCAGCACGGTTCATTCGATATCCTCCTTAAATGAAAAACCCAGTTTTGGCTTCCAAGCGACGGATGTTATCACCCGTTAATCCGTAACACAAGAGAAAGCGAGCCAAAATCTTTCGCCGCGCTGTTTTCGCCCTTCCGGGGAATACCCCAAAAGGCTTGCTGGAAAAAGCTTTCCGGCCGTCCATAAGCCGTTCATTTTTTATCTTCTTTGCCGGATCTCGGTTTAAGTAGTCGGGTTGGGGCTTCAACAAGTTAAGATAGGACTATAAGAGTTATCGATATATGGTTCACTCTCAGTTCGCATATCAGCCAACCTTGCGCCAATTGCTCAGTTCTGAGGCGTTCGCCGAAGCGCAGGTGCTTTGCGGCGAAGACAAAATCGATACGGCAGTCACCCAGGTGATCTCGAATCTCACTTCTCCATTTCGTTCGGGAAGCTTGCTGGTCAACAAAATCGAAGCTTTCGAAGGCAAGGAATTGAAGAATGTCGCCGAGCTTTCCGCTGTCGTTGTAATCAAGTCTCTGGCCGATTCGACTGTTCGCACGGCCCGAGCCGGACGCGGGCAGAGCGGGGCTGAGCCTGTTGCCAAGCTGGTGGTGCCTGCGCTTGCGCCGTCCGGCAATGCCGATGCGGCATTAAAGCAGTTGATCCGGGTTTGCCGGGAAGTGCACGTGCCTCTGATCAGCCTGCCGGGCTTCGGAGATCTCGCTCAGATCGCTGACGAGGTCCGCTTTACTTTCTTGCGCCAGTTGAAGCTCAACTCCACCCGGCTGCACACCTTTCTAATGAATTTGGTTGTCGAGGAAGGCCTGGAAGGGCTTGTCGAGGAGGTCTCCAACCAGCTCAATCGCCCGCTCAGCATTGAATCGGCGCAATTTACCCTGATGGCTTCCAAAAATATGGGCGGCACTCCCGCCAGCCAGCAGCGCAGCTTGGTGGACGAAGTCCATAAATCCGTTCGCAAACAGCTCAAGGTTGCTGATTCGAATGACGGCAACGATTGGATTATCCCGACCCTCAAAGTCGGCAAGCGCTTGGTCGCCCCGATTCTTTTGGGCGAAAATATTGTCGGCTATATATCTTCGATGGTCAGACCGAACGACGATATGGAAGCGATCGCCGAACTATTGCGCCCGGCGGCACTGGCGGCAATGATTGAATTTCATCAAAATCGCCAGACCGGACCGATGTTCGCCGCTACCCAGAAGAGCCTGCTCAAGGATCTGCTTTTGGGTGGCACCCTGGCTGCTTCCGACCAGGAACGCATGGACCAGCACTATGGATTCGACATGGCCGACGGCATACTCGTCTTTGCCGCCAGCGCGCTCAATGCGCAGGGGCAGCCCCTGGCATTGGACGGGCTGGCGGAGAATTTCGGGGTGATGACCGAGATTGAGGGAACGGCGACAGTCGTTATGCCCTACCTGACCAATTCGGGCAAGACCTGGCAGCAGGTGGCTGAGGCTCTGCACAAAGAGCTCAAAGAGCTGGTCAAACAGAAGCCCGGTGGCGCTGATGCGCAGATACAGATAGGCGCCGGCCGGATGGCTGAGACTACCTTCGACCTGCCCGACAGCTACAGAGAAGCCAGGCAGGCGCTGATTGTCGGGTCGATGATGCACGGCAACAAGGAATTTACGATCGGCTACGGCGACTTGGGCGTAAAACGCTTGCTGTACTTGATGATCGACCATCCGGAATTGGAGCGTTTTTGCGAGGAAATCATCGAACCACTTGAAAGTTATGACGAAGAGTGGGAAAGCGAGCTGGTGCCAAGCTTGCGCGTATATCTGGCCGAGGGCGCCAATTTGAATTCGGCTGCTCGTGCCCTTTTCATTCACAGACACACACTGCGCTATCGCCTCGAGCAGATTGCGGAAATTCTCAAAGTTGATATCGACTCGCAAGAAGTATTGCTAAACTTGCAGATCGCTTTTCAAATTCGAGACATGATGAGCGGCAGCACAGGAAAGAGGGGATGAGCGCCAAAGCCATCCAGGCAATCGAGATTTCCAAGCGCTTCGGAGCGACCCAGGCGGTGCGCACGCTCAATCTCGATGTGGAAGAAAGTGAATTCTTCAGTCTTCTGGGACCGTCAGGTTGCGGCAAGACGACACTCCTGCGGATGATTGCCGGTTTCGAGACACCCTCGTCCGGACAGTTATTTGTCGGCGGTCAGAATGTCCTGGGTGTTCCGCCGCACAAACGGCCGGTCAACATGGTTTTTCAAAGTTATGCGCTCTTTCCTCATTTGACGGTATTCGAAAATGTAGCTTTCGGGCTGAAGTCCGGAGTAAAGATCAAGACCGACGAGATTGCCGCGCGCGTCGGCGAGGCACTGAATCTGGTGCGCTTATCACATTTGTCTCAGCGTTATCCTGCTCAGCTTTCCGGCGGGCAGCAGCAGCGCGTCGCGCTGGCTCGAGCGGTCGTCAATCGACCCAAAGTGCTGCTGCTGGACGAACCGCTGTCCGCACTCGATCCGCAGATTCGAGAGGAGATGCAGAGCGAGTTGGCTCGCTTGCAGCGAGAATTGGATATGACATTCGTAATGGTTACTCACGATCAAGACGAGGCCCTGGCCCTCTCGAGCCGGATAGCAGTCTTCTATAACGGCAATCTGGAGCAGGTCGGCACGCCCAGAGAAGTCTACGAAAGACCGGCGACGCCGTTTGTGGCGCGGTTCATCGGCAATACCAATCTGCTCGAAGGCACGCTTGTATCAGCGGACAGCAAATCGGCTCGGGTCAAACTGAAAGACGAGCAGGAAGTGACGATCGAAAATGATACCGCAACCGGTATCACGCCCGGCGACAAAATTTTGGTTTCTGTCAAGCCTCAGGCGCTCAAACTGGTCGCGCAGGGCACGCCAAACGCCATTTCCGCCCAGGTCTTGCAGAGAAGTTATCTCGGCGCTTCCACCGAATATGCAATCAGGACGAATCTGGGAGTCGACCTGCGGGCTGCTTCCGTCGAGGATCGCTCGGTCGAATTCGATATCGGCCAGCCCGTCGCCCTGGAAGTAGATTGGAAGCACTGCACCCTGTTGAAAGAAGGCGAAGCCGTCAATGTCTCTGATCTCTCGGTCTCAGCGGAAAAGCAGGCTGCATCCGTAGGCAGTGATAAGGCGGGAGACTAGATTTGAGTCTCTCGAGGCGTACATTCCTTAGAGGTATGACTGGAGCAGTCCTGGCTCCCGGGCTGGTCGGCTGCGGGCTGGGCGGCAGAAGCAAAACCGAAGGAAATTCAGTAAACATATACAGCTGGGCGGATTATCTTCACCCGGACACGATTCCCGATTTCGAAAAGCGTTCGGGAGTGCAGGTTGTCTATGATACATTCGCGTCTAATGAGGCTCTGCTGGCCAAGCTTCAAGCCGGCGCGTCCGACTATGACATCGTTGTTCCGACCGGGTATATGCTGCGGCAACTCGTCAAACTGGGGTTGTTGCAGCCCCTGGATCATTCCAGAATTCCCAATCTGAAGAATATTATGGAACGCTTCCAAAACCCTGGTCATGACCCGGGTTTGAAATACTCTGTTCCATATACCTGGGGCACTACTGGTATTGGATACAATACCACCGCAATTCGCAATGTCATGACGATCAAGGATGCCGATTTGCAAATGCCGCAATTGGCGATGGATAAGACTCCCGCCGATTGGGATGTCTTTTGGGATGCCCGCATGGCCGGCAGAATAACGCTGCTGGACGATTCCAGAGAAACGATTGGCGCAGCGCTGAAACGGCGCGGACATTCATACAACACTACCGACGAAGCGCTCATTGGCAAAGCCACCGAAGATCTGAAGTTGCAAAAACCTTTGACGATGTGTTACTCATCGGATCAGGTGATCACCCAGTTGGTCAGCGGAGATTGTTGGCTGGCGCTGGTCTATAGCGGTGATGCCTATCAGGCCAGACGGGAAAATCCGGATGTCGGTTATGCGATTCCGGTGAGCGGATGTTCCATTTGGATGGACAGTCTATGCATTCCAAAAACAGCTCCGCATCCTGAAAGAGCTTACGAGTGGATCAATTATATTTTGGAACCTTCCGTCGGCGCGGCAATCGCCAACTACACTCGCTACGCTACTCCCAACAAACTTGCTCTGCCGCTTGTGAAAGATGAATTGCGGCAAGACAAAGTGCTCTATCCAAACGAGAATGTTCTGGCTCGTTGCGAGGAGATTGGCGACGTAGGCAAGGCGGTTTTCACCTACGACCGGATGTGGACGGAATTGAAGTGCTCTTAGAGTAAACCCAAAAAGGCAAGGGCGATGCATTGCATCGCCCTTACAAAGTCTTCAAGCAGTTTGGCTGATTACGAGCCTTTGCCTACCATCTTCTTGGCGCCGTTGCCCATAGCCTTGAGGCCTTTGCCGACGGCTTTGAATGGCCATACGATTGCATTGCCAACTTTCTTGCCAGCTTCTTTGATTTTGCTATCTTCTGCTTGTGCAGCGGTAGCGGTAAAACTGCAAATGGCGATCATAAGACCGACTGCCAAACTCTTCTTCATGGGATACTCCTTAACTGTTCCTGCGCGTATGGAACGTGACTTGTCACGTTGTCTTTATAGCACAAGTATGGGACATCGTGCCCTGCGCAATGTTTAGATATAAGCGCCCATGCGCCTATGTTCAGAGATTTTGCAACCACATAACATTGTCGTTATATATGCCTGGAATCAAGTCCTGTCATGCACTGACGGGCTGTATGAATCAAGAATGCGCTTTGCTTCTTCTTCCAGCTTTTTCGCTTCCTCGCTCTCTGCCTTTTCCTTGAGCAATTCCGCATAGGCAGTCAGAGTCTGCGCAAGCAGCGGTGGATACGAAGCGCGCCTTCTTATTGACAGGGAAAGCTTGTAAAGATTCTCAGCTTCTTCCAACCTTCTTTCTCGATGCAGAAGTTTTGCCAGCGAATGCGCTGTGGCAGCCACTGTTGGATGTTGGTCGCCAAGAATGCTCTGACGCAGTGCCAGAGCCTTTTTATAGATATGTTCGGCTTCACCGAACATACCCTGGGCCGCGTACAAGTCGGCGAGCAAATGCAGGCTCTGTGAGACGAAAGGGTGATAGGGCCACAATTCCCACGTTTCGCTGAGCAGTGCATAGCGGAAAAGAATCTGCGCGTCGTCCAGGCGTCCCTGGCGGAAATGCTGCCGGGAGAGGAAAAAGAGACTGTGGCTTATATCCTGGAAGCTTTCCAGATACTCGAGGCGGGCAGCCCCCTTCATTTGCCTTTCGCATTCGGAAAAGCAGTGATTTGCCTCTTCTTCCTTGCCCTGCTGTTTGTAAATCAGCGATAAACCCATCAAGCAGAATGCGGCATACTCGTGGTCTGCGCCAAGTGATTTTTTATAGATTTCCAGCGAGTCTTTGACCAGATTTTCAGCATCGGGAAGGCGCCCCCATGCAAAATACAAACCGGCCAGAAAATTTTTCTGCGTTGCCAGATCGAGAATTCCATCCGGGGGCAATTTTTCTGTAAGTAAAATTGTGCGAATGTAGACCTGCTCTGCTTCTTTGAACTTTTCTTGAATGCGGTAAAGCACGGCAAGATTATGCAGTCGTGGTACCAAAAGCGGTGACTTCGAACCTTCCTTCTTTTCGGTTATCGTAATTGCTCTGGAATAACATTCTTCCGCTTCGGCGTACTTGCCCGTGCTGTGACAGGCATAGGCCAGTTGATCGAGCAGCGGAACTAATTGCGCGTCTTCCGCCCCCAGACGCGTTTCGGCTTCCTGCAGCGCTTTGCGGCACTCTTCTTCGTTTGGACTTTTATTTACTGCTTGCATTGCATTTCACGCGATGCCACTGCATATGAGGGCATCAGATCTTAAGTGTGTGCGACGACGAATCGAGTGCCGGAATCCAGTGTCTTAAACTCGTCAATCTTCCATCCAGTGAGCAGCTCTTTCAGTTCTTCATCTGGGAAATAGCGCAGCATCATGCCCTTTCGCGATTTGTCCGTATAGACCTGCGTGCCGTCTTCGAGTTTGAAATATTCACCCGGACCGGTTCCAACCTTGTCAAAGCAACCTATGAATGTGCCACCGCTGCGGATTACCGATTTCAGTTTCGTCATCACTACAACTGCCAAGGAGAGCGGCAGGTGTTCAATGATTGAATTGGCGACGACCGCATCGAAACTATTGTCCGCATAGGGAAGGTCGCCCAGGTCGCCTGCATCGAATTTGATTTGCAGACTTTCCATGTCCGCCCACTGTTTTCCCAGCTCGAGAGCATGGTCGGCAACGTCTATGCCGGTGACCGTGAATCCCTCTCTGGACAGGTATACGGAAAGCCAGCCGCTGCCGCAGCCCAAATCGAGAATGGATTGGGCAGAGGCCTTACGCAAGCGCTCAGGAAGCCAGGGCACATACTCGAGGTCGGGCATTTTTGTATAGGGCTTGGTGCACATATTCCAAGCCCCGTGCCAGAATTCGAGATTTTCCTTGTAGACCTGGGAGGCGCGCAGCTCGCTCGCCTTCTGAGGGGCCTGTTCTATCGTGGCTTTGTCTACATTCATACTATCGGTGCGTTTCGTTATGTGCGAAGTCAAGCTGGTTATGGGGCTCTTTTCGAGCCTGCTCACATGCCGATAAAGCTGGGCTCTCCTCGACATGCCGATAACCGGAGTCGACATCCTAGCATGTAAGCGGGAAAGGCAAAGCGTTTCGGGCTCGAATGCTAAATTCCAGCAAGATTAATCTGATCTTGTTTTGGGTATTAGTAATATGGCGGATGTCTGGGGTCTGTTCCTACGACATCTATTGGCAAATGGTGGGCGACGATGGCGGAGCCTGGCGGTTCACAACTGCAGATGATGTTGGTTCAGCAAGCTGGGCCGGGCGCTTTGCCGCTTAGCATCCTTTCGCCTGCCGAATTCTTGCCGTTTATTCGTGATGTCGAGCAGTTGGCGGTCGCCGAGAAGCTTGCCCCCGTATTGGTCTACTGGTCGCGCCGTTCGGCTGCCTGGCTGTTGCCTACAGGTCCCAGGTTCAAGGAGCTGATGCGTGACGCCTTTTGCGTCTCAATCTTTTCCGAAGATCGCCAGGACACACCGGATGAGTGGTGTTTTCTCATCGAGAGCCGCGGTCTGTGCTTGATTCTCTACGCACAGCAGGCGCTCGAATCGCCACAGGGCGAGAAATATCAGTGTTCCGGTTCTATGAATGCGCAAATCGTGCGCCAGGCGTTCAATCGCTTGCTGCCTGCCTGGCAGGCTATCGAATTGGGCGAGAGTAATCGCCTGGAGGATGCGCGGGTCAATCTTGGTCCTTGCGGCAGCGCCAATCATTTTGTAGACAAAATCCGCAATCTCTGGCCCGTGGTGAAATCGCCCATCCAGCAGAATTTGATTTTGAAGCCCCAGGAAATTCCGCAACAGCCTCCTATCATCGTCGACCATGGCAAAGTCAGCCCCATTGCCCTTGAAGCCAGCGCTTTTCCGAGCGCTGCCGTAGTGGCACCGCCCAGACCATTGCCGGCGCAGCAGCCCGGCGCCTCACCGATTTCGCCTCCCTCACCATTTGCGGTGCCCGGAGTCGGCAGTGGCGGCGACGGGGGCGCTAACGATCAGCTCCGAGCGCAGCAAGTGCGAACGCAACCTCTGCCCAAGCCTTCTGCATTCGAGCTGCCGAAGCCGAAACAATTGAAGGACCAGGAATATCTCAATACCGCGGAGTCCGAGTTCGAAACTACAGGCGACCTGACTGAAAAACTCGGCGCCGTGATCGGACCGGATGGGCAGCCGTTGCCGCCGCGCCCGTCCGCTTTGCGCGGACTGCGTCAGACTCTGGCCGATGAGAATCAGGCACCTCAAGAAGACGTTATCATTCCTGTTCCTGCCCAGGCTATCATCAGCGACATCATCGGTCAGCTGCGGCATTCGAGCGACCTGACAAGTATTTTGCAGTATGCAATCGAGACGCTTACTCAAGTCGTGCAGGCCGAAAGAGGTTTGATCTGGCAGGTTGTCGGCGACCAGCTGGCCGTAACCAATGAATTCGCCACCAGCGGACATACTTGTTTTGTGGGCAATCAGCTCGGTTCGCAAGAATCTACCGCGATCGTTTTGGAGTTTCTCTCCCGCTTCCCGGATGAGTCCGGAGCCGGGGTAATCAGCATTCCCGACACATCGCACGACACCAACTTGCATAAGATGTCTCCCACCCTCTCTTCTCTTATTGAATTGGGAGAGGTGCGCGGACGGCTGATGGTGCAGCTGCGTTCACGCGGCATTTTCTCGGGCTTCCTCGAGTTGCAGCAGTGCGGTGGTCCGCGCGAGTGGAGCAGGCACGACGCCGTCATTCTGCAGAGCGTAGCCGAAATGCTTTCGGTCGTAGTTCAACAATCTTTCGACCAAAGCAAAATCGAGATGGACGCGCGCGAAATGAAACTGATCAACGAAATCGCGAGCTTGTTCCGCGATTCGCGCGGTCAGTCGACAGAAGAGTCTCTGGTCAAGTCAGTTATGCTCGTGGCCGAGCACATGGGCTTCACTCATTCGCAGATCTATTTGTATGATGCGGAGGAGAACGTTCTTAAAGCGCAAATCAAAGGCGGCGGACATTCGCTCGTCGACATGAACAACAAAGACAATCCGTTCGTGGCGGTTTTCGAGTCCGGCAGAGGCAAGATAGTCAACGCCGAGTTTACGCGCAAGGGCGACAAGTTTTTCGGGCACGACATGGCTCTTGTTCTGCCTCTCATTTCAGAAGGCGAGCGACTGGGTGTTATCGGATTGTGGCAACGCTTGCCGAACAAACCGCAGTTCAGACCGCAAGACAGAGAACTCGGTTTGACGATTGCCGGCCACCTCTCGAATGTCATCCGGGCAGAACAAGCGATCACCATGATTCGCGCAGAGCAAGCCCGTGCCGCTCTCATCAACAAAGTATCGAGTGAAATCCGTCAGTCTTTGAAAGAAGTCGACCAGATCATGGAGACTCTCGTCGAATGCGTGCATGAGTATTTTGGATTGTCCCTCTGTGTCGTCTCGCTCTTTGACTCCCAGCAGCAAGATTTCACCAAGTCCAAAACTGCCGGACTGGAGCCGCCGCCGGCAAAGGTGATTCAAACTCCCGACGAAATCGGCGAGCCCGTCATCGAAGAAGAGGAGCCTGCCATTCCCAATTTTGGTGAGCAACTGTTGCTCTCCATGCTGGACGAACTCAAGCTCGAGCAGCGCATCTTCATGACTGCCGAGCAAATCAAGGAAAAACTTGCCGGCAAGACGATAGAGATTCCGGAAGATTTGAAATCGGCAACGCTCTTTCCTCTGGTTCATGCCGGTAACTTCAAAGCCGGCTTGTGCCTGGTTTCTTCCGAGAGAGAAAGTCCATTTCCGGAAAAAGACATGCACATGGTCACAGACCTGGCCGACAGAGTCGCCGTCGTGGTTTCCCACGCCGAACTGTTTGCACAGGTTGAGCGCCAGGCCGTCACCGATCCGATGACCGGCTTGTTCAACCGCCGCTATTTCACCGAGCAGCTCACCAAGGAAATCGACCGTTACCAGCGATTCGGTCACCCTTTCTCTTACATAATCGTCGACCTCGACTATCTAAAGAAAATCAACGACTCGCTGGGCCACCACTTCGGGGATGCCGCCATCAAGCATATCGCCAACGTCATGAAGCGCAGTGTGCGCGACGTTGATACCGTAGGCCGATTTGGCGGTGAAGAATTCGTCGTTCTCTTGCCGGAAACAGCTCACGAAAATGCGCGCATGGTGGCAAACCGTATTTGCGCGGCAATTCGAGCGAAACCGGTGGAAGGCATCGGCGTTATCACTGCATCATTGGGTCTTGCCACCTTCCCGCAAGATGCCCAGGACAAAGACAAGCTGCAAGAGCTCGCC
>JAIETE010000203.1 GCA_019745505.1 Candidatus Obscuribacterales bacterium | reverse complement strand
GACACTTACATGCCTGACAGTGCGTCTTGCGCGCAAAAACTGCATTCCTTCCACCGAGCATCACATTGTCTTTAGGCTAAAATGTTGTTTGGCAAACAATGATCGAAAGGAATGGGGAGTGCGATCCATGTTGTCAAGAAAAACATCGAGTTTAGTGTTCGCATCTTTGCTAGTCGGCTGTTCGGCATTTTTGCCGCTGATTAATTGCGTGCCGGTTCGCGCGGAAAGTTCGGAAGGCTTCTCTGCAATGTCTCTCGACCCTTGCGGTGCGGTGGAAAAGCTCGTCCGCGAGACATATCCCAAGGCAATTATTAAAAAGGGTCGAGGCGAAATTACTTTCGAGTATAAAGCTCACAAGAAAAACGGATTCTACCCGGACCGTCCCACAATGGTTCCAGGCGACGGTGGAATCGTCGGCACAGTGACACTGTCCCCTGGCGAGTATTCAGAAGCTGACAAGGATCAGATTCCATCTGAAAAACCAAACGGTTTCTATATGGTCCTGACTATGGCTCCGTATTCAAGTCGGCAAAGGTCCCATTTGCTTGCCCGAGTGATATTCCCTCAGGAAGTGCCTCCCAATTTCAAAGAAAGATTCAAAGCACTGATAAGCAGCTTCAATAAAGGCGACGAACCGCCTGCACCAATCGCCGAAACTCCCAAACCTGAGACGCCGCCAGCCGCACCGGATCCGGCAGCAGCTGCTCCGGCCAAACCAAAATCCAATTACAACTGGGCAACGGTAGTACGTGCTGATTACCGGCTTTCTTTCAAGTTTCCCAACGGATTCAAAGAAAAGATCAATGCCGACAAGGCCGGAACAACCTGGACCGGCACCGCTGACGGTGTTAACTTCACTGTCATAGTCATCGAGCCAAAAAATGCATTAATCACTGACGATTCACGCACTCAAGCAATGACTTCAATGATGTCTTCCGTCGGTCAGGGCAAGAAGCCGAAAATGGAGCAAGCCTTCAACTTTCAAGGATTATCAGCACAAGAGTACACTTTGTCCGATTCAGCCGGTCTGCCCGCAAAATCGATTGTCTGCGTATCCGCCGGACTTCAATATCTTTTCATGGCCGGCGGACAAAACTTCAAGGCATCTAAATTACCGCCGGAATTTTTCGACGCTATAAAGATCGGCAAAATAAAATAGTGCAGCCTCGCGAGAGGATCCAACTATTGAATCATGGTCGGATTCGGTGTTACATCAAGTGTAACGCCGCGCAGGGTCTTCAGCGCGACACGTCCATCTCGGCCTGTGTATTTCACAGAACCATCTCGTTCAACAGAGACAGAACCTTCGAAGGTCTTGGTGCGATCCCCGTTCTTCCATACCGGATTATCGATACCTGTCTTAATTGGTGATTCGATCGTCCACACATCCTGATTGCCTTTAGCATCGGTGATTTTCAACCGGACCGGCTCACCGGTACTTATGTTGTAAACGAATTCAGTCGTAGTGCCTTTCGTGTCGATGGTGCTGTGGACGCGACGACGTCCGTCCTTGGCGATAAACTCGTGCACTTCCGTGCCGTCGGGACGTTGAACGATCTGAGAATTCCGCTCTAGCCAATTGATGCGAACAGAACCATCCGCAAGATGTGTAGCTTCTATCTTTTGGCGCCGGCCCTTCTCATCGACAAAGTCTTGCGAAACATCCCTGCGGCTAAGTTTATTGATTTCACCATTTGGGTGATGCTCGGTCATTTTCAACACCTGGCCATTCTCATCGTATTCGTAGCGCGTCTTCACGCCGGTCGTGCCGACAAAGTGCTGCATCTCGGGTTCGCCGTTATCTCGAGGGTGAGTGATAGTTTCAGCACCACCGGTAGTTTTACGCCAAAGTCTTTCATCATCGCCTGGACGCCATGTTCGGTCATCGTTTCCATGTAGCATTACAGCATTCCCGTTACGATGATTCAACTGAAGCGAAGCGACTTTATCAGAAGGGTTGCGAACGAGATTATCTGGATTATTCATATTGCCTGGGTCGAGTGAAGTCGTTCCTTGCTTCGGTCTGAAAACATTCCATGCATGATTCTTGCGCTCTGCGTGCTCAATAATCGCTCCGCCACCATCGATGACAGTGTAGGCAGAAGGATTGATGTCCTTGCCCGAGTACTTGAATTCAGTCGTCCGGCCGACGATTGTAACTTCACCGGTGATACGCCCGCGGAAGTCTCTTTTCAAAACATCACCATCGCGCCTGTGTTCGATAAAGTTGCCGCTCCTATCTCTCATAACCAGTTGCAAATCTTCTCTCACACCAATATCGGTAATGTGTGCACCACGAAAAGCTTCTTTGACTTTCCAGTTTGCATTGCCCGTATCGATATTCCACTCGCGATCGCGCGGACCCTTGAAGCCTGATTCGATAACGCTTCCGTGACTGTCGGTCATGATGAAACTATTGGGAATTTTTGACTCGGCACGATAGCTCAAGGAAATTCTCTCGCCACGTGCATTCGTCAGCTCAACAGGTCTGGGCGGTTGCGCTCCGTCGAATTTGACGGAAGAACCATCTTTGAACTTGTAGACCATGTTGTCGTGATAGTCTCTCTCCATTTTCGCGTCAAAATCACCAGCCGTGAGTTTTTCTCCACCTGCGATTGGTCTTTCACCAGAAACATATTTAGCAATAGGTTTGTGAACGGATGCCGGTCGCGGCGCTTCGGCAGGAGTCGAAGTTTCGCACGGCTTCGCGCCTCCGCTTGCATCTCGTTTTGCGTTATCGGACGCGACTGCGCCGGCAGTATCCTGAGTCGCGTACTTACTTAAAGAGAGCGCAGCTAGCTCAGCCTGGCTCTCGTCGATCTTTACGTTGAAGCCATCTCTGCCGCTGCCGGATACGACCCGCAAACCGCCGTTGATTTCGATCAATTCCATGTGCGGCATATTGCAAGAGGCTTCCAGTTCAGCCAATTGTGCATTGATATTTTCACGCATATCCTTTACACGATTCGGATCGCTGTTCAGAGCCTGTGAAGACAGTGTCGCGTATTCGTTTTGGAGTTGCTGGGCAATCTCATTTTCAATTGAAGCTGTATCACCACTACCGGCTGTTTTAGCCTCGTTCCACTTTTCCAAGCTCGAAACTAAATTACTTGGGGATGCATCACAAGCCATGGGTGAACCTCCAACATTCGCAAGAAGCAATCAGGTTTAATTCGGAGAGGCGCCATCGGAAACCGCCTGGCGTTCATCGAGATTATGAAACCGGTAGTTATAATCCCGTGACAATTCGACGCCAGAGACCGGACCCCGTCGTAATTCCCCCATCTGCATCTGGTTTGCGCCCAGAACATGCCTCAACATACGGATTGCGAATTTCCCTTTTTCAGAGGGAATATACTTTTACAGTTGGAAATCTCAGGAAGGGTAAAGTCACAACGGAGTGACCAAGATGAAAACCCACAGCTGCGGAAATAGCGCCCTAACTTGCATTGATTGCCAGGCGCAAATATGTCCGTCTTGCATGGAGCAATGTCCGGTCGGCAACCGCTGCCGCAAATGTTCGGGAAGATTCACCAGTCATGTAACCAAATTACCTTTGCCAATCATGCTGCGAACCGCAGCAGGTGCCATTGCAATCGGTTTTGCTTTTGGCTGCTTTTATAAGTTTTTTAGTGGCGGCTTCTACATCTGGTTTCTTGTCTATTTTCTAGGAGTTTTGCTCGGCAGAGGTCTGCACAGACTGGCCAATTACAAATTAGGAAAGAGAGTGCTCGCTACCATGATAGTTGGCGTCATAGCGGGCGCACTGATCAGCCCGGCGCAAGGAGAAATGTTTGGGGTGCCCTCGGATAGCAGTTTTATGGGCATCAAGATCGATAAAGAAAGCATCAAAGAACAAGCGCCGGCGATTGCAAGAAGTCGCTTTGCCGAGTTCGAAAAAGCATTTCGAAACAAGAGCCCGCAGGATAGTTTCTCAGTTCAAGCGCCGGTTAAGGACGGCGGAATGGTCGAACACTTGTGGATAAAGGTCAATGAAATAGAAGATTCAACGATCACCGGAACGCTCGCAAATAGCTCAAAGAAATTGCCAAATCTCAAAGTCGGTTCGCAAGTGACAACCCAATCCGACAAAATAGACGATTGGTTTTATTCTCATGATGGTATTGATGTGGGATTTTTTGGAATGGACCCCGACGAACGTGTCAGTAAGTACGGAAGCGACTTTGGCTTGATGACACAAGGGTGGATTTGGATCAATCTAGCCATCATGCTCGCCGGCGTAGTCAGCCCCGTTCTTGCGATCAGATTGAAGAACGGGTAAGAAGTTCGCCTGCATTATCAATAATCATTGCGCAAGAGGCACCGTGAACCAGAAGTAAGAACCAGCCTCGCTCGAACCGACGCCGATAGAACCACCTTCGGCTTCTACCAGTTCTTTGCAGATAGACAGCCCAAGCCCACTGCCCAGAACTCCGCCCGACTTTTTGTTTCTTCCGCCGCCACTGCGCTCGAAAATTGAGTCCAGTCTTTCTGCCGCAATGCCGCACCCTTGATCTTTCACGCTGATTTTGGCGAAGCCTTGAAGACAAGCGACGCGAACTTCAATATTGCCGTTAACAAAGGAGAATTGAATTGCATTGCCGATCAAGTTAATTAGCACTCGCTTCAATCTGTCTTCGTTCATCCTCACAGCAAGCCTTTCGCCGGCAACTTTGATGGTAACGCCGTTATTGTAAGCAAAGGGTTCAACAAACCAAACAGCATCAGCGACGACTTGATTACAGTCCACAGAGCAGTCTTTGTGTTCTTCGGGCAATTTATTCGATTTGCGATCGGCAGCAACTGTGTCTAAGACCTTCGCGCTTTTCGTCCAATCTACATCTCTAACGTCGACACCGCCTATCATAAAACGGGTATTAGACACCAGATGACGTTTAACGAGGGCATTCGACGACTTGTGACTGCTGAAAGTATTGACGAGAGCAGTCGACTTCTGAACAAATCCGGGCGGCAAAGCAGTGTTTAGCATGAGTGGACCTCACACGGTAAGTGGGAAAAATCGAAGGAGCGCTGGGGGAACTTCATAATGGGGCAATCGAAGAGGAAAGTAAATTCTCCGAAGCACCTAATCAAAAGCGTTTGGGCGATTTTGAGGATAAATCCCACAACCCCCTAGCCAGCAAGGCTTCTCAGCCCCGAGCTGCATCCTCGAGGCAGGCGTGGTAGATCAACCCTACTTTTCCGCACCTATCCCTGCTGCCACCTTGAGTTTCGCCGTACCGTTCATGAGTTCGCCGATACTCTCCATGTTGATGAAATGGCACATCAAGTCTTTTTTCTCGCCCTTTTGCGTTTCCATCACATAAGTGCCACCTGAACCCTCTACCAGATTGCGACTGATCTGCGCACCATTGCCGATTCGAGCATAGGCTTCATCTGTTCCTTTCAGGTAATGAGTCAATTTCCACTGCCCTTCAACCCGAGGTTCGTCATTTTTTGCAGCGCCGGTCATGGCCATGTCCGCTGGAGAACCAATCACGTGCGTTTGTTTGGCAACGCATGAGAAAAGCCGATTCTCGGCAGGCACCTTGCCGTCGGCGCCAAGCTGAGGCAAGCTTCTGCATGGCACATCAGGATGCGAGAAGATAACATGATGCACCTGTTCAGCGCCTGCAGATTTGCGGTGTTGAAGATATTTGGTGTTGAACATCGCACCGTGACTGAAAGCGATTATTGTGGTTTGGTCTGCTCCAGCGTGCTTGATCGTCTCATCGATCAATTTTTCAAAACGAGGATATGACTCGGCTGCACGCTTGCGCTCATCATTGTACTTTTTCTCCATATCTAAGCCGGTTTCCTCTGTAGGCGGCACGGACTTCCAGTCTAGATTGACGACGGAATGACCATTGGTCAGCTGCAAGGACAGCGCATACAAATCGGAGCTGACGCCGGCGGTTCTTATGCCATGAGTAAAGAAAGCAATATCATTAGGACGCGGCAGTTTGTTTTCCGTGGCGGACGAATCTGCGATATCGGATTGACGCTCTTGCGCCCTGGAAATTAGCGCATTCAGTTCCTTCTGTTCGATGTTCTGACGGTCCTGAAACTCAAACCTGCAATCCTTCAGAGACCCTGCACCATCCGGCACAGTCACAGTCACCAGACGCTTATAAGGCTGAGCAGCAGCAGCACCGGCAGGCAGATCTCGGTCCGAAAAACCAAAAAGCTCCATCTGATACACAGTCGTTTTCTCGGCTTCATTTCTTGCCGGCGGAAATTTATCCGCATCGCGTAGCAATGCATCTTTCGTATGAATCGAGAATTTCGCCTCATCATTCATTTCGTTGAGCTGGTCAATTACTATTTTTTCGTACTTGTTAGCTGGTCTGGCTTCAAGTTCTGCTTTTGCTTTTACAGATACGGCCACAGCCTCGCCGACCGGTCTTTTCTCGAGGGGAAAGACCGGCACGGAAAAATCTAATTCCATGCAGTCGCCATAAAGAGCTTCATCAGCGGGATGAGGACCCGTCTCTTTCTTCTTCTCAACGGTCGCAATCGAACTTCTACTCTGAATCGAATCGCAGATGCTCAGAAAGTTCAGTTCTTGCGGGCAGCCTGAATCGTTCGCGGAATCTCCGCGAGAGAATTGCTCAATCGCCATGTTCTCACCCCAGATCAAGAGGTAGTATCAGTTCAACGCGTGCATGCGAATTCGCTAAATGCCTGGGAACGAAAAGCACTGGGACGCTATATATTGCTTCGGATATTGGGATTTATACGGTCCATCAGGTTTCTGGACATAGCATCTGAATTTAATATAGCCCCGGTTGCTTCTCGCGAAATGCCACTAATGAAAGAGGGAGCCTCTCGACTCCCTCCTCTTGGCGAACACTTTAGTTTTACTTCTCGATTACACCAGAGGATGCACGGAGTGCGCATGCTTGATCGCCGGTGTCGGATTTGAATAAGCGGTGTATTCGTCGATGACTTTCTTTTGGCTGTCCAAGTAGTTGGCTTTATCAGCGAGAAAAGAAGAAGTACGCTTGAAGGTGACGACGTAGTTGGCGAAGATATCAACCTTAGCGCTCGAGCTTCTCACGCTGCAATCGAACATGACGATCGAACCAGCTTCAGGCGTAGCGTTGAAGCCATCTTTGTAGATAGCTTGCATGTCGAGCTTCGGCATGAAGAATGTTTCGCAAGTCATGGTGGGATCGAGTTCAACCATGTCTTCAACGAGGTTGATGTCCTTAGTAAGCCAGCCTTCGCCGGTCAAGTAAATGCCAACGATAAGTCCGTTGAGCACATAAACTCTGCAGATAGTCTGATTTTCGGCGTCATTGACGAGGATGCAACCGCTGGCATCCACTTCGAGGAATTTCTTGTACTCTTGCAGCGGTGAGCGAATCGCATCTACAGTTGCTTCAGCCACAGTATAGCTGGAGAAGAGCGCTGCCGATGCAAGCGCAATCTCTTCGTCTAATTCGTAGGCAGTGACTTCAGTATCAACTTCGCCAAGCTCAGCCAGAGCCAACGTATAACCTTCTTCTGCAAAAACAGGAGCATCGAGGTCTTTTCTTGTGTAGATGCAACCGAGGATTCTGCCACGGAAAACAAGCATCGAAGCGCGGGACTTTCTCCAGGAAGAAGAGATGTGAATGCAGCAAGTGCGCTCGAAAGCGGCAAGAGAGAGCATGAATTCTCTGACCATCAAATGGCGGGCTTGCATTTTGGACTCGTCTTCTGCTTTGGCTGCCGGCGGGACGAGGCTGCTCAGACGGCGGTTGGGTCCGGTGTAGGAAGCGCTGAGCTTTTTATAGCGCTGGAGACGGCTCACGTCGTCTTTTACCAGCTTTGAAAGTACGTTATGCAGCATGAGAAAGAACCCCTTTCGTGAAGTGGTAAGTACCGCTCAGGTCAGGGCGCGTTTTGGCACGCTCTAGGAGAACGGTAGGTCGCTAGATTTGCTTAGTAAGTAGGTACGCGGCGAATAAATTCGGCGCCCGCAAATCGAATCCTGAACTTAAAAGGGGGTTCTGGTGATGGAATGCTCCGCAGTTGCTTCGAAAACCATCGCATCGCTTTGCTGGTCACACTATCGGATTTTTGAGCAAAGAAGTCAATAACGAAAACGTGTACACAGTGGCAATAAATGCCTAGATTAACCGCTTCTAATGGAGTTTTTTCGTACACGAAAACGCGAATGAATCAAGCATTTGGCAGATATGATGCGGCTCTTCGCTAAGTAAAATGAGGGGGCTCGAAGGTCTGATAGGGGACTGTCTACGCTGACCGTCCAGCCGTCCAATCGCAGCGGTCCCGGCCCGCTCAGAGGGCCCGAATACCCCAAAACCATTACAGAGATGAGCTTTACGACCATCAAGCCCCTGCCGGCCCAATTCCTTATCTATGCGCAAAGATTAAATCCGCCATCCCTGAGGCTTCAAATACGCCGGCGGCGGCAGGTGGTCGGCAAAAAACGAAAGGAAACCGCCAGTTTGGGGCATGATGAGCGTAAGTGCGAACTTCGCGGATTGCCCGTGCACGCTATTTCGACCATATAGATCTGCTGCAATGTCCCAAGGAATCCAGACCAAAATGTCTCGAAGAAAGTTCTCAAATAATCTCGTCACCATGCGAGAGCTTTCAAAAACATTAGAAGACCAAAACCGCATGACTTATGTGCGTTACGGTACCGAGCACATGCTCATTTCGCTTTCGGAATTACCCAAGTCGCCAGCAGCGGCTTTATTGGCGCAAGAGGGCTTCTCGTCAGAGAAGGCGCTTTTCGAATTGGAAGCAATAAAAGGGAAAGTCAATCCCAACAAAAACCAGAGCGTTGATAGTGCCTGGGGTCCTACGGCATACGAATTACTGCGCGCTGCCGAAGCACTGGCAGGACGTTATTCAAGCGACTGCGTGGATGATCTTCATCTGCTTTTGGCCATAGTGCAGAATCAAAAATGCGGGGCCTACCAGTTGCTTAAAAAACTAAAGATCAACCATCAGAAGGTTGAGACCGCCATTATCAATTTGATTTCAGAGAAAGCTTGACTGGTCGCCTAAGACGCATGCGCCGATTCGAGGTCCCAAATGAACTCGCAACAAGAATTAGACCTTGCAGATTTGCAGAGCTACTTGGATGAACTGCGAAGCTCAATCATCTCGGACTACTCATCCACAATTCCAATAGATCACCATAGAATCGAAGACCTGATCGACCGGATTTATGCTGGTCAAAGCAAGCCAACTCCTGAGTTTCATTGGTTTTCCAATCCGCGTGACTTGTTAGCAGCGGCCGAAGAGTCCGGGCAGACCAATTGGCTAAGCCTGGCCAAAATTGAAGACAAAGGTGGTTTAATTTCACGCAAAGCTCTTGAAAAAACAATTTCAAGCGAAGACTTCGACATGTTTTTTCGCGCACTCTGGGAATCGCTTCCGGAAAGGGAGCTGAGGTCTCTTCCCCTTTTAGTGCGAAGAGAAATAGTTTCGGATTCGCCTCGCAGCTTCCAAGAAGAGGCGGAGAAGATCGATCAAAGAAAAGACCTGATGCAAGTAATGAAGGCGATGTTAGACCGACAGCCACAGCCTTCGCCATTTTTCGACTCTCTGAATTGGGCATCTTCGTCTCTGCTCAGATTGGCCATTGCCAGATGTTCATGCGAGTTTTTCGAGGCACGAATTGAAAGTGAGGACAGGAAATTACTGGAAGACTTGCAAGAACTTGCGAGATCCGCACACGCATATATGTTCTCAGAACAGGCCTGCTATTTGAGCGAGAGACCGGTTGAATTTCATATGGACGAACAGGCGCGCACGCACAGAGAGGATGGACCGGCTGTCATATATGAAGGTGACTTCAAAATCTTTTGTTGGAAAAACACACGAGCATCGCAATATGCAATCACTGTAGAACCCAACCTGGAAAATATCTTCGGGCAGGAAAACGTTGAAATTAGACGAGTGCTCATAGACCGCTATGGCATCGACAGATACATTTTGGATTCGGGCGCTGAGATTATTCAGCACGACAGGTTTGGAACCCTTTACCGCAAAACACAATCAGATGACGAGCCGATAGTTTTGGTGCGCATTACTAACTCATCGCCGGAACCGGACGGAAGCTTTCGCACCTATTTTTTGCGTGTCCCCCCAGAAACAAGAACCGCACGTGAAGCCATTGCCTGGACATTCAGAATGACAGCGGAAGAATACGATCCCGAGATCGAAACGTAAATTACGAAATTTGACGCCTAGAGATAATGCTCTGCAATGCAGGTGAAACAATCGATTGACCTAATTGCGATTGCTCAGTATCAAGATTGCTGAGTTGCTCTTCTGTTGAACCCAACGCTCGAGAATGGCTCGATCAATGACAAAATCTAGCCGCCGGATCGTTTGGGCTTGTATCCTCTATTTTGCAATTCCGCCAAAACACGATCGCACTGATCGCCTTGGATTTCGATCTTCCCTTCTTTCACGGTTCCGCCTGTTCCGCACACCTGCTTAAGTCTTTTCGCCAGTTCCTGAAGTTTTCCGTCATCCAGCAAAAGACCGGAAACAATGGTTACTGTCTTGCCGCCTCGCCCCTTCGATTCGCGAGATACACGCACGGCGTCTTTTGAAACCTTAGAATCAGCAACTTTTGAATCATTTGCACCAGTGTTTGATGAACCGGTACCAATTGAGCTGTGCAAATTCGGATTGGATGAAACACTTTGTGGGCTGGAAGATTGGCGCTTGCCTCCCTGAAGAATCAAGCTTACCAGCAATTTTCCAATGTGCGATTTGATAGATTCTTCAGTAAATTCACCGGCTGGAAAATCCCAGGTTTCAAATTTACCCGACCAGGACGGAAATTTGCCTTTGAGCAAGTCGACAGATACGCAGGGGGTCCTCTGAATAAGGATCACCAGATCAGCCTTTTGCAAGTCAACATGATTGACTTCAGCGCATGCTCCATCATCGCCAGAGCGATTCAGCAGCATTGATTGAGACATCCACACTAAGTCCATCTTTCCGGCTTCGTCGTCGAAAACGCTATGAAAGACGCAGCCGTCTTTGCAGCTGTCTTCCAAGAGAAACAAAAGCAGTTTTGATTTCTCGCTGTTCGTTGTCATAGATTGCCTTAAATTTTTGCGCAAATGAGCCTATGAGCCGTTAGTATAGTTCGACTCGAGCATTTAATAAATATTTGCTCTATTATTGACAGCATCGACAAACTAGCCCTGACGCACAGATAGGAGCTTACGTTTGATTACAAGAGTAATTTTGCTTCTGGCAACACTGCTGACCTGTTCCGGTACCGCACTAGCAAAAAGCGACAATCTGGAGATTAAATCAGCAAAAACAGCATCCGGAATGGAATACACGCTCTTTTACCAGGGTCCGCATACCGCCGCTTTCGAACTCAAGCGCCCAAAACAGTCGGATAATTCGGTTCTTCTCTGCATCCCTTGCGCTTTCACCAGCTATGTAGGCTCGATAGACGGCATTTACATCTGCGACGGAAGGGTTCATCACAAACATTTTGTCTCCAACGCCTGTGGCGGCGCCGGAGTGATTCGCAATGGTTATATCGATCTGATTTCTACCAATAAAGGAAAGATTTTTACCGCTGATTATTTGAAAGATTTGTCTGCAAAACGCGCATCGCTTTTCCAGCAATTTCTCGTTGTTGAAAATGGAATACCTGCCCATTTCAAGGACAAGACACTTTACCAGAGACGAGCAATTGTCAAACTGAAAGACGGACAAACAGCGCTGGTAGAGAGCAAAAATGCGCTTACTCTCACGCAGTTCGGCGTCGACTTGAAGGAATTAGGTGCAAAAAACGCCCTGTACACAGATATGGGTGCATACGACGAAGGCTGGTATCGCGATGCTGTAGACAAGGCAGTCAAGCCTATCGGCAACGACAGGTCACTGACCGAAAAGCAGACAAATTGGTTTACTTTCCGAGTAAAGCAGGCAGTATCTCAAGGCGATAAGGCAAAAATGTCTCAGTGAGATATCAATGATTTTGAAGATCACCTTTCGATCACAGGTCAAGAAAATATAAAAACAACAGGGCGCGGCGTAAAGACGCCGTATGTGGCTGTGCTACAGCGTTTTGCCAGTTTTATAATCAAATTGGCAGTCACAGCTAGGCACGAGAATGAACAATAAAAATACGATTCTAGAGGGCTCTCAATCGATGTCGGTTGTCGTCACCATCGTCCTATTCGCCTTTACTTACGGCGTCTTCGTCGGATACAGCGGCAAGATGCTCTATCTGGATAGCAAGAATATTCCTGAAAAAGACACAGTCAACGGACGTTTCGGACAAGTCGTTAAGACACTTTAGGTGGAGAGATTATCCTTTTCCCAAGCCATCAGGTCCTTTATGACCTTGCGCTGAAAAGCAATTGGATTTCGACGAATGACATCGAACAGTGGTTTCATGACCTCTGTCTCGGGCAAGTGCTTTTCACCCCATTTAGCCATTTCGATTAGCATCGGCAACAGATCTTTGCCGCGTTCTGTCAAGAAATACAGCTTGCGGGACTTATTTTCCGGATGAGGTATCTCACCGATGATTCCAGCGCAAGCAAGTTTTTGCAGTCGCGACGCAAGTATATTGGTAGCAATGGATTCCGGACTGCTCAGGAATTCCTTGTATTCATGCTTTCCGAAGAAAAATAGGTCTCGGACAATAAGAAGAGTCCACCTGTCGCCAATAATGTCGAGCACATTACTGAAGACACAAGGTGACCTGGGTGTAGTTTCGGAAATTGCCATAAATCCATTTTAACAGGCACTTGCATTTTGCAAGCAGTTTCACTAAGATAAAAGCACTTGCAATTTGCAAGTACCCAAACTCGACCAAGAAAATGAAAACAGAAATCAAGATCAGGCTAGCTCAGCAAGAAGAGCGCGAAGCAATGGCGGAAGTCACAAGGGCATCATATCGTGAGTACGCGGGCTCGCGAGAGCCTGAATATTGGGACAGATACGAGAAAGATACGCGCAACACCATCCTTACTGACAAGTTATTGGCGCGGCTGGTCGCGGAAATGGACAGTCGCATCATAGGAAGCGCGATTATCTGTGCTCCATATGAATGGAAAATCGGCGAACAGATTGTGAAAAATCCATATCCTGAAATGCGACTGCTTGCGGTACTGCCGGAATATCGCAATTTTAAAGCCGGCGCCGAGCTGATAACTGCATGTGAAGAGTGGGTCAAAGCAAACGGCTTTGATTATCTAACTCTGCATACGACAAATTTGATGCAAAAAGCAAAAGCGATGTATGAGCGTCGAGGATACCAGCGCTTTTCAGACATCGATTTCACACCGTCACCCGATTTCACCGTATTTGGTTACAAGAAATCCATTTCTCGAAGCTAAGAGGAAATACTCATGCAAAATCAATTGAACTCAGCCCCAAAGCTGGGTAAGCCGGGCGCAGGTTTGCCATTCTATGAATGGTTCATTGCCAAATACCTGCTCTTTCCTCAGCGCTTCCGCACCACAGACAATGCACAGGCAATCGCTGCCTTTGCCGAGGAGTCGAATCATGTTATACGGATTGTCTCTCAATTAGCTCCGGGCCAACTTGCAGAGAAACGCCTAATCAGAAGATTGCGCGGACTGGAAGACAATTCAAGATATTGGTCAATTGCTATGGCCATCGAGCATATGATCATTGCCGGAACATCCCTGAGAGGA
>JAIETE010000232.1 GCA_019745505.1 Candidatus Obscuribacterales bacterium | reverse complement strand
CTGTGCCGACGTAGCTCAGGGGTAGAGCAACGGTTTCGTAAACCGTAGGTCGCGGGTTCAAATCCCGCTGTCGGCTAATCTTTTCCAGACTTTTTGATTTCGCTGCGGGCCCCTTTTGGGCCCCCTTAGAAGTCAAATGGTGTCAACAGAAATAGAGCTTCACGAACCTGCGACGCATAGGCTCGTGAAATTTCCGCAATGGTAACTACCTAATGCGAAAATTTACTTATTCCCTTAGCAGTACCGCTATGGGCACCATATAAGGTGGCAAGCCAAATTTCAACTCAAACAGATCACCCGTGTATAGGTCGTTTCTTATTTGTGAACGCGAGATCGTTGCGGGACTTTTTGCGAAGCTTGTGTAGCAATTCGCGACTTCAGATTTTCAATCTTCTGCAACACCTTAGACTTTCTTGGATCTGACGCCGGAATCAATCCATATGCTCTCTTATAGGCTCGATATGCCCTTTCCGGCTGATTGAAACTACTTGATTCTCCCACTTCAATGCAAAGCTTTGCCAATGTCCCTTTGTCGAAGCGAGGAACCTTCTCTGCCAACATAAGCGCCTTTTCGAGGTAGTGTAAATCACTCGCATGATTATCAAACAGAAGGGGACTACGCGTCCAATTTCTTAATCCGAAGCATTTGGCAGCTAGCGCGAAATCGCCGGCAGCTTCAGAGCACTTTGCGACAACGATACATTGAGGCCAAGAAAGCCGGTCAGGCCCCTTTGTGGCAACGGCTCTTGCTATTACATACGCTTCCTTTGCTCTTCCCGCATCCAGCAGCAATTTTGCCAGATAGAGATCCAGCTCCGTTACACCTTTTCCCGCCTGAAAGGGGTTTCTATCGACTTCTTTTGCACTAGTCGCTTGCAGTCCCGGCCTTGCCCGAATCGACTGCAGCATTTCTATTGCCTTTTCGCGTTTTCCGCTTGCCAAATAAACAGAGCACAGCTCAACAACAGTGTGTCTAAACTCATCCCGGCAAAGAGCGGGCAGAGACAGAATCTGCTTCCAGTACGCTTCAGCAACGTCAAATTTCTTCTGCTTCGCGGCAATGCATGCTGCATCCAGCAGCATCATGATCTTTTCACCGGATGCACCATCAAGATAGGTTATCGCTCTAGAATTCCTAATCTCCTTGTTGCTTGAAGCCAGTGCTTTATTAATCAATGCTTCGGCACGTTGCAGTTCGTCTGCATAGTAGAAAGCAATTGCAAGTCGTCTCAGACGCTCACTCCACACTAAGTCACTGCCTATCGATCCTTTCTTTGATGAGCCAGTTCCATAGTAATTTTCTTCAAGCTCTTTCCACTGTATATTACTCTGTCCCGTCAATTTATCGGCATTATATGCAAGCTCAAACAGGAGAAAAACTCTCGCCATGGAGTTTGCATCTTTTCCTTCAGCTTCACATCGAAGTTTCTGCAGCACATCTGTCGATGTTTCCAACCAGCCATGATTGGACATCTCTCTTCCAAGAGTAAGGATCGAGCAATAGAGGTTCTGGATATCTGACTCTGTTGGCTCAGGCACATTTCCGCGATAGCGCACCAGATACAAATTAATCAAACGCGTAGCACTCACCCGATCGCCACGCTTTATTGCATCATGACACTGCCTGATATTAAGGTAGTCCGGCGCAAGAGATCTCAAATCATCATGAAAGGAAATCGGCGCCCCCGAGTCTAACCCAGCGAGTGAGGATTTCAAATTGCTCAGCTTAGGAAAAACACCAGGCATCTTTTCAATAATTGCTATCCGATCTCGAGACAACTTTGCCTCGAATTTCCTTATCATCTGTTCAATAGCCGTTTTTGCAGCATCTCGGCGGCCTAACTTGTCTTGAACATGCGCACGTGAAAGGACCGTTGCGGCAAGAGATACCACGTTCTGCCACTGATCGTCCCAGTCCGGGTATCCACGCACTACCTGATCATATGAATTCAAAGCCTTTTTGAATTCACCGCACTTTGCATAAACATCTCCCACCCATTTCCTATCAAGTGACCCACTGCTGGGGAATTTCTTCATCACCAGAGGAAACTTGTCGGCTGTTGCGACAGCCTCAAGTTTGTTTTCTCTTAGTTGAGCAACTACCAACTCCTTAAATGCTTCATCAGCACTAAATTCACTAAGAGTGCCTCCAGCGGATTCCATATCTATGATTTTTCCGGCATCTGTGCAGCGTCCGAGGGATGTCAAAAGCTTTACTGCCTTACAAAGTTGTCTGTTCTGACCTAGATGCCATCTTGAACCTGGAACGAACTCCTTTTCGCTAAGAATCAAATATTCGTCGCCTGCATCTAAATTTCCCACTTCATAATTGGTAAGCGCAGCGCATAACAATGCCTCGCTAAGAGGTTTCCGTCCCGACTCCGGCCATTCATTCGCATATCGCAATATCAAATTTTGACTCGCGCGAGCTTCAATATCGAGACTATCCGACACGAATGCCCCATTCCAATTCTCGAAGCTACGATTGTCGTAGAAACTGTACGCAATTGTATTGTGCTCCCAGAGGGGTCCTTTGGTGACAGCTTCTCTGCCAAGATCAGCAGTCTTTAGTTTTCCATCGGACAGCAACGCTTCAATCTCGACAGTTGAACCCACAGGTCCGTACAAAAGGGCCGAAATTTCCTTTTCACTCAAAGCACTGAGATCCTTCTTGTTTATCGAAACTAAAGTTGCCCACTCTGATGGGTAGCCCTGTGCAGTCTTAAATGAGATTAGATATTCACCCGCTTCACCCCGCGTTAGCGTTGCAGGAGCTTTTCCTTGTTTCTGTTTCCCAACCACTGGCTTCTCCGCAGTCTGCGCATCTGAAGATTTAGCAGCCAGACCCGAATGAAAGAAACTCAGGGTCAGAAGGATGCACAGGACAGATTTAGCTGTTGGTAATCTCATTGTGGGTACTCAACACTGCCGGACCGTCATTCCGCCAATGATTCAAGACTGCTTACACGCTCCATCGTAGCAACCTCGCAGGAATTTTGGACTTAGTCTGCGGTCTTAAGGGATGAAACCCGCACTTCGCAAAGTCCATCAAACAATTCTTGCCATTCATCACGCTTGGTCTCATTTTCCCATGTCATGCTCATCAAACTCCAGCCACTTCCCACTTTCGGCTGCTTTGCGACGTTGAGTGTGTCTGTAGATTCTTCGCTTTCGAAGGTTGTCTAATTCGTTGTTATCAACCCATTGTGGATGAACAATGCCAATCCCTCTGACTCGATACGCAATTACTTGCCCATTGTTATCAAACCTCAGATCAAAATGATAGAGATTTGGCTCATCGGCGTGCATGCTACGAGCATCGAAGGTGCAGAAACTTCCGTCGAAATCCTTGTTTTTCCGATGTTCCCCCCACAGTGCAATGGCCTCATCACGGGAAAGAAGTGTCCACCCAGCCCCTGGCTTTAGGAATGTCATAACATCCTTCCAGTCACTGAATCGACCGTCTATTTCTGACGTCTTTGGATGAATCCGTGGATAATCCTGCGCCTCGATGAAAGTTGGATAAAGGTGCCCAACTCCAAATTCATCAACAAATATGTTGAATCCGCTTAGTGTTTGCTGATCCTGCATTAGAAGCCTCTCGTCAAATACCCTGTAGGACAGAAGCTCGCGGGTCAATACCTCTTCACTGAACCTCATCGTACAGACATTAACCTTAGTAGATGCAGGCACATCACGCTTTGAGATGGGTGCACTGTTCTGTGCTGCCGCGCAGGAAATGCCAAAAGCATAAACGGACATGAGAAAACAACTCAGTCGCAGACGAAAGTCCAATGCATACGTGCTGCGTAATCTCCTGATAACCATGTTACGTTCACCCGAGCCTCGACGATTGCTTACTGCCTACCTTGTCCGGGTATTCTAGACTACTGCCGCTCCAATCATCCGCAGTATGACATTGCATCAGGTCGTCTGGAATAGGGTTTTCCCGGTAGGCTGATCAACTAACGTTGGCAGCATCATAGGTAGCCCCCTCCTATTCTGCCTGGCGAAGAGCCAACCACCGACCCCCCAGCGTAAAGACCAAGCCCTGAAGGGTTCCTTCGGAAGTCTTGACGCCGGGGCCCCAGGTTCGGCGGTATTCTGGCAGAGCGGCAGACCGTGCGGGGGACTTTTTTATGTTTCTCAGACACCTCGCTGCCCACACAAAGCGAAATCTATACGCACCGCCTATGGTTCCGCCTTTGAGTTACTTTGTGGCTCTTAAAACGCCGTGTGGATGGGTGATTTGCACAACAATTCATTCGCATTGACATTGCTAAACAGCGCCCGAGCATGCCGCCCCTCCGTTGCTCACTCTTTGCACAATGAAGCAAAGTAAGAACGTCAGCTAGAGCCGATACCCCATAATTACAATTTTTTGAATGCCCATTGGAATGGAAGGCAGGATAAGGAAAATAATGCCCGTCGTATCAAATTGACGTGCTGCAAGAACTTTGTGGCATGCCCATTTTGAAACGCCGGGATGCCGAATTCCCGAAACGACGTATTCACAAAAGGAATAAGGCAAGCCTGTAAAAAAGCATTGTGTGATTCCTAATCAGCTGTCATTCTCGTTTTCTTAGAGCCAAATTCTGGTGAATTACTTTGGACTTTTTTGCGCGCCTGTCACTCTTTAGACATGGCGCTTTGCTGAAACTAAACCATCATTGATTACTACTATCGAATGCGGATTTCAGCTGCATTTGAAGAGTTTGCTGAAATCCCGCCGATGCGACAATGTTAAGAAATGATATTCACGAAACACCATTTTTGGTGGCATTCCATCAAGCCTAGTAAATGAAAATAAGTTGCATATCAAATCTGATCAAACAACGTCAAACAACTGTAGATGAGCATGGCTTGTGGCTTACCGTGCTACATTGATATTCATCGAGTTTGGATTCGGATGGCGAATCAATCAAGCACTCTATAAAACGAATGCAATCACAACAACTTAATCGCCTAAGAACTCAATCAACAAAACTCACAACCAGAGAGGAAAAACCTTGGCTCGAACACTAAAGGTAATTCCGTTAACCATCTATGTCACACCAGAACAAAAGATGATGCTAGACGGAATCACAAAACAAAAACGAACGAACGTCAGCAACCTGCTGCGCTCAGTCATTGACGCTTACTTGAAGCATATGGACCAAGCCTTCATGCATCCAGCCGAGCGGGACATATTCGCAAAGCTTCAAAAGATGGAAGACCGCTTGGTCAAACTCAACTTGAAAGGACTTCATGCCACAGGTCGCATTATGTACAAGGTGGCGGCAGCATGGAAAATGGGACACCGCAACGAACCACTCACGCAAGAGGTGTACGATGCTCTCATGGAAAAGAGTAAAGTCATGTCCCGTCAATGGGTGGACAATTACCCTTCGAGGGATGAATCGAAGGCTTCCTAGCCAAAGGCATCAGCCAAAACAGTGGCTTCAGCGCAATTTGCCCGTAGAACCTAGTAATTACACGGTTTTCGATGTCATACATTTCTTGTACCATCAAAGGACGTATGAAACTGAACAATCCTGCGCATCACAGCAATGAAACCATCCGATCAGCTTCAAAGACTCACAGTTGCCGTAGCCTTGATGGCGCTGTGTTGCCCAAGTGCAACCGCGAAGCATGGCTTTCCACCGCCAGACATAGTCGGGGACGATGCAGGTTACCCAAACGGCAAAAGTCGCAGCTTGCTTGGAATTTCTCCCGAATTGCTTAGACTGCGGTCGCGCAGTAATAGAGGTTTTCACCTCAGCTTTAAGAATGCCCGGGTTGCTGACAAATTCTTCCCTAAGGAAGCACAATTAAGTGACATTGACAAACAATCACTCTACCCCGCCTATGCAGCAATGGGTGAAAAATCCTTTCTATCGCTTTCAAAGAATGACACGGTGTACAGATTTCTGTGGCTTCGGTCTTACCACCATCCAGTCTGTGTCTCAATCAAAATCATAGATCATGGAAATCGGGGGGCAATCCTTCATGCAATTGAACTTGATGGAAGAGACGCTCCAGACGTTCCTTTAGGAAAGCAAGTCCGTAAGGTCTCCTATCAGTACTACCCAAAGCTTGCGAAAGAGTTGGTTGCTAAGATCGAAGCTACAAAGTTTTGGAACATACCCTTGAACGATGAATTGCTATTCCGGACCAAACAGAAGAATGACCAGCTGAACGCTTCAATACATAAATCCGCATTGCCATTGATTCTATACAGACCTGCATCAAACAACTATGACACACCATTCGATGGGGCAGATTGGATAATGGAGGGATGGAATGAAGGTAAATACCGAATGGTGAGAAGATTCTCGCCAAGAGATGGCGGCTTTCGAGAGCTTTGCATGATTTTCCTCTTGCTCGCCCACATCTATCCAGAAAATCCACATGAGGTTTACTAACGCATTGATTCCACTGGTGCATAGCCGAGCATGAGAATTTGCGCACAGGCATGAACGAAAGCAAAGTTTAGGTAGACAAAGACAAACGGAGCATATCGTTGAAACGATTGATCGTCGGCTTAGCCACCCTGATAGGCAGTACTCTCGCATCGTCCGTGAATGCAACTGAGAGTGCAAAGGATCTTGTTGAAAACAGCACCTGGCAAAAACTTATGAATGCAGGTGAAGAAGCATTCAAGCTCGGGAAGTATCATCAAGCTGAGGTACAATTTGCTACCGCTGCATCCGCTGGAGAAAACTATGGCGGAGATGAACTTAGCACCGCCACGAGTTTAATGCGACAAGCAGATACTTGCTGTAAGGAAGAACGTTTCGAAACCGCAGATAAGCTGTATCAGCACGCTCTTACGATTCGAGAAAGCAAGCTCGGTCCTAACCATATAGATGTTATGGAAGTCTTGCAAAAACAAGCAGATTTAGAACTTCGACATCGGAACTTCCTGGTAGCTGAAGAACTTTACAAACGCGTCTTGGAAAACAAAGGAAAAGGTTCCGAAGATAATTCAGAGACCGCCTTGCTACTGAAGAATATTGCACACTGCAAGTATCGTCGATTGTATGACCAAGATCCTCAGCCAGCATATCCAAGACAAAGCACTGACTATCTAGAAGCCGAAACAATGCTGAATCGAGCACTTGCGATTTGCGAGAAGACGAAGCGAAACAATCCAGACGCGGCGAAAGTGCTCGATGAATTGGGCTCTATGTATTGGGAATTTGGAGAACTCTCACAGGGTGAGCAAGCATTTAGGAAGGCATTAGAGATCCGCGATCAAACACTCGATTCAAATGATCCCGATGTTGAATCAAACTTACAATCTCTCATTGGAATTTCTACACGACAAGGCAAAGATCAACAGACGAAGGTCTGGTATACGCGCCTGGAGGCTATTTGGCAATCGGAGCCATCGAGAAAAAGAGAAATGTCCTTAAACAAGCACGACAGAACAATACAGCTTAATAACAGAGGTGTGCAGTGTCTCAATATGGGCGACATTAGAGGAGCAGAGCATTACTTTAAAGAAGCCCTATTGATTGATCCAAATTACACGCTAGCAATCGAGAATCTCAGAATTGCCAGAAAACATGCGGGGACAAATCGCAAGTAAAGATGAAATGCACAATTTGGTTATTCAGGACTAAGGCTTCGTATTAGGCGCGGGTGGCTGTACTTTCTGCTTCATCTTGCTTTGCGGTCCGCTTACTGACTTCGGAATTGTTTGCGGAATGCGCCCACTCTCACCTTTAGGCGATACGATCAGTACGTTTGACGTGATTGGGGAAGCGACTTTATGATAGGTGTCAAAACACCAGCTTTCTACCTTTCCATTAGATATGTGGATTTCTACCTCTACAGCCATTTCAGGTAAACAGCCACCCGAAATCAAATGATACCGAAACGTCTTATGATCCGGCGTGGGTTTATCCAAACGCGAGCTGTATCCTATGCCAAGCAACTTCGCGACATCCACAAAGCTCATTCCAATCAAATTGTATTCTTCCAAAAAGCGCTTAAACATCTCAAATCTCGAAATCGGTTGATCTATCCCCAGGGACCAGTAGCGAGGATCAAACTTTCCTGTATCTGTTTTTACGGTTAGCAAAAAGCGACCCGGCGCCACCAACTGCACAGCTGAGTTTGAATCATCTCGCTCAATTGACTTTGGCTTGGAGATCTCATGTCCAGACATGTCAAAGTACATTGACTTACCAGACCACGAACTCCAGTAACCTTCATGTAGCTCAGTAAAGTTAGGTTCGCACCCTGCCGGCAACTCAAATAGAAAGCGGCAATCGTTGGAAAAAACAGAATGGTTGCACAAGTAATAATCGGCCGGCTCTGTTCTGCGTCTTTTCACATCACTAAAGTGTGAGTATGCTCTCCATTTCGTTATCGCTCGAATGCTTCCGTAATCTGGCTTTACTACAAACTCGAATTTCCTATTCACTATTCCGTAGCCAGCAGGAAGGGCTTTATACTTCGCTACTGCATAATCACCACGAAATTGGTCCACTTCTAAAATTTCTGGCGAAATTATCCTTCCTGATTTGTCAATGACAGTATCGGCTTTTCCCATACCGAGCGAAACACTTGCAATTCCATTAACAAACGGACTAGGCTCGTAATATCGAGGCTCAATCGCAAATTTTCCATCGACATCTATGTAGCCAAATTTTGGGAATCCACGGTCGTCGCGTATTTCACATGCAGCTAGACCTTCACTGAAAAATGTTTGATAACGAAAGGCGCCGGGTCCTGACCAGACCGGTTTCTTAATCGGCAGAACTTTAACCTGGTGTGTTTGAACATTGAATGTGCTGAGTTCACATACATGGTCAATCGTCTTCACCATGAATGACAAGCCATCGTGAGGAATGTCAATGAAATCGTAGATCGGTCTAACGATGGTCTTTCCGCTAAGATCGCAAATTCCATAGTGATTGTCTTTGATGAAGGTAACAAGCGTATTCTGAGGTAATATCTTCAGTGGTACATCTGAGTCTTGCAGTCCTTCGCCAAGCCAAAGAATTCTACGAAAGTGTGAGCCTTCTGGTACCTTTAATTCGACTTGTACGCCATCAGCATTGAATAGATATCTCTCTTCACCTCTAACCCACGGATCGTGTGCGTTAACACTGGAAGCAATGAAGAGTCCCCGCCCTGCATAATCGATTTGTGAGTACTTGGGCGGAACTACCGATTTACCGTTCTGATCAAGCAACCCATAGAGATCGCCATCGCCCGAAAAACGTCCCTCTGGATCAAATTCACCCGGAACTGCGATCAGAAAGCTAACGCTAAATAGGAAATTAACAGCGCGAGCAAAGAACTTTCTAAGCTTGCATTCTTCCAACACTAACGATACTCCTGACGTTTAGCTTTTATTCAACTTGTAAGTTTGCTCTTCAAGTATCGACAGAACCATTGTCTCCGTCTCAAAATTTCCGCGGTGGTCACTGTCACTTCTCATCAAGATTGAAGAGTGGGCCCGACTCAAGGCTTGAACCACCCATTCCATTGCGATTCACTATTCTGTAGGCGACAACTCGGTTTTGCCTGTAAGAAAGTTCAAAAACACTATAGCCGGAATTCCCACAAAATGGAAAAATCAGCGGATATGCTTCCACGTCATGAATCAACGGATCGGCCTCTTCCTCTGACATTGTGCTCTCATGCTTCGTGCCTTTGCCAAGAAGGGCGGTTATTTTTTCTCGCGACATTCCAATAAGCGGATATGAGCGGGTCAAACTTTCGATCATTGAGTGCCGGCCAATACCGCGCCTAGGACCGGGACCATCAGCCTTCCAATCAGCAGAGCTAAATTTGACAAAACAACCAGATGGAAACCGATTCTTGTAGTCTCTGATCGAAACCAAACAACGAGGATCAGTTCGCAGATCAGTCTCTTGCCACTTCGTAATTCCATTCGTTCCTGTAGCGTTCTCATAAGTCATCCGAAAACGTCTGACTTTCGAGCCGTCAGGAGTGTACTGAAATTGAAAGGGTTCAGAACAATGAACCCTTTCAATCGTACCATCGGGCTCTAATACATTTGACTCCTCAGCTTTACCGCTAAAGTACATGTTTACTTTTACCGGCATGCCGACTATGAAAAAATTACGGTTATATTCCTCTGCAAGTTCATCCCACTGCTCATTTTTCACCGTCCATTCCGGCATCATCTGCGGTACTACGTCCAAATACTTTTGCAGAATTCGCATGGAGCGTGGTCTCCCATCCTTCAACCCTATGTTGAGGAACGTGTAGTGCCCATTCTGAAGACCTAGTTCGTAAGTCCAAGACTCCCATTTGTCACACTCCTCTTTCATTTCTTCCGGAGTACCAAGCAACTTAAGTAAGGTATTACGTTCAGTAATACCTGCATCGTGAAACAGATCAAAGAGCATTTTTCGCCTGATCTGTATGTCTCTCTTCCACTGCTCCGAATTGAACGGAATGCTACTAGCGTCAGGAATGATTAGGGACGAGTACAACAGACGAAACTGCTCTTCCTCTTTTACTACTTTAGGCTGCAAGAAAGATCTGCAGGAGGCAGGAACTGAAAAGAATACTAGTAACCCCAAAAGTAGAATTGAACATGCAAGTGGAAAGTTATTGATCATTGCGATTCACCAACGATTCTGTTCCATGCGAGTGTACATGGACTGCAAGGAAGCAAGGCTTTTGTGGCTAAAACCATGCTTTGCCTTTCTCAGCTCAATTATCTTTTTAAGCAATGCTTTCACATCTTCTTTTCGATCCCTCTTGCTTATATTCGTCAATGCATCATGTATGATTCCATTGAGATCGGAGAGTTCTCGATTCTCTTCAAGTCGATCAGGAGTCGCATCTTCTGCGATGCTCAGCGCTTGGAAGAAGCATTCGTCGAATTTTTCAGGGCTAAATTTCGTCGACAGAAAACTCCAAAAGGAATGGTCTGCCAATGGTATTTTTGCAGATTTCAATTTATAGTATGCCAGCGCCTCTAAGAAGATCTTATCCGCTTCCTCATTTCGCTTAACTGTATGGTACTGGTATGCCAAACTGATTAAGTGCGAGAGATAAATGCTGCAAGCAGTGTCGTAAAAAATCTTGCTTCTATCGAGTGAAGCTTGGGCTGCTTTTATCCCTCGTTCGTTGTATGACTTGGATGCTTCAGACCACGTCGAAGGTGGTAGTTCGGTGATCTCTCGCTCCTTCTTTCGGATCTCGCTTTCTTCGCGATGAAACCTTTCAATTTGCTTCCATACCGGCTCAATTTCTAAATTACCTGACGACTTCTTCTGCAAAGGTCTCAGACCTGTCTTTACCTCGCTGTGCCACCAGTGGGTCGAACCGTCGCCGAGTCCCAGATGAATCTCTATCTGCTCGACGTCCTTCGGAAATGGAATCGACGGTTCCGCCAGCGCTGTATTGATTGCTGACTCTATTGATTTCTTCAATGCATCGGGCTCCAGATGTCGTTTTACTGGAGGTGCATTAGTACTTGAACCACAACCATGAGACGGCGATTCATTTTTCGTATCGATAAATTCAATTGACTTCATTTTTCCTCGATCGACAATAAAGCGCAGGTAGGACCCCCCTGCAGGCTTTCCTTTGTTGCTGCAGTAACTGACGATCAATTCTTCGGTGAATGCCTTGTACCAGTCCATCGCGTGATAGCAGGCTTTAATCTCGTAAGTTGGTCGGCTGCTTCCTTCTCGAGTCTGCGCAACGTAGTACCTTTCTCCACTCCTTGTCACAATACGAATTTCATCGGGGAACCTACCAATTGCGTCCCAAAGTCCTCGTTGCGTCCAATGTAGTGAGGTATCCGATGGATCGGGCACTGTAGATTCATCGAGTCTAATTTCCTCTGCAAAGGCGCTTGGAGCCAAAGTACAAAGGACCACAAGGAATACCTGAAACAATTGCGCAACTTTCAACGTGAGCGTCTCTCGTAGGCAGTTACTATCTTTGGGCAAATGCATGTGGAAAATCAACAGGGTTCTCCTTACACAACATTACCCTCGCTAAACAGAGAACCATTTCTCTTTCTTTTGTGATGGACAATTACTTCTCACTCTATACTGACTCAGCCTATTATTCTTAAATCGAAGATCAATGTTGAAAGTATCTCTCAGGAAGTTCCTGAGTTCATAGGTGCATGATCCGCCTTTAGTCGCATCTAGACCATCAGGACTCCACAGCTGGGCTGCATTAGTTGGCGTGATTTGCGCCATTTTCGGAACACTTCCGTAATAGTAGCCCAAAGGATTTAGCGTTACACTCCCGTCTTTTCCTATCCGAGCAATAGCAACTGGCTTCTCAAAACCTTCTCTGGTAAGGCAAAAGTCTACAGGATGATTAGGACCACACCTTGTTCCAATCACCTTTATGAAGGCATTTCTCAGGCTGTGTCTGGTTTCTTGCGAGTTTAGACTACTCTTCCCGCTGCCGTCGTTTGCGAAGGTAAGAAGAGTGCAGGTCATGGCACAAATGAGTGTGAATCGAATTCTCATGACACAGTCTTACAAAGCCTGATCACATCCTATAATGCCATTTCTAGCAGTACCATGTCGGAAGTCAGTGTGGCTTTCCCCACAATTTGGAGCCACTAGCCGCTCCTTCGGAGTGTAGACAGCATCACTCAGGAGTCAAATTTCCCAAGCCAGCCATGATTTGTCCGCGAAACCCAGTAATTACACGGTTATCCAGAACCCAACTTGCCTATAGGATCGAAAACAGATTGGTCTCATCAACCCGTCGGCAGAATTCAACAATTAGGCGCAGAATTACCGACAACCGCTAAAATTTAGCTAGCATGAACGTCAATTGGCACACACTCTCAAATTCTCGACTCCTTCCCTTCGCCATAGTCACTTTCGGGATTGCAGCCTTTGTGTTCAGCCAGCTCTACATAGGGGATCAATTTGGAATTTCATTCCACTTTCAAAGCACATGGCTAAGCACTTTGGTTTGGGTCATCCTTGCACTTGGAACCTGCGGACTCTGGGGTTGGTATCTTTATCTGAAGGCAGTTTCCACTTCGGAGAAGAAAGGCTTCTACTGGCAGAAATTTGGTGCTTTGTCGGCGTTGCTCGGATTATTTCTATTCTGGGTATTGATACGGGGTTCTTTAGACTACTATTTTGCAACGCTCATGAGCGGTTCCGATCACATTCACAATACGGTCAAATCGATTGAACTTCGGAATGGTACTAGGCTCGTAATGTATTGGTGCATAGAACCTCCACTTAGCCCTTGCATACTCATTCTTGCAGTTCAAAAGAAATTGCCTTTTGGAATGGTAATAGAGAGAAATCTCCACCACAAGGAAAGCTGGACAGAATGCACACTCACCTTAGAAGAAAAATCTGCAGTTTTGAAATATGGCTCGCAATCATTCACATTCCCTTTGGATGTTGATTACTTTGGTGTGGAAAGATAAACGGATATCGAAACATGAAGGCAGAAAGCACTAGCCTCTGTCCTTGAGTGCGGCCGCCGCATGTGCCCATGCCATGTATTTTTCTTCCGTGGTCCCGCTCACCGGCAAAGCAAATAACGGAATGAGTCAAGTCCAGCATACTCCGACATACGCATTTAGATGTCGCTACGGACTATCTATATCACTCAGCCGCTGTTGGCATTCGGCTAGCCGTTTTTCAGCGAGAGTCCGATCCAAAAAGCACGCATCACCACACCGATCCTCCAAGGCTGCAAACTTTCTGTACCAATGAAGTGCTGTTTCAAAATCGCCCAGTTCAAAAAACACATGACCTAGAACCTGCACATCATGATGGTCGCATTCGTTGAAGTC
>JAIETE010000081.1 GCA_019745505.1 Candidatus Obscuribacterales bacterium | reverse complement strand
AGCTGGCGGTAAGGTTCATAAACTGAGGTGCGTCTATGGGTGACGACTCAGCATTTGCAGTTTCTCAAAAATCGCGCAGTCTCTGCGACGTTTCGACGTTGGAAACGCGTTTGGCCACAATCGCCGAAACCCAACGACTGATTTCCGAATTGCTCAATACTCGCACATCATGCGTTTCGCCTGCAGCCGGTATTGCCATACCAGACCTGCGTGCCCATAAGGACAAATCCATTCTCTCGACAGGAATAGTCGGCACCGGCAATTCCTCGCACGCGCTGGCATGTTATCTTGCTGCCGCCGGTTGCAGCGTGAGAATGTTTACCCGCAGCCAAATCAAAGCTGACCATATCAATTCAATACGCCATGTTCATTCAGAGGATCGCATCCTGGGCAGGTTTGAATTGTCCGGTGCATACACTGATGCCGGCGACTTCGCCGCAAAGTGCAAAAACATCTTCGTAGCGACTGTGGCTACAGCCTATCGAGACGTAGCGGCAACGTTAGCGCCGTATCTGAATAGTTCGCACGTAATTATTCTTTTCTCCGGAAAATTCGGCGGTGCTCGCGAGTTTCAGCTAATGCTGAAGGAGAAAGGGCTGACGGACCTTCCCAGAATAGTCGAGACGGATTCATTATTCGCATGTCGATTGGTTGCCGATTCGCGCGTTTGGATACGAGGTATCAAACGCTGGACGCTCTTCTCGGGCGTCACACAAACAGAAACTCAAAATTGCGCATCCATAATCAATGCCTACTTCCCGGGTTTGACACCGGCAACCAACCTTGTTCAGCGAGGTCTGACAGACTTCGGTGCCTTGGCTCACGCACCAATCGCTTTGACAAACATGCATTCGATAGATCGAGCAGAAGAATTTCTCTTCTACTATGGGGGCATGACCCCACGCACAGTAGCTGTTCTCGAACAGATGGAAGCGGAGTTTCGCACCATCGCCGGGGCATACGGATGTGATTTGATTCCGATGAAAGATTTGCTCGACCGCTACTATGGTTGCGACAATACCGATCTCTACAGGGCAATGACTACGGTGCCCAATTACAGACATAGTCTGTCCCCCAAAACCCTCAATCACCGCTTCTTCTATGAAGATGTTGCCTGCAGCCTTGTGCCATTCGAACAACTGGCAAGGCTGGCAGGAAAAGAGACTCCCGTACTGAGCTCGATGATCAGCCTGGCGACCTGCGTCGTCGGCGAAGACTTCCGCAAGACAGGCAGGACTCTAAGCAGTCTCGAGTTGGGAGATTTGAGCCAGAGTGAAATCGTTCGATTCCTCAATTCTTAAAGGCGAAGCTGCCGTCACACTGTGGCTGACAGCGGCAATTTTTGCCGCCTCGGCAGAACCCATCTTTGTAAAACTCGGTTATTCAGCGGGCGTATCGCCGCTGCAAATTTTCGTCTTGAAGAATTTATGCGCTGCCGCCCTCCTTCTTCCACTTACGCGTGCATTCAAATGGGTCGGCATGAAAAATATGCCGAGGTTGATGTTTCTTGCTTTCCTTCTCTTTTGCACTAACGGACTGATTCTTCTTTCCCTCACGATGGTGCCTGCGGTTGTAGTGATGACGCTTGTCACCACCACACCAGCACTGGTGGCAATCATCAATTCGGCTCTCGGGCGTGACAAACTGACTCTCAAGTTCTGGGCGGGTTTTGCGCTCTGCCTGCTCGGTGTCATCCTGATGCTCGAAGTGAAAACATTCTCCGGCGCTCCACTGGGTATTCTTGCCGTCCTGGCCGCGGTAGTTTCATCCAGTATCTACAGAGTAAATATGGAAACAGCCACAGGCGTAATGAAACCTCTAACAATCTCGTCCTATCAGTTTCCCCTTTGCGCTGTCTATTGCATCCCGCTCATGTTCTTCACGCCGGCTCTATCGTTCGAAGCAATAAAAGTGGGCGCCATTACAGGCTCGGCAGCGGCGCTGGCAAACGTAGCATTCTTGAGCGCCATGGCAATGATCGGATCGACAAGAGTTTCGATCATCTCTCTTCTGCAACGTCCTCTTCTTTTGATACTTGCCGTGATTGTGTTGAACGAACCAGCTTCAATCTGGCAGATTGCCGGCATCGTGCTTACGTTTGCCGGCGTTCAGATTGCGCAGGTGAAGCGTCAGAAAGCACCGATCGCCATCGATCCGGAGCCGAATGATACCGACAATGTCAGTCGGTCTGCGCCGGAAAAAGAAGCGCAACCAGTGCTGGCAGGCATTAGTAAGCTCCGTTGATAATCATGTCCCCGCGCCTTCTTTCGGCGTCGGCTTGGGCCTTCTTACCGAGTTTTGCATAGAGAAGCGAGCGCGAATAATAAATCATCGGATTCGGTCTTCTGACAAGCTTTATGTACTTATCGAGATCGGCAATCGCCTTTTCATAGTCTCCCTTCTTTCTGTAGGCATCGGAGCGATCGCTGAGATAAAGGTGACAGTTGGGAGAAAGAGCAATCGCTATCGTGTAATCGTCAATCGCATCGTCCAACTGATGAAGCTTTTCATGGATTTTTCCTCGTCTTCTGTGCGCGTCGGCTGCTTTGGGGTTGAGTGAAATTGCACTGTTCACGGAGCTCATTGCGTTCAAATAGTCGTTCTGGAAATAGAGACAATCAGCCACTCCCAAGTATCCCTCGAAATTTCTCGGCTCTTGTTTTATCAGTTTGCGAAATGCCGTGAGGGCTTCTTCGAGGTCTTCATGCGCCAGAAGAGTCTTTGCCCGGACAATAAGTGGATCGTTCTTTTCGGGAGTGTTGTATCTGAATGCAAGGGATGCAAGGTGCATAGACATCAGCAAGGCGACAAATAGAAAACTGCCGAATTTAGCCGAATGCTTGCTCATAGAAGCCTCTGATTGAGAGCGTCACCACTACTATTTCCCACGAAAGAAGATTTTTCTTGACCGGCATACATTTGTATGTATAATTCATATACAGGCTTGTTGGCGCGGACCTTTTGGACGTGCGCAACTCCTGGCGCGAGTGTCGCCCGGGGCCCTCGCGCTAGAGATTCGCTCTGCGCGCACTCTGGTGGGCGCCTATTACTGTTGGAGCCGTAAAACTCAAGCAGTTTCGGCCTGTTCGGGCAGCAAGTCTTCATCTTTATTGATGAGCGCATAAACTGTCGGCAAAACAACAAGAGTCAAAATAGTAGCCGACACCAATCCGCCCAGCACCACAGTCGCCAGAGGACGTTGCACTTCGGCGCCGGTGCCGCCGGAGACAATCTTCGGCACCAAGCCCATAATCGCCACCAGTGCAGTCATCAAAACGGGGCGCAATCGAATCGCGGCACCTTCCACAGCAGCCTGGGCCACGGGCACGCCACGTCTCTGCAGATGCATTATATATGTGACGAGGATTACTCCGTTCTGCACAGAAACTCCGAATAAAGCGATAAAGCCGATAATCGCCGGCACCGAGACCGTCTGATGAGACAGGAAAAGCGCAACAATACCGCCAATCATTGCGAACGGCACATTCAACATGATTAGACCGGCATTTTTGAACGAATTGAATGATGCGTACAGAAGCAGGAAAATCAGCAACAAAACAATCGGAACGACAATGGAAAGGCGCACCATAGCACGCTGTTGGTTCTCAAAAGTACCACCCCAAACGAGGCGGTAGCCCTTCGGTATTTTCACTTCTTTTCTAATTCTCTCTTGTGCTTCGCCAACAAACGAACCCAAATCTCTGCCGCGAACATTGGCGAGTACGGCAGTGCGGCGGTAAGTCTCCTCGCGATTGATCATCGCGGTTCCTCTGGGCATGAGGATTGTAGCCAATTGCTTTAGCGGCACGCGCGCACCGGTGGGAGTGTCGATCATGAGATTCTCGATCTTCTCTTTCGTATCGCGCATCTTCAAAGGCATCCTTGTCAGCAAACCGAAGCGCATATTACCCTCGATAACATCGGTCACCACATTGCCGGCGATTTCATTCTGAAGTACGTCTTGAATATCGGTGACATTCAAGCCGTAGCGCGCCATGATATTGCGATCAAATTTGATCGTCATTTGCGGCAGCCCCAAAATATGCTCTCTCTGCAAATCGGCACAACCAGGCACTTCCGAGATTGCGGTCTCAATTTCCGAGGCCAGTTTGTCCAGGGTCTCCAAATCGTCCCCGAAAATCTTGATGCCGAGATCGGCTTTTATACCGGCGACAAGATCATCAATCATGTCTGCGATCGGTTGGGAAAAAGAGAAGATAAGACCAGGAATTCCTTCCAGCTCTTTGGCCATCAAATTGACCAGTTTTTCCTTGTCGTGGGTGGAAGTCCACTCTGCTTTGGGTTTCAATCCAATATAGACATCGGCATTTTCTACGCCTTCCAGGTCCGAGCCCATCCCCGAGCGACCGATCCGTGACACTACTACCGTCACTTCAGGAAATTTCTTCATCGATTCTTCGACGCGCTGGGCGATGCGCATCGATTCGGTATGTGCCACGCTGGGCGAAAGCTTCGTGCGCAAAAGAATCGATCCTTCATCCAGCGTAGGAATGAATTCAGAACCAAGAAAAGGCACAAGGCAAAAGCTGCCGACCAGCGCGCCGACACAGACAAATGCCGTCGCATAAGGATGTTTCATGGAGCGGCGAAGAGCAGGCTCGTGCAAATGCTTGGCACCTTCGACGAAAGGATTGTGTTTTTCCCTTATCTCTCCGCGCAAGAACCAGTAGCAAAGGACAGGAACAATCGTGAGCGACAATAACAACGCTCCCAAGATGGCATAAATAAAGGTGAGTGCCAGAGGATGAAACATCTTGCCCTCGATGCCTTCCAGAGAAAAAAGAGGCAGGTACACCGAAACAATGATGAATATGGCGAATACAATCGGGCGTCCCACTTCTTTTGCTGCATTGAGAACAACCTGAAAGTGATTGGCATGGCGGTCTTCCGTCTCGTGCTCGTGAGCGATTGCCAATTGCCTGTATATGTTCTCCACCATGACCACGCTGGCGTCCACGATGACGCCGAAATCAACAGCACCCAGGGTCATCAAATTGGCTGACAAGCCGGTATATTTCATCAGGATGAATGAAAAGAGCAAAGACAGAGGAATAATCACCGAAACAATCAGTCCGCTTGGAATATGCAAAAGAATGGCAGTCAGGACGACGATGACCAGCCCACCGCTGAACATCAAAATTTCTTTTACCGTCTCAATTGTTTTCTCGACCAATTCAGTCTGATCGTAATAAGAAACAAGCTGAACGCCAGGCGGCAGCTCCTTTTTTAATTCCTCGATTCTCTCGCGAACTTTCTCGACGACGGCCTTAGTGTTGACCCCTTTGCGAGTAAGCACCATTCCGGTGACGACTTCGCCTTTGCCGTCCATCGAGGCGGAACCCCGTCGAAAGGCCGGACCTATTATCACTTTCGAGACCTCACCCACGGTCACGGGTGTTCCGTCTACAGCTTTGAGGACAATCTCTTCAATGTCCTTTGTCGACTCTATACGCCCGATTCCGCGCACGATGATTTCTTCATTGGCTCGCTCGATAAAGTTTCCGCCCGCATTGATGTTGTTGCGCGTTAGAGACAAAACCAAGTCGTGCAGCGTGATCCCGTATCCGGCCATGACCCTGGGATTGACCTGCACTTGATACTGTTTTACAAAACCACCATAGCTGACTACATTTCCTACCCCCTGAACGGCCCGCAAACGCTTGGCGAGATACCAGTCTTGAATGGTTCGCAATTCGGTAAGGTCGTGCCGGTCGCTTTTCAAATAGTAGTTGTAGACATTGCTGAAGGTCGAAACTACAGGGCCTAGCTGGGGAGTGGGTGCCCAAGTAGGCAGCTCGACTTGCATAAGCCTCTGCTGCACCAGGTTGCGCGCCCAGTACACATCGGTATCGTCTTCAAATATGACTGTGACGACGGACAAACCAAAGCTGGAATTGGAGCGGATATTCGTCACTTTGTGCAAACCGCTCATCACATACTCGATAGGATATGTGATCAAACTTTCTACTTCTTCGGTCGCCAGAGTTTCACAATCGGTGATCACCTGAACCTGGACGTTGCTCACGTCAGGGAATGAATCCACAGGCAAACTCATCATGCAGAAGACGCCAAAAGCCGCCATCAACAGGACCGCGGCGCAGGTAAGAAGGCGCTGAGTGAGAGCAAACGTGATCAGTTTATCTATCAACTCGTTCTCCGCCCGCCCTCAGACAAGTCACTGCGCTTGCTCATGTCGAAACATAACTAGCCACTCGGCTTTTCCTCTTCCTCATCTTTATTGATAAGAGTGAAGACGGTGGGAAGCACAATCAAAGTCAGTAGCGTTGCCGAAACCAGTCCGCCGACGACGACGGTAGCGAGCGGACGCTGCACTTCAGCACCCGTACCATGAGAAAGAATGAGCGGCATGAAACCCATAATGGCAACGAGCGCCGTCATAATGACCGGACGCAGGCGAACTGAAACGCCCTCCATAGCGGCCTCGCGAACTTTGTATCCACGATTCTGCAGCTGCATTATGTAACTGACGAGAATGACACCATTCTGCACAGCCACACCAAACAAGGAAATAAAGCCGATAATCGCAGGCACCGAAAGAGTCTGCCTGGAGATGAGCAGCGCCAGAATTCCTCCTATCAAAGCGAATGGCACATTCATCATGATCAAAGCGGCGTTCTTAAGCGAATTGAAAGACGCGAAGAGTAGAATGAATATCAACAGCAGGACGACCGGCACAACAATCGCCAGACGGGTCATGGCCCGCTGCTGGTTTTCGAATTGTCCGCCCCAGACTATGCGATAACCTTTCGGCAGATGAAGCTCTTGATTGATTTTTTGCTGCGCTTCTTCCACGAAAGAACCCAGGTCGCGGCCGCGCACATTGGCTAAGACTGCGGTTCTTCTTTGACCATCCTCGCGGTTAATCATCACGGTTCCGCGAGGCAACTTAATTTCGGCCAATTGCTTGAGAGGCACCTTGGCTCCGTCGGGTGTGTCAATGAGAATGTTTTCGATGTCATTCTCGGTCTCGCGATACTGGCGCGGCAGACGAATGAGCAAGCCGAAACGCCTGTTCTCTTCGACTACATCGGTTACGACTTTCCCGGCAACGGCAGTCTCGATAATCTCCTGAATGTCCGCAACATTCAATCCGTAGCGAGCGATAACGTCGCGCTTCATTTTGATTGTCATCTGAGGCAAGCCCAGGATGTGCTCTCGCTGCATGTCAGCGGCCCCGCGCACTTTCGAGACGATGTGCTCGACTTGCCTGGCCGTTTTGTCGAGGACACTCAAATCTTCGCCGAATATTTTGATACCGAGATCGGCTTTGATACCGGCAACCAGGTCGTCGATCATGTCGCCAATCGGTTGCGAAAAGGAGTGAATCAGTCCGGGAATGCCTTCTACTTCCTTCGCCATCGCATCAACAAGCTCCTCCTTGTCGTGCGTTGTAGTCCACTCGCTTTTCGGCTTCAAGCCTATATAGACATCGGCATTGTCGACGCCTTCCAGGTCCGAGCCCATGCCCGAGCGACCGATCCGAGAAACTACCACTGTGACTTCCGGGAATTTCTTGATCATCTCCTCGACTTCGCCGGCAACCCGCATCGACTCTGAGTGCGCAACGCTTGGTGAAAGCTTTGTCCGCAAGAGGATCGATCCTTCGTCAAGAGTAGGAATGAACTCAGAACCAAGGAATGGTATTGCGCAAAAGCTGGCGACAAGAATTCCAATAGAGATCAAAACGGTAAAGTATGGGCGGTCAATCGCTTTAGCAAGCAAAGGCGCGTGCCAATTGTGAATCTTCTCGACAAGAGGATTGTGCTTCTCTTTGACATTGCCGCGCAAGAACCAGTAACAAAGGATTGGAATCACGGTCAAAGAGGCTATCAAGGCGCCAAGAATGGCATAAATAAAGGTGAGAGCCAGAGGGTGGAACATTCGCCCTTCCACTCCTTCGAGCGTAAAAAGCGGAAGGTAGACAGAGACGATAATGATTACAGCAAAGGCAATCGGGCGCCCTACCTCTTTGGCAGCCGAAATAATGATTTGATAGTGATTGATCTTCTCGCCTTCTTTCTTATGCTCGTTGGCAATAGAAAGCTGACGAAAGATGTTTTCCACCATCACCACGCCGGCGTCCACAATAACGCCGAAATCGACCGCCCCCAGAGTCATCAAGTTGGCCGTCAAGCCTGTGTATTTCATCAGGATGAACGAAAACAGCAAAGATAGAGGAATGATTACGGCGACAATAAGACCGCTGGGAATGTGGAGCATGATGGCTGTCAAAATGACGATAACCAGTCCACCCGAGAACAGCAGAATCTCTTTTACTGTTTCAATTGTCTTTTCGACCAGTTCAGTCTGGTCATAGTAAGCATGCAACGTGACGCCGGCAGGCAGCTCTTTTCGGATCTCATCGATGCGATGTCTAACGCGTTCGACGACAGCCTTCGTGTTCACCCCTTTGCGAGTGAGCACCATGCCGGTGACAACTTCGCCCTTTCCGTTCATTGACGCCGAGCCGCGTCTAAACGCCGGACCAACGACCACCTGTGCGACCTGTCCGACTTTTACCGGCGTGCCGCCCACAGTTTTCAAAACAATGTTCTTGATGTCGTTCTCGTTCTCGATCCGGCCCAAACCGCGGATGATGATTTCTTCTCCGCCGCGCTCGATGAAGTTTCCACCGGCATTTATATTGTTGTGGGTAAGCGCGTGTTTAACATCCGGAATTGTCACCCCGTAGCCTTTGAGCACGTGGGGATCGACGAGCACTTGATATTGTTTGACGAAACCGCCGTAACTGACGACGTTGCCGACACCCGGAACCGATTTCAATCGACGCGCAACCTGCCAGTCCTGGATGGTGCGCAATTCGATCATGTCATGGCGATCGGAGACAAGATAATAGTTGAAGACATTACTAAAGGTAGAAACTACCGGACCCAGGTGCGGGGTAGGCGCCCAGGCAGGCAATTCTATCTGGCTGAGGCGCTGCTGCACGAGATTGCGCGCCCAATACACATCAGTATCGTCGTCAAAGATGACAGTAACAACAGAAAACCCGAAGCTGGAATTAGAGCGGATCTTATTGACCTTTGGCAGGCCGTTGAGACCGTTTTCGATCGGGAAAGTGATCAAGCTCTCCACCTCTTCGGTTGCGAGCGTTTCGCAGTCGGAGATGATTTGAACTTGAACGTTGCTTACATCAGGAAACGAATCGACGGGCAAAGTGAGCGTGCACCAGGCTCCGAACATGGCCATGCCGACAAATGCAGCAATGGTGAGGAGTCGCTCCCGCATGGCAAAAGTAATGATCTTGTCGATCATCTAATGAATTTCAGCCCCCTCCTAAAATCTTCCGGTTTCTTGATCCAGTCTTAGTGCTTGTAAGTGAGTTCAGTGCGAAGCATCAAACTGCCTTGCGTAACCACATCTTCGCCCTGCTCCAGACCGGAGAGAACCTCAACGAATTTTTCCGTATCGACACCGGTCTTGATGTGTCTTTCTTCATAGCCGCCTTCCTTTCTGACGAAGACAACCGGTTTGCCGTCCAGTTCTTGAATGGCCGATTTCGGGCAGGCAAGCAATTCGCGTGCGGAACCTTCCAGGTCGATTTCGGCAAACATCTGCAATTTGAACTTGCGCTGCGTATTCGGCAGCCGCGCACGTACTGAAACGGTGCGCGTTTCCGGATTGACGTGTTCACTGATAAAGCTGACGGTCGCGTAAAAAACTTCATTGGGATAACTGGGCACATTCACTTTTACTTTGCCGCCCATCGTCACACGGGAAATATCGACTTCCGGCAGGTCCGCTTTCACCGCTACGGAAGACAAATCAGTCACCTTGAAAATGCTCTTATCCGGATGAACCAGCTCGCCGACAGCCAAATCGTGATGGCTGACAACTCCATTCACCGGCGCCACGATGCGCACAAGTCCGCTGATATGACCGGATGACAGCACGTTGGAAAGTATGCTCAAATCAGCACCCAAGAAATCAAGTCTCTGCTTGAGAGTGTTGTAGTGCTGCCTTTCCTTGGCGGTCTCGGCCTCGGCCAACTGCAGATCTTTTCTCAGCATCGATTTGTTCTTGAATAGAGCCTTTTCGCGCTCATAGGCGATACGCGCCTGGGCGAAATTCGCATTTGCCGTCGCAGACGCCGCTTTGGCTGCCAGATAGTCCTTTTGCGCAGAGATTTTCTCTCTGTACAGCCCTTCTTGACGGTGAAATTCGGTCTCGGCGAGATCTTTCTGGACTTTTATCGCATCGAACTGAGTTTGAGCCTCGATTAAAGACTTCGGGCGAACAAGCAGTTCGTTATAGATCATCTTTTCGCGTTCTTCGTGGGCCTGCGCGATACCCAGCTTGGCTTTTGCTTCGAGCAGCTCGGCTTGCAGGTCGGAGATTTCCTGGCTATCAAGCACAGCCATGATTTGCCCGCGTTTGACTTCCTGACCGGGCGCCACCCGAATTTCTTTGACCCGTCCACTGATCCGGCTTGTTACATCGACTTCCTTACCGAGATCCGGCTCGATTTTACCTGTCACATGCAGCGGAACGGTCAAAGACCGTTTCTTGATGACCTCATGCTGTATATCTATTTGCTGTGCGACTTTCTCACTAACTTTTATTAATTTGGAAGCGGAAGGAACGGAATGATTAGAGAGGGATGCATCCGCAGAATCACTCTTAGTGCCGCAAGAAGAAAGACTCACGACAGCAAAAACCAGAATAAAAATGCTGGCTGGAAAAGCGCCGCGCCGAGATACACCTTGAATCGAACCTTCACGAGGCGTATTTATGAGGTGTTGTCTGCACATTTGAGTCTCCGATTGCGGACAAACACTAAAAATAGTTTGACCGCCAGTAATGAGCATACACTATCAAAGAAGTAGACTGGGCGCTTATTCTATGAAGTGCGTTATTACCAAATGATCGGATGGGCGCAGAGCATGCGCCCAATTGGCAAACCCCACATCGCTGTGTATCGACTCCTTACAAACGAAGATTCTGAGCGGTTCTTACCCCAGGAAGACAAAGGAGACATCTCCAAGCAAGGTGCACGCAGCGCCCTCTTTTGGTTGTTTGCAGTTGCGCTGCTGATCCGCCTCTGGTTCTGCTTCTTCCACAGTCATGTCAATGCATATGCAGGCTTTGATGCTGTTGGATATATAAATGCTGCTAAGGCAATTTTCGAACTTAACACTCTTCCTGCAAGTTTCGCGAAAGACTGCCTGGCAACGCTGACGGGCAGCGCCACCGCAGCGGTGGCGGCAAATGTGCACGACAAATTGTTGACGCTCCAGCCTCTGATGCTATCGGGCCCCTCCTACCCGATATTCTTAGTCCTCTCGAATATTCTGACGATATCACCCTACGATCCGTCCGACTGGGTTAAACCTGTAGCAGCCCAGTGCATGCTCTCCTCGGTAACCGTCGTTCTGATAGCGGCAATCGGCCGGCAGCTATTCGATCGCAAAACAGGGGTAATGGCCGGTGCTATTGCGACAATTTATCCGCCCTTCATAATTAATTGCGGCAGAGCTTGCACCGAGACTTTTGCCGCCTTTCTGCTGGTCTTATTTTCATATGTCTTCCTCTATGTTGCTCAAACACAGATTCGCTCGTCGGAAGAAAAGACAGACGAAAGGTTTCGCATCTTAAAAATATTCGGCGCCGCTGTAGCACTAGGCGGTATTGCTGCCTGCCTCTCTCTGGCTCGCACGACCCTGCTGCCCCTCGCTGCAATTGCAGTAGTCATGCTGTTTTTCAGACTGAACGGCAAGATGAGAATAAATGCGCTGGCGTCGTTCTTCGTAGGATTTGCGCTCATTATTGTGCCCTGGTTTGCCGCCCAAAAACTGATCGTCGGGCGCACCAGCTTGGTCATCGATCGTGTCAGCCGCCTCAATTACGGGCTGGGTACTTCCTCTGAAACGCAGGGTTGGACGGGTTTTCCAATTCATTTCAAACCGATCATGGATCGCACGGTCAATGTGCAGACTATGGCGCATTTGTCTCAAGATCCGGGTCCTTATCTGTGGCTTTTACAGGACAAGATGCCCCGCCTTTTCAAATGCGGCTGGAATGATTTCAAAACGTGGCTGGGTATTTTTTCACCCCCCTCTCAAGATGTTTTGCACCAGTTCGTCATTGCTTTTGCGGCTGCCGGAATCATTCTCTGCCTCGACGGAGTAAAAGAAAAAACCAATCAGTGGCGCGGGCGGATGACCGGGATCATCTTCATGGTGCTCGTCTTGCTGATGCACCTGCCGTATATCTTCTTTATCACTGTTGGACGCTACAATCTGACAGCCATGCCTTTTCTTATGGTTTTCGGCGCCTGGGGCCTGCGCCGGCTTCGCCACCTGGGCAATTGGAGCAGCGACAAAGCGGACGTACTGGAGCTGGCATATCCATCTATTTATCTGCTCTTCGTGATCTTCATGCTGGCCGATCCCCTGGCCGCTCTTGTCAATGCCTTTGGCGAGCGAGGAGCTGCCGAGATCGGCATCATGACCACCATCGGCTTGAAAACGATTTTCTTCCTCTTTCTTGGCGGCATGACCTATGTGCTGATCAATAAGAGGCAGTCCGGTTTTTACTCACGAGCAGTAACCAATTCGCTTTTACTCGGCATCATGTTGCTCAGCTACTCATCTCTGTGCCTGCCCGTGCGAGCAAATGGCAGATGGTACGAGCGTCCCCTTACTTTCACGAGGGCCGGAGACGGAGTCACCTTCGAACTGGCAGCACCGCCTGCAGTGGCTAAATCCGTAAGAGAAGGGCGGGCATACTTGATGGTCGATGCGGAAAGTCTGGACAGCATAACCAATGGTCTGTCCATTGCTATAGACGGCAAGAACCTCACCGGTCCTTATATTCCGGGTCTCTCCTTGCTCGATAACCAGGACAATTTCGAAAGGCGAGGCAATCAGCTGACCCGTGTAGCGGAATGCCTTTTCGAAAGTTTCTCTAGCGTGGTCGGCGTGGGCAATAACGATGTTCGCCAATGGTTCTTGATCGCCATTCCCGAAGAGAAACAACCTTCTCTGATGGCCGGCTCGCGCGCCACGCAAGAAGGCAGCCATTCGATGCGCATCACGATCAAACGCACAGACTCCGGTCGCACGCGCATCTTCAAAGCGCTGACACGTGACGACCAGGAATTGATCGTACCTGATTGGCAATACTACAGCTGGGACAAAGCCTTCTATGGAGTCGAGCGCCGCGGAGGCATCTGCGACCCCCGCACAGACCATAAGCTCACCGCTAACAAAGCAGACTCGGGTCATTTCGTGCGCCTGCTGGTACCGGAGCCGGATAATTCCAAGACCGAGAAAATGAAAACACTCTCATTTCAGGAAATGCATGAGGTAAATGTAGAGCCGAAGCTTTCTCTCACGAATGAAATCTTCAAGTCGATGAAAATGAGTCCGCTTCCTGAATATGCGCCGGCGGAGCAGTGGCTAATCAGACTGTCAGGGAAGTACAAGACGCACGGCAAATTGCCCCCGGGAGTCGAGATCATCACGAAATCGCTGGACAACGGTCAAGAGTATTCTTACAGCGCTCCATGGGCTCCAAAGGTGCTGCAGCCCTCGAAGGAATGGCGCAATTTCGATGTAGCCTGCCCGATCAAGCCACAGGCATTTCCAGGCAAATTGAGCGCCATCGAAGTGCGCATGCATGTGCTCAGTCCGGCATACACGGAATTGACCCGACCGGTGGAACCTGAAGAGCTGCAACGTTCAAGCTGTCAGTTTGAAAATGTGCGAGTGGAAATAAACAGAATGCCCACCTTTCCTTTCGCCGACAAACACGCTGTGTATTAGGCTGCTTAAAGAGCGCCGCAAAATTCAGCCAATTCGATTCGCGCTCAGATATAATCCGCGTTTTATAACTCGCGACAGCCCACACGATATAAATAGAACAACGATGCGGCTTGATAAGTGGCT
>JAIETE010000041.1 GCA_019745505.1 Candidatus Obscuribacterales bacterium | reverse complement strand
GGTGCGGAAAAGAATCCGCACGCTGTAGCTGCCGGCACTGTCGGTGAGAGCCGACACAGCCAGGTGAGCCTTCTCGTTCAGCCCTTCGGGCAGACCGTCCAGAAGCTCGGTCTCTTCCATGTCCTGGAAGCGAACCAGAGCGATCTTCTCGTTGCTCTTCTGGATGAGCAGCTGGTCGGAGAGCACTGCCTGGAGCGTGCCTTCAATGGCGCGCTGGCGGCCGGAATTGGAGCGCACCTTGAGGTTGACCCGCTTGCCGACCGACTTGGCGAGGATGGCGGCCGACGTGAAGTTGGCCTGCTGGTAGGAAACCGGACCGAGCGTGAAGCTGCCGATGCCCTGGAAGTCCAGCACAACGAGCGTGCTGGGGATGTACTGCTGGGGCATGCCCTGCAGCTGGATTTCGTTGGCGCCGTCCTTGAGGTGCAACGGACGCGACTGCTGCACGACGCCGAAGCCCTGGTAAACCGTCAGGATAGTGTTTTCGCCCTCGGAAGAGCGAACGAGGTTGGCGTTCTTGCGTGATGTCTTCTTGCTCACTGAAATTCTCCGATTTTGGTCTCTGAGCTTGCAGAATCGGATCGCGTTTTGCGACCGCATAATTACTGCAGGCACGACTACTAGCGATTCGCCAGTTGAACCTGGCGACGGTGGAGGGAGCAATGTTCGTTTTACGCGGAGCGCACCCACGGTGCGTTCCGTTTCTCGTGCAGATGAGCGGCAGGTTCGATGCCGCTCATCCGCTTTCTCTGCCTGGAGTTGTTTTTCAAAACGCGCTGCTAAGGCGCGCCAAACAACCAGTCCGTCGCTGCGGATAACGAGCCTTTCGGCCCGTTCGAGAATTAGAGACGGGGGCAGGCGCCGCCGTTCATCTTCTCCAGCTCGGCAATCCGCTCGCTGACGGGCGGGTGCGTGAGCTGCAGGTACTTCCAGAACGCCTTCACGCGGCCCCAGATGCCCACAGGCTTCGGGTCCGGCGCCAGAGCGTCGTAGATCGGGTCGATGGTCATCATCGGGCGCAGAACCCGGAAGACCTCGGCATCGCGACCCTTCGGCCGGTTCTTCTCAACATACGCAACCAGCTTCTGGAGCGCCATCGAGAGATCGCACGGCTTCAAGGTCATGAGCGACCCGGTAGCGTCGGCGCCGGACTCACGCGAGCGCACGACGAAAAGCTGGATGACGCGAGTGACCTGACCGGTCAGCCAGAACACCGCATACATGAGAACCCATTCCAGGACTCCAGTGATGAAGCCCTTCTTGCGACCGGTCTGGAAGCCGAAGTCCTTCTGGAAGATGCGGATGGTGCCGATCAGCGCGCGAACAGCCTGATCGGAGATCAGGAAGAAGAGCGACGAAAGAACCGAGATGAGCGAGTTGATGCCCACATCGTAGTTCTTCACGTGACCCAGTTCGTGCGCGAAGACCGCTTCGATCTCGTCGTCGGTCATGCCGCACTGGAAAAGGCCCTTCGTCGCCGCCACGACCGCCTTGCGGTGAATCGGACCGGTGGCAAACGCGTTGGGCAGAGGGTTGTCGGCGATGTACACCTTGGGCTTGAACTTCAAGCCGCTCTTGGGGAACACCTTGTCGACGATTGCGATCAAGCGCTGATCCTCCGGTTTGGAAGGATCGACGGGGACCGCTTTCTGAAGCTTCAGCGCGATGTCCGCACTGAACCACCACATGACGATGGGCAGCGCGCACCAGAGGATGCTGAAGCCGATCGTGTATTGGAAATTGACAGCCACCAGAGCAGCCAGAACTAGACCGCCCATGAGCAGGTAGCCAAAGATAGTTTTGGCCCAGGTCCACAGCAGCCGCACACGCGCAGCTTTGTTGACCTCATCGGGGCCGAGCACAGGATGACGTGCCATATTGGACCTCCTTTTGAGAGTTATAGAACCGCTGTAGAGACAGCGGCTTTAGCGAAAACTTGAGGCGATTAAACCGACGTCTGAGACCCTGACACGCACCAAATACAACACCAATGTCGATACCCAGTTGCGAACAATCTCGCGTTGCGAGAAGTGCAGGAGCAGGGCAAGGTGGTGCGAACCTGTATTTGGTGCTTTAGGGTCTAGAACAGAGAAATGAGAAAGACGAACTGAGCAAAACTAGCGAACAGTCACCATGTATTCAACTCTTACTTGTTGAGAAGTAGTAAACCTCCGCGGAATTCGGCGTGCGCGCACGGATGTCAACAAATACGCATATCTTCGCTATTCTCTTGATTAGTTTTCTAAAACGCTTATCTGGCAGTAGTTTCGAATTTACGGCCTGCGCAAAACTAGCGCAGCAGAACCCGCATGACATCTATGTTTTCAAGAGAACTCCGCGATTAGCGCAGCTCAACAAGAGGCATCGAGCCAGTCTTGAAAGAGCGCTTGCCAAGACCAACGAAACAAAGTGCAGGCAATCATCGAAAGCAATTCTTTCAAACGAATCTGCAAAGCAGCCAGCGACGCGCCCTCGCTTGACAATCTCGCGCGCGCCCGTTGTCACAGCTAGCGTATAAGAACATCTCTCTCATCTGTCTTGAAAACTTGAAACAGGCTCACTGTTTGAATTAGCTTGTCAGAGTTCCTTTTTTCCATCCCATCTAACACGCAACCTCGTCAGAGCTTCCTTTTCCAACTTTTCGCACTAAATTTCCGCGCGCTCCCGCGTGGAAAAAAGGCACTTGCTCCCCCTCGGCTGCGCTTAAGTGGTGGTGTCGCATTTGGTGGCGCCCCCATTTGATTGCAATCGGACATGGACAGAAGTGCCACCAACCGGCAGAAACACCATGCTCTTAGGAATAATCCTCGCTTCGCTTTTGGTAGGTGCCGTCTGGCTCCTATTTCTTTCACCCCTCTCAGCTTCGGGTAAGCCGCGTCCGACGCGAGCTCAGCGCCAAGCCTTCGACAACGCCGAGCAATTCATCAAGAAGGGCTACCTCGCGATGTCCATGGGCAACGCAGACGACGGTCAGTGGCAGTTCGGCCAGGCTCTCGCCCAGGCTCGAATCTCGCAGGATGCATTCCAGCTTTCGGAAGCGCTTGAGGGATTGGCTCGCGCCCGCATGAAGAAAGGCGACGGCAAATCCGCCGTCCCGCTCCTCGAAGAGGCGCTTTCGCTCGAGCCCCAGTGGTATACGCCCAAGCCCAATTACTCGGCGCTCATGCGTACCGAGCTGGAAGAGGCAAAGGCTATCGCGGCCAAGCAGACTGACTGAAAGTTTGCTCGGCAATCAGCACAACACACAACCGAATCACTTTCACCACGAAAGGACCCTCCCTATGCTCACCATCGCCATCGCCCTCGCCGCCATTGCGCTCGGCTACTGGCTGCAGAGCAAGTTCGAATCGACCGCCGCCATTTGTGTCGGCGCCCTCCTCGTCACCGGCGCTGCGACTCTGCTCGCGCCCACCCTGCTCGGCATCCCCACGCTCTATGCGTTCGGCGTTGCTTTCGGCGTCGCCTTCGGTGCGCACATCGTCTACAAGGCGAAGCTGCGCGCCTGGGCACGGTCCTATCGCCGCTCTCACTGAGGGCAGCAGCGTACTGACAGTCAAGTCGGTTCGCCAATAACTCACATTCATCCGCATACGTCTGCAGAGCGCCTTCACCGGCGCTCTGCGTCTAGTAAGGAGATTCAAAATGAGTGGTCCTGTACTTCTCGTCAGTTTCGTTGCCGCGTTGGGCCTAGGCTATCTGCTGCAGCGCCGTTTCGAAAAGACCGCCCTGATCGGGCTGATTTTCATGCTCGGTTCCGGCGTTCTGGCGCTGGTTATGCCCAAATACAACGGCTTCGACATGTTCAACCTGTTTGGCTTGTCGATGCTCTTCGGATTCGGCATCAGCCTCGCCGACAAGCGAGCCAAGGCGCTCAAGCGCCAGGCCGACTTCGAGGCGATGAAGACTGCTCGCCCGCAGTTCAAACATTGCCCGAGCTGTCGCAGCCCGCTGGCCGAGCGCGAAGTCGATGATAAGATTCGCCTGGCCTGCACGCATTGCACCTATGTCTACTGGAACAATCCGCTGCCCGTCGCTGCCGCTATAGTGCCGCACAATTCGGGTGGCATCGTTCTGGTGAAACGCGGTGTCGAGCCACGCAAAGGCTCCTGGTGTTTGCCCGCCGGCTTCATGGAAGTGGGCGAAACTCCGGAGCAAGGTGCAGTGCGCGAAGCGGGCGAAGAGGCGAAAATCAAGATCGAGATCGAGCGCCTCATCTACACCTTCGCGCCGCCCAAGACACCGCAAGTGTTGCTCTTCTTCGTCGCCAAGGAAATCGACCAGACGCCCTCACCCGGCAGCGATGCCACTGAGGCGCGGGTCTTCCAGCTCGATGAGCTGCCCGAAGACATGGCTTTCTCGAGCCACGTGGAAGCGATCAAGCGCTGGCGCCAATCCGTCGGACGCTGAGGCAAACTCTCTATCGCATCGATACACCGACCGAGTCGGCTTACTCGGGATAGGCAAGAGTGGGCGAAAGCCTTTTCTTGTCAAAGCGAAACGTGCTCCGGGAGACCCAATGCTCCCGGGGCGCATTTCCAAATGAGGAACGACCTATGTCTCAATCCCAGTCGAATTCGCATGAGATCAATACGGCGGCGCCTTCAGCCGCAACCATCATCACCGGCGGCGGACGCGGCATCGGCAGGGCGATTGCTCTGCGCATGGCTGAGGAAACCGCCGTGCTTGTCGTCGGCAGAACGGAAGACGACTTGCAGACGCTCTGCCAGGAAATCAACAACCGGGGCGGCTTTGCCGATTATCTGGTTGGCGATGTTTCGAAGCCCTCGACAGCGAAGCGTGCGGTCGCCAAGGTTAAGAAAAAGGGCTGGACTCTGCGCCATCTCGTCGTCAATGCCGGCATCGGCAAAGGCGGCGTCACGCACACTTTCGACCGCAAGCTGTGGAAGGAAATCTTCGCAGTCAATGTCGACGGCACCCTCTACTTCTCGCAGGAATGCCTGCCCGCAATGATGGAGCAGAAGTCCGGCACGATCACCTTCATCAACAGCATCTCCGGCACTCAGGGCTTCAAGTACGACGCTGCCTACACGGCCTCCAAGCACGCGCAGCTCGGGCTTGCCCGCACGCTGTCCTTGGAGTACGCCAAGCACGGCATCGTCGTCGTGCCCATCTGCCCGCACTTCGTGGAAAGCGACATGACCAGGCGCACCATCGCCGGGCTAGTCCGCCACCGCGGCATGAGCGAGACGCAAGCTGAAGAGACCATCAAGAACACCAACCCGCAGAAGCGCATTATTCCCGCCGAGGAAGTGGCTGAAGCCGTGGCGCTCGTCGCCTCGGGCAAGCTGCCGTCCTTGAACGGAAACCCGCTGATGCTCACCGGTGGCGCATAGGAGACATCCATGGACAAGCGTCTGAAAACGCTCATCAAATGGCTGCGCAAGAGTACGCAACGCGCACAAGGCATTCTCGTGCCTGTCAGCGGCGGCTCCGACAGTGCGCTCATCTTCTGGCTCTTCAATCAGGCGTGCCCGGAAAAGACGATCGGTGTTTTCTCCGGCTCGAAATCCCAGCTGCGCTGCCGCGCCTGGTTCGAGTCGGTGGGAACCATGCGATACGCACCGGCGCCTCGCGGCAAAGAGGACAAAGAGTCCCGCCGCTGGGCCACCTTCCAAACCATCGCCATCGCCGAAAAGAGGTGGCTGGTTGGCTCCAGAAATCGCTCCGAAGAGGTGATGGGCAATTTCAGTCTGCCCAGCCGAATCGCCACCTTCCTGCCGCTTGCAGGCGTGTGGAAAAGCGACGTGATGGAACTCTGTTCCATCGCCGGAGTGCCGAAGGAAATCACCGACTCCAGCCGCCGCGCCGACCCGGACTGCGGACGCCCGCAGGAGATGTCCGAGATTCCTTTGGAACTGATCGACGTTTTCCTCAAGGCGAAATGCGGAGCCAAACGCAAAACGCTGAAAGCACTGACGCGCGAACAGATCGGTTATCTGGAGCACGTCTACTCGGTCAACCAGTTCCGCAAGCACCTGCCTGTGGTCGGTCCTGCTATCGGCTGATGCAAACATAGAGGGAAATTGTCTATGCCACTGCTCAAAAAGGACGTCGTGAAACCGGGTGCCGTGCTGGAAGTGCTGCCGGTTATCAAAACCGGACTGCCCAGCTTCGGTCTCGGCGCCGGCAATGAGGTGAAGGAGTATCTGCTCCTCACCCCGAAGCCAGGCGGCTTCTTTGACGGGCACTACAAGATCACCTCCGGCACCAAGCTGGAAGTGATCGAGAGCCCCAAACGCCGCGGAGAAGCCGGCAATTCGGCGAAAGTGAAAGTCGTCGAACAGCCGCAAGTCGTCGGCTATGTCTTCTGGTGTGAGCTGCGCGCCAGCGCCAAGCTTGTCACCGCCGCCCCTGCCTGAATCAAAAGCAGGTGGAAGCGAGATTTCGCTTCCACCTGCCGGCGGCGTTTATACTCGCCTTTTTAAATACTCATATTTACTACTCCATATCGTATTTTAGTCGGAGAGTAGAGAAACAGGCGACGACCAGCTCGGTAAATGGGTACGATGAATCCAGTCCGGCTTGTTAGATTGCGAACAAAATCCCTCATACAGTTGCTATGTTTCGACGTTTAAGCAAATCGATATACGCTACGACTGTGGCAACAGCTTCGATGCTGTTGTGGGTAACTCAAGTTGGGGCGCAAGAGACCCTTACTCAGAAAGGTGAAGCTCTTTACCGACAAGATAAATACAGTGAAGCAATAACTCTTCTGACCAAGGCGATTGAGGTTAATCCGAAAGACGATCAGGCATTTCGATTCCGATCAGCCTGCTACATGAGTACCCGGCAATACAAAGAATCACTGGCAGATTGTGCAGCCTGGTCCGCTCTTTCGCCACGTGAAGCAAGACCTTTTGAACGCAGTGCCTGGATTTATGTTGCAACTGGCGAATACAAGAGATCAATTGAGTGCGCGGACAAAGCAATTGAGCGAGACCCCAAAAACGGGGACACTTATGGCTATCGCGGTGCGGCAAAGTTCAAACTAGGAGATCTCGCCGGTGCGCTCTCAGATTTCAGCAAACAGATTGAGTTCGAATCTGATTGCGACAATGCCTATAGTAATCGCGCAAGTTGCCATTATGAGCTTAAGCAATATGAGCCCGCGCTCGCAGACACGAATCAAGCCATCGCCATTCTCGAATCACGACTGAAAAGGGTACCAGATGAGCCTCCACCGGTGGATACAGCGATAGGCGAGCTCTATGTGTTGCGATCGCGAATTCATCTGAAGATGGGACAAAAGCAACTCGCCGAGCAAGACAACAAGAAAGCAATGTTTCATGGCGTCTTTGCCAGTTTTAGTGACGAGCGGTAGAGGTTGCTCACCCCTTCTCTCAAAAAGCAGAGGAGGGCATACCACTTGCGACGATTAAGTACATACCGATTCAAGTTTCACCAGGTAGAAAATTGAAAAAGCAACTAGCCATAGGGCTTGTTACTTGCTTCTCGCGCGCAACCGACGCAATGCTGGAAGCACCTGTTCAACCCAAACACATAAAACAAACTTCCGCCCAACAAAATCATCAGCAACAGATTTAGCTGGAATCTCCTCCTCCTCAAGGGCGGCAGTTCCAGTTCAGTCTTCGCTAAAAACTGCAGATAACAAACTCGCCTAGCCCCCAGTCAGGAGCTAGGCAAACAGCGCTGCCCTCGAGTAATGCATGACTCAAGCGGCAGCAAAACAGAGAGGATCAATAAGACAATGACGACAAACTGTACATTCTTCAACATTCTCACAGCGCAGCCTGAACTCTCGCAAGATCCAGCATTCGGTGAATCCGTCATCGTAATGTTCCGGAAAGGCGACGAATTCTTCGGCTTCAATATCGCTGGAAGGCGTGGCAAGATCGCGGTGCACGCAGGCGGGCCAATGAACCTCGGTCCTATGTTTGCGCTGCTCGTCTCGGACGCTGATTACTGGACTCTAGCCGAGTCGAACCTGGTCAACAGTCAGCTTCTGCCCATCGGCCAATCCGGATACGGCATCGCCTTTGTCGACTATGGTAATGGCCAGTCAGTGGACACACTTATGGGTGAGAAAGTGATGATTCTCGACGGATACGGAGCCTGGGGCGCCGATCAGCTGCGTCAGGAGATCACGACTCACCGTTTTTGGAGTCCAACTTCAGCAACGATCAGCGAGCTTCTAACGGTGCCTTGGAGCCAGCGTTGGACGCTGGCAAGGAGCAAATCCATATCCCCAGTTCTGGAGAAAGAATGAAGGCGAAGAAAGAGCGAACGAGCGCTGGCTCTCAATGCCTTCCGGGCCTTCGAAAAGAAACAATCATGCCCAAGAATCTATCGGGACGAATGAAGTTTAACGGCAGCTCGGTCAGTGGAACCTCCTGCAAGTTTTTCCTCACCGAGCTGAGTTACTTCGACATACACGATGCATACATCGACCTGCGCCTGTCCTGCTATGGCTTGCAATCGGTATCAAGCCTGACGCCACAACGTTTTTTGCTGCTGAAAGACTTCTCTCTTGCGCCAGGTTTCGGCAAGGGCTCAATCGAAATCGCTGGCCAGTGGTTCGGCATCACTTACGCATGGAAAGGACTGAGCGAGGGTGACGCGGATATCGGCGGCAAGGACTATCACAAAGTTCTTACCTATACCGTCCGAGTCGAAGGAGAAGGACTAAAGGCAGCCGCTGAAAAACTGCTAAAAGACATCCTCATCGCAGAACACGGCAGCGACCAACTCGAGCTATCGCGCCAGCTGTTTCTGAAGAGGATGTCGTGCAAACCAGCCAACATGGCGGGCTACCGCAAGATGCTGCAAGAGAAAAGCGACTACTTCCGAAAGCGATTGGCTGAAACGGAAAAGAAGCATCCTGGTCAACCCAACTCGCCCCAATACCGGCAACGCGAGGAGGATATCAAAACCTTCAGCGAGCTGATAATGACGCCCGAAGAGATTGAGAAAAAAGTCAGGGAAATGGCGAAGAGAAAGACCGTCTTCCTTCCCATCCTGGGCATCCAGAAAATCGAACCCTGGCAAACAGCCAAGAAAATCTCCACCGCCATACAAGGCTGAGCTGGGAATATCTGAGCAGCAGATTCATCCGTAATGCTAGAACGATTCATCGCGAGAAAGCCAGACTTACTGGTATGCCTTCTCGCGATGAATCGTTCCAACGCCTTGCCGATTTGAGGGACCAAGGAAAAAAATTTCAACCCACCTACTACCGTCAATCGTAATTACAATTGCATGCCAGTTCCAGACGAGTTACTTAAATTGTGCTCTAGTTCAGCACGGGCGCTGCCGGATTTTTTCTGTATTCGGTGATTGCCGTCGGCAGCACGACCAAAGTATTCTGCATCACATACGCGTGCAATAATTCATCCATCTTGCTGCGGCTCCAGTCGCTCATGATTAGCGGCTCACGGTGACCGTCTTCGTGTTCCAGAATGAGCGAGTCATCTCCATCATCGACAATGGTTGCCGATTTGCCTCCGGGCAATGTGATTTTCCCTTGTCCGCCAGAGAAATCCGGATAATAAGTCTTGCCATCGCGCAACTCGATTGCTATGCGCTCGCTCTGCTTTTTGCCGTCCGCAGACTCTGTCAGAACGTTACCATCCAGCTTAATCCATTGCTTGGTTTTGTCCCTGTAAACAGAAAAGGTATTGCCGTCGCTGTCAACTCGCAAAATGTGCGGATCTTGAGTTGACGAAGTGATGCTTATTGCTCCATCGGCCGCCTTTGTTATCTGCTGATCGGATAACTCGCCTGCTACCATAACTTCCGTCTTCAGGATGACCGTGCCGTCAGCACCGTAGATTCGCTCAGTTTTGCCATCTTCGCCAACCTGCCGCTCGACTATTTTGCCATCAGGAAAACGAGTAATTACCATCGAACCATCGGCGCTTGTCAGACTTGAAGTTCCATCAGGGTTTTTGACCGGAGTGAGAGTTCCCAGCGAAGTCTCGGAAATTTTCCTCCCTTCACTGACAAGACGCATCGATAAATCAACAGTACCGTCGGTATTCTCTTTGTAGACACTTTGCGCCTTAGTTGTCGGCACGAAATCGTCAACCTCGCTATTCACATACGTCCAAGTTCCGTTGCTGGCTCTGCTCGCCGAATATGACTGATCTTTGTCGGAAATATCGACGCTGCCGTCCTTTGCCCAAAGACAACGAGATCCGTCGGAGTAAGTTTTTTCCACGCTGCCGTCCTGGCGCCATATCGTCTTCTCGCCAGCCTCTTCCTTTTCCACAGAACCATCGTTGTACTTGCGCCAGTTGACACTTTCACCCAATTGCAGCTCTTTCAAAGACGGCTGCTGCTTCTCTGCACTGTCGAAAAATGTCAATTCGCCCAGCAACTGCTCTGCTTGCCGTCTATCATTCGCATCAGGCGCGAAAAGCTTGCCGGTCTCTCGAGCAGTGGAATCGGCGTGAAAAGCCGCCGGGTAGCCCATTTCGGGCTGACCGGAGCGCAGATTATCATTGGTTTTAAAAAGCTGGGCTTCCATATGGCGAAAGTCCTGAATACTAAGTGCCGAATGCTAAAACGGCGACTTTCAAAAAATCTTGAAATTTGGCAGTGCTATCCAAGTGTCCGCCATCAATACGAACATTTCGACCCAATTCAGCCACACACAGATTGCAGGATAGTTACAGCTGCTTTCCGAACAAAGCTTTGTCTATTGCTCGTTGAACCGTTTATTCAGTTTCTAGGGAGAAATCCGATGGTTGAAAGAACATACGATCAACACCTCAGCGCCGACGACAGATCGTCACAGCCCATCGAAACCGGCGCTCTTTCCGAATCGGCAACAAGCGCTTACGACCGCAACGGCATGAATATAGGCAATTTGCAGCGCACCAGCGAAAGCGCCGCTCTCATACTGGCGGGCGCCGAACAAGATCTGCAAATCGTTGATCACAGCGGCAAGGAAATCAGCCCTTCCAAAACAAAATTCCGATCGGCGCTTGACGGGGATCCCTCCGGAGAAGTCCAGCAAAGAATAATTGACGGCATGCAACGTCGTATCGACGAAGGAGCGGACCATAAGACGAGCAGATGGCAAGACGGCGCGGTCACCCGGGTAGATCACCACGATCAGAGCATTACTTACATGGATCCGCATGGAGATTCTGTTCGGCAGAATGCGGACGGCTCCAAAATATTCGGGAAAGTGCGAAATCCGGCCGATTTCGATGGGCACTCGTCGGACCCTCAGCTGGAATTGGAAAGACGCGTGCACAACGGCGACAAAAACAACTATGTGAAGAGCGAGACCGGAGACGGGCGCAACGTCACATACAATTTCAACGACGGCACCAAACTAGCTATGGACCGAATGACCGGCAAATTGGAGTTCACGGACAAGAAGGGCAATTCCTGGACCATTGACGATCGCAGCGCGAAAACCTAGAAATTAGAGAAGCGACTGCTGCAGGTCTGCCAACTTTTCACTTCGTTCTCGATTGCTCACGAACACCCAGGTCGTCGCCCACGCCCATCTCCAAGAAAATCGACTCGGCTTCTTTGCGCTTGGACTTGCCCGTCGTCACCTGCTTCATGTCGTGCACTTGCCGCATACCAGACGGAACTTTGAAATCGGAAGCATTGTAGGGCACGCTTGTCAGAGATAGTGTCTCTCTCAAAACCCCGGTCGGATTCATATCAACAGGCATGAAAACAGAAGAATCCGTCTTCGTACGCGACATAGCATTAGACACAGAGCGCAAAATAATGCCGTCTATGCTGTTGCCTTTGTAGAAGCTCGAGATAAGATCTTCCACCTCCACCGGAACCCCGTCGAATCGCTTAATCACATCGTTGTGGTAGGGCCCGTAATACATCGGTGCAGTCACAGGACCGAAAGTATAGTTCTTCAGCACTTTTCCCAGCGAATGTCCATGTTTCACCTTGAACGCCTGCTGTCCATAGTACTGATTCTTTGTCAGCTTGCAGAAAACTTTGTCATCGTCGCGATAGGCAATCACATTCCAATCCGGTGCTGTCGAAACCACTGTAAAGCCGCGCGCCTTATCAGCAATCTTCACCCCCGTCGATGAGAAATGAATCGTCTGCACGCCGAGAGATTTTTCCTTCTGCACCATCTTCCAGGCAGTTCCTCTGGCGGCCAATGCGGGATTAACGCCCCCAACAACAAGAGAAAGCAACAGCGCGCAATGGGTATTCAAAAAATTACACTTAAACAAGACAAGAGTTTCCTCACGGCATTGCCAATGAAGATATTAACTCACGAGATATGACTTGGAATCGTTAAGTCAATTTTGATTACTTTGCTTTCGGTTCAAATAGCAGCAAAGCCCGGTATTCGCAGCGACCCGAGCGGCAATTCTATCTGCCGAGTTTTTCTCCCAATCCCATTTGTTCCATTATCGAATCCGCTTCTCGTCTGCTCTCCACAGAGGTCACAATGACCCTCAGTTTTGCTTTGCGATAATTCGCAGGCACGGCAAAATCGGATGCCTTATAAGGCGTCTTCGATATCTTGAGAGTTTCCAAACGAATCCCCGATGCATTTTCTGCATCAAGCGAAAGCAGCAACCTTTTCTTGCGAGACTTGCTCCTTGCATGCTTTATCGATTTAATCACCACCCCTTCCGCAGGCTCGGCATGATAGAACGAAGTAGCCATAATCACATCGTAAATCTGCTTGGGCACTCCAGGAAATTTTGCCACCCAATCATCATGCGAGACGTTTCGGTAGACGCTCGTTTTCATAGTCCCGACGAATTCATCTTTGACTTTTGGAAAAGACTCCAGGAAAGGCCCCTTTACCAAATAGCCTTGCTCGGCAAGATAGGCTGCCGTACTCAATTTGCACATAACTTTGTCGTCATTTCTGAAACAGTAGACCTGCCAATCGGGCGCTTTGCAAATGATGAAATAGCCGAAATTCTTCTTCTTGATTTTTAACGCATGGGGCGTGAAATACAAAGTCAAATCACCGCTCGAGTGATGCCTTTGGTCGACTTTCCACGCGGTCTTCGAGCTGTCCCGCATACCACCATCAGAGGCATGCGCGCCCGTAGAAACGGACTGGCTTGTCAGAGCCAGAATGGTACAGATTGACAGGATTGAAACCAATAACCGAGGCAATATCAAAATGACTTCCAGCGAAACTGATCAAGTTCATTCTTCCCAAATAAAGAGGGTATAAAGTACTAAATCGGCGTCTCTATTATCAGGTCACTGGTCCGACTAGACTAGGTTTACATGACTAAGATCATTAGCGGCATATTGGCGTTGATTTTGTTCCTATGCCATGGGCAAGAAGGTATCGCCAAGTCGCCAGCGATTCGCTATACCAAGCCGGCAGCTCTATATTCTCTTCGACAACAATACGAAAAGGCAAACGAGCTTGCCCACAACAATTCGAGCGAATGCCTGAAATTGTACGACGAGATAATTCGCAAAGACCCGGATGATTGGGTTGCTCGCACCGCCGCCGGCGAGTTTCTTTCGCAGCAAAATCGATACCCAGAAGCGATAAGGTATTTGGACCAGATACTTGCAAAAGGCCGCGTCAATACTTTCGCGCTGGAGCGCCGTGCCTATTATCACGCGTGTCAAAATAACTGGCGGCTGGCGCTGAATGATTATTCGACACTACTGAAAATAACGCCTGATGATAGGCAAGCGCTCAAAAATCGCTCTCTGATCTATCAACGAATGGGAAGAATGGACCTTGCCAAAAAAGACCTGCAAGCAATAGAAGCGGCAAAAAACAAGGCCACAAGATTCACGGAAAACGAGCGCAGTGCAACCGCTCAGGCGCTGACAAATGCTTTGAAAATTTCACCCAATACGCGCCTTATTTACTTGAAGAGAGCATTTCGTTTTCGGCAAAACAAAGACTATAAGAGGGCAGTCGAAGACTTTACTCGCGTAATTGAAATGCCCAAAGGAAAAGGTGGCAGAAGACTTGAATACAACCTCGATCAACTCTATTACGACCGGGCCATGTGCTATCAAAATATGGGTGATTTCGCTAGTGCAGCAACTGATTATT
>JAIETE010000020.1 GCA_019745505.1 Candidatus Obscuribacterales bacterium | reverse complement strand
GCAACTCCTGTCAGGTCTGATCAAGAGTATGGAGGATTCCAAATAATGCTTAACGTTCCTGTCTCGACAAAAGTTTTTCTGTGCACCATCCCGATTGACATGCGACAGTCATTCGATGGACTGTCCGGGCACGTGCAATCGCACTTCGAACAAAATCCGCTCTGTGGAAATTTTTTCGTATTCCTGAGCAAGCGGCGTGACCGCATGAAGATACTCTTCTGGAATATTGATGGTTTTGTCCTGTATTACAAACGCCTGGAACGAGGTACATTTTCGTGGATAGGCAACGCCGTGTCCGAAAATGCCGAAATATCTGCCAGCGAATTTGCCCTGCTTCTTTCAGGAATTAATCCCGTGCCGATTCGACAACCTAAGCGCGGTCCTCAATCACGGGATGACAAGCCACTTTTAGCTAGTTCTGCTATTGGAATTCCTTCCGCGTAATGGTATAGTAGAGTCATGGCGGCAAACTCCAAGAAAACCAAGCGACCATCAGCCTCCGAGATGACTCCAGCTGAGCTGGAAGCCTTGGATAACAAAACCCTTGTAGGGATGCTAATGCGCGTGCTTGACCAAAATCGCGAGCTCAGTGAAATATTGCGCATGATGGTGAACGAGAAGCATGCACCAAAAACAGAACGCTTCGAGAATCCAGAGCAATTGCGGCTCTTTAAGGAGCAGGAAGTCGCTGGGGCACAAAACACGAGCACGGTTAACGACAAGTCCGCCGATTCACCTTCGCACCAAACAACAGCCAAAGGCAGGAAGAAACCAGGACACACTCGTAATCCAATGCCGGCGTGTCTCGACAGGAAGAAGATTACCGGAGAATTGCCGGCAGACCTGACATGCCGCTATTGCGATGCTAAGCTTGAACTGGTTAGAGAAATCCTGAAGAATAGTAGGCTCGAGTGCATTCCCATTACTGTCTTCGTCGAGGACTTCGTTACTACAGTTTTCGAGTGCACCGGATGCGGTGAGACGGTTACCATCGAACCTCCGGAGCAATTGACCGAAAACGGCACGGCTGGTCCAGCTCTCATGACCGATGTCTGTGTAGCGAGGTTTGCCGATCACATGCCGTGGTATCGACAAGAACAACGTTTTGCTCGAATGGGTGTTGCAATCGCCCGCTCTACGATGGTGGGCTGGATGAAATGGATGACTGGCACGCTCAGACCTCTGTATGACCGGATGCACGAGCTGTTGCTGCTCTCGAAGGTGATCGCCACCGACGACACTCCGGTGAAGGTGCAGGATCGCTCATTGCGAAAAAAGCTGGCTCGAAAACTCCAGATTAAGACTGGACGAATGTGGATCTATCGAGGAGACGATGCCAATCCTTTCAACATCTTCCATTACACGGAAGGACGCGCTCGCGCAGGTCCTTTAACCTTCCTCAAAGGATATGATGGTTTCCTTCAAGGAGACTGCTTCTCAGGCAACCTGGCTTTGTGCGCTGAAACTGGTTGTACGTTTGTCGCTTGCCTTGTGCACGCGCGCAGATACTTCATCAAAGCACAACTGAATAACAAGTCAGCATGCCAGGAAATTTTGCAAATGTTTTCGGAGATCTTTGAGACAGAAAGAATGGCACAGGAACTGGAACTTAATGCCGATCAAATTAAGCTAATGCGAGAACAAGAATCGAAACCAGTTCTTGAGAAAATGAAGAAATGGCTCGACGAACAAGTCTTAATCGCGTTGCCGAAAAGTGCATTCGGAAAAGGCGTTAACTACTGCCTGAACAATTGGACGGAACTGAACAACTATTTGCTTGATGGAGACCTCACTCCACACAATAATCTGGCCGAGCAAGAGATGAAGAAGATCGCAATCGGAAAAAAGAACTGGTACTTCTTGGGCAGCGATGAGGGCGGCAAAACGGCAGAGGTATTGCTATCCCTGATATCGACGTGCCAACGTCACGACGTCAATCCATCCGAATATCTTAAGGACGTAATTCAAACCCTTTCCAAAAATCCGGCTGCAAATCTCGATCCACTGCTTCCCCACAACTGGAAGCAGAATCGCGAAAAGTCCGAAATCAATAGTTGTCAAATCACCCCAAAAGTCACTTTCGCGTAGCTCATTAGACAAAAAAGCTCTATTCATCAGCATTTCAAAATCGACGCGATGAAGCATAATTTCTATTTCCTGCCTCTGACATCTCAGCGGCAAATATTTCTGGTACCGCATCCAGTGACCACTTAAAGGTCAAAAGGCTAAAAGATTGGAAAGTTCAAGTGCCCGAACGCACACGACGCGTCTAGCTGCATGATCGGGTCGTCTTTGCCGAGGGCGTAGATGTACCGACGCAGCAAGTTGCCGGTCGAGTTGTCGTATTCGGCGATCAGTTGGTCGCCGGAATATACGAAGCGGGTTTGCGTTCCGTTGACAGTCTTGCGGATCTGTCGGTTAGACGGATCGTAATCGAAACTTGCTGTGACACCGCTTTTGGTGGCAAACGTCAGCATGTTTTCGGTGTTAAACGCATACGTCCAGGTGCCATCGGACGTCAAATTGCCGCGACCGTCCCCGTAAGTCAAAGACGCAGCACCGGCGGTCGGGATCTGGTTAAGGTTGTTAGCTGCACCATAAGTGGTGGTTCCCGCGGTCGGTCGCCATTCCCAAGTACTATCCGGGAATTTCTGACTCGTCATCTGGTCGACGCGGTTAAAGCCATAGCGCCAGCTTGCCGCGGCGCCGCTGAACGAGACGTCCATGCCCGTTCGGCGGTCGGCAACATCGTACAGGTAGTCTGTGACTACACCGTTCAAGTAAGTGAGTTTGGTCCGCCTGGACAACCGGTCATAAACAAAAGCGTGTGCGTTCGGAGCAGTGACACGAAAAGCACCAAATGCGATGCTACCTTCGTTGCGACTCGATACGAGATCCAGGGAGGACCATCATGGCGAAGAGAGCAAATGGAGCACCCAAACAGTGGGAGCGTGACGATTTCAAAGAGAAGTTTTGGCGCGATAAGATCACCGAGTGGGAAGTTAGCGGCTTAAGCGTCAGCGAATTCTGTCGCCAACACCAAATTTCAGACAGTTCATTTAGAGCCTGGCGCCGCGAGATCTGTATTCGGGATCGCGAGGGAACGGCGTTCAAAGGCGGTGTCGGTGTCACGCCATCGCTTCCGGCTTCAGTAAAAGACTCTCGAGGGCGCGTCATTCCGGCCAAGTTCAAACAAATGTGCGCAGCTCCGGTCGCCGATATGAAACCCGAGCAACGGCTGGCTCCGTTGTCGTTTGTACCGCTGACCCTTGTTGAAGACAAAAATGAAAAAGCACGGGTATCGCCTGCTGTGCCTGTCGCGATCGAAGTTCAGTCACCAAACGGATTCGTCTTCAGGTTGAACTGTGATGCCGACTTGCAACTCCTGTCAGGTCTGATCAAGAGTATGGAGGATTCCAAATAATGCTTAACGTTCCTGTCTCGACAAAAGTTTTGGGTGCGGCTTTTCTGAGACAACTAAATGTTAGGCTGCGAGAACTAGTTTGGGCTGCTTATAGTGCGACAAGTGACAACGCTTCTGTTCCTGTTTCCTGTGAAACTCCCAGTATTCATCGAAGTCTCCACTGGAGCGTAATGAGCGCAGCTTGAGCACAGCTTCGGCGCCGGCAAGGCTCCAGCGCGCGCCTGTAATATCGAGTCGGTCCTTGATGAGGTGGCGGCAAGCTCCTTCGATGACTCCGGTGGCAATTGGCATTACAAGCTTCAGATACTTGTCGTATCGCAGCATGCTCCGATACTTAAGGAGATAATCGGCGCACTTGTCTGCTGGTTCTCTTGCTTGCTCAGGCAGGTTTAGCTTTGATGCGCTGCTTCGAATGCCACCGGCTACTGAAGAGGATTTGCCTTGCAGTATCAGGAAGGCCCGCTTCTGAACCCAGGCTTCCGCTTCTTCGCTTCCCTCCTCGTAGAAGCAATACGCTGCTTTCCAAAGGTATTCCAAGACATGGATAAAATCGAGAATTGGAGTGACCACGCCTTCCAAGCCTCGTTCGATTATCTGGGCCCACACGTTCTTGAGCTGATGCACATGCCCGTCTACGAGCAATGCCCAATTACGCTGTCTCTGTGGATCTCTCGATTCAGCTTCGTCAAATACTTCTTTGGCTATTGCCTCCGGCTCCCTCTCGACACTCGCCCACACCCGCTTGGTGACTGGCTTTGGTCTGGCCTCTGCCGGGCCGTTTTCAAGATTCATGATTTGCTCCGGCGTACGATGATGCTCTTCAACAGCGTACACCGTAGCTACTGTTGCCATTCGCTTGCGATTGCTCTTTTCTCCGCGTGACAGACGTGTCCTTAATTTATGCGTTTCTCGCGCTGCGGCTTTTCGTGTAGATTCCCTCAGCCCTTCTCGCTTCATCACGATGCCTTTCCCGTCGAGGCTGATGACGAGGAAATCTTTCTCTCCTGTGGTCTTTGTCACTTTGCGGGCGCTGTAAAAGTCCTCGAAATCCTGCGACGCTCTTGCAACCAGTTGCTCAGCCTGGAGTTTGCCAACCTTACTACCAGTAGTTCTTTTAATGCTCTTAACCGTCTCATCAAATGAGACTTTGGCGGCTTCTTCGGCAACTCGTTTGCGCAGATTGTGAGAATACTTGTCCGCCGGAAGGTTTAGCCTGGCATCCAGCGGATGCAGACTGGCTTCACCGGGATGACCATATCTAATCCGAGACACTGTTACCTCGCCGAACAGCGTCATCAGTTCTCTCTCGGTGTTTTCGCGACGTTGTCTACGTTCGATGCCATCAGAACCCGCCACCGCCTCATGCATCGGTTCTTCCAGCGCTAATCGATCCAGGTGCCCCTGCAGTACGCATCGAATGAGCTCTTTTCCCTCTTTGTCCAAAAAAGCCTCTAGGTCGCCATGTTCCATGCTTTTCACTTTGTCTCGGATGCCATTAGTAAGGAACATGAACTGTTTCTTTGCTTCGGAAAATTCATCGAAATTCTGGCTGCTGTCGTTGTATTCTAGATTCACGAAGGTCCTCCCCGTATTCTGTTGAGTGGTATCACACATGATACCGGGAGTCCTTCCCCAATTCTTCCAAATGAGCAACTTTTGATGTCTGGCATGTCGAGTTCCTAAGCACATGCAGCGCGCTCTCTCATGTGCCCGCAATTTCTTGCTCAGAAAAGATTGCCCGGAGCCAGAAATTCAACAATATTCGGATTTTATGGTTGTCCTAAAAAAGCCGCACCCATTTCAATTCATGACGAGTGACGGTCTAAGCAGCGAATTTGTGGTTGGAACGCTGCTTCGAAATGATCCGCCGTAGTCGGTGTGACTTTGAAAGTTTTTCTGCAGTTTTTAAGTAGGATCAATTTTCATTGGCCAGAACTACCTAGCTAGTGGGACTTTAACATCTTCTAAGGCCAAATAGGTCAAAGAGGATCATACTGAGCGGTTGTTACTCAATGCACCGCCTGTAGAGTCATGCAAGATAAAATTCCAGAAGCAATGCCGAAATTTTTTGAGAGCTGGTGCTCAAAGTTCGATGATATCTTCAATAGAGAGACACAGCGTTCGAACTTCCGCTTGTATCTTTCCGGAGTATTGGGAGACACAGAAAGAAAAAATGTATGGGCAATTGCCTCAAGCATCGTGAACGGCAACTATCACAGCCTGCATCACTTCCTTCATGACTCGCCCTGGAGTGCAGATGAAGTAAACTGTAGGCGAGTGGAGATCCTTCAGGGCTGTCGTCAGACGAAACTGAAAAATGGATTCGACCTGATCATCGATGACTCGGGGCATCGCAAAAGCGGCTCCGCAACGGCCGGCGTCGGACGGCAGTACATCGGACAAATAGGCAAAGTTGATAATGGTATTGTGACTGTTACGAGCCACGGATTTGATGGCACTAAAGGTGTTCCAATTGATATTCGACTCTACAAACACGCAACATCACTGGAAGGAGGAAAGAAGGATCCGGTATTTCGGAAGAAACCGGACATTGCTTTGGAACTCATAGACAAGTGCTTAGAAAAAGGACTTAGTCCCGGTCTAACCCTTCTGGATGCAGGTTACGGGAACAACGTGCCGCTGTTGAAACAAATTGAAGAGAAAGGACTTAAGTACGTTGCAGCAATAAATAGAAACAAAAATTTCTTCTACAAACTGCCTGGAGACACGAGACGTGAAAAACATGGGATTGAGGAAATAGCGAAAAACCTCGCGCCTGAGGATTTCACGGAAATCGAACTCCAACTGGAAAAACCGCGCAAGGTGTGGGTTTCCGCAATCGAAGTATATCTTCCTAAGATGAGTGGAAAGCGAACTGCATGCATTCAACTCAACGCTTCGACATTCGAAGATGCCACAGAAATAGACTATTACTTGACCAACGAGGAATCGGAAAGAGCAACAGCACGATGGATTGCTCAATCGTATTCCCGTAGGAATTGGGTAGAGGTATTTTATCGCGAAGCTAAAGGATGGCTTGGAATAACGGATTACGAGGTTCGAGATGAGCTAAGCATGCATCGCCACTGGATAATGGTCTACGTTGCCCATAGCCTGATCCAATATCAACAACTCAGCGGAGGGCTTCGTCGTTGGGCAACCATGCCGCTCGAAACATTCAACGATGCACTGAAAGCTTACAAAGTTGCAGTTGAATATTTGGTTGTCCGCTGGATTTCTCTTTTCCCAGAGGCTTTTGCCGCTCATAGATCTAACCTTGGTTATGTTTGGGGCTAAAAGTTGTCAAAGTCCCACTAGGGCGAAAGCAGCCGGTAAAAGATTCGGTCGACCACCGACGCTGAGCCAAGAGGAGCGGGCAACCGTGTTACGAAGGCTGAATGATGGAGCTGCCATTGCCGAGATAGCCAGAGAGTTCAGGACGACCAGGCAAACAATTTTGCGTGTACGAGAGGCGGCTCGCTAGCTTTATAAACGGCGTTTCGACAGCGAGCAGGCAGAGAGACGCAACGACAAAGAAATACCAAGAGAGGACCGGCTTACGGTCCACAATTTCAGAAGTCACTGAAATCCTCTTTTGAATTCTACTGAAATCCTCTTCTGAAATTGACAACCAGCTTTGTTTCTTCCCAAACTATTCGCCTAGCAGCATACAACGTTGATGCTACGCGACGAAGCCGCAGCCGGAAGTGATTGATCACCGCTCCGGGTAAGGCAAGATACAATCCACCGGCACGCCCCGGTGAGAATCAAGCTGGCGCCGGGCTGAGCCGTCGGCACGGGGTGTTGAGAAAAGTTTTTCGTGTCGGCGTAATTCTCGAATCTCAGATGTAGATAGGTCTGAGGTGTCGGCACGTGACAAATCAATATACTAAGAACACAGCATATAGGCATAGTCCGAAGGTCGAGACGCGGCTTGGGCGCCCTGACGTGGATCGACTGGAACTGGCAGCGAAGCAGGCTGGTATTACACGGTCAGACTACGTTCGTCGGGCCGTTCTTTGGTACTTGGACAATCAAGACCAGCTGCGCGAAGCGGAGCGTGAGACTCAAGTTGCTCAAGCGATTCGGTACGCGACCGACCAAATTGTCAAAGCGATACTGAGCGCGGCTGACAGAATCTGTGGAATGCTTGCCAGACAGGGCGCAGAGGTCGGTACTCTGTATGAGCTGACATGGCGCGCCTGTGGATCGGCTGAGGCGAAGGAGCAGTTCACTTCAGCCGCGCATACGGCGAAACAACGTCAGCGCAATCGATTGGAAGCTGATGAGAAGTCAATTGCCGAGCGGACTAAGAAGGTGGTGACTTCGTGATTGTCGTGAAGCACCAATATTTCTCCAGACGCGACAGGCAAAGTAGAGCCGGTGGTGGGTCGCCAAAAACGGTAGCTGTCGCCCGTGCGCTAGCCCATGTTAAATACATTCAGCACAGACCTGGTCCGGACCGAGCTGAGGGTGGTCGGGAGTTGTTCAACGACACGGACGATAATCTCGATGGTAAGTCCGTCAGGCGGGCAATTCGCGCGCAAGAAGAGAACAAGGTGGTGGCGCATAAGCTCACTCTTGCACCTGAGATAACACCCGAGGACAAGAAAGCATTCACCCGAGAGATTATGCAGCAGCTCAGTTCCGATAAGGGATTGGATCTGGATTGGGTCGCAACCGCACACACGAACACAGACCATCCGCACATTCATGTTGTTGTTCTGGGCAAAGACAAGAACGGAGCAGACGTCCGATTCGGAAAGGACGATTACAACAAAATCAAAGAGTTCGGAGACCGCTACCTGGAGAGATGTCATCCATATGAACTCGCCAGGTCTAGGCAGGCAAGAGAACAAAGGGAGAAGGAGCGGATAGAGGCAAGGAATAGGCTCAGAGAAACTGAACGAGCCGAGAGAATTCGCGATGGGCTTGAGCTTCCCTGGATGCATCGAAAGATCGTCAGAGAACAGTTGCAGCCATATGAAGAGTGGAAGAAGCAGCAAGAGAAAAGTCGGGATGGTTCAGATAACAGCGCAGAGAAGCCATATTTTCAGGATACGATTGAAGCCGCCGGCAAAGAATGGAGTCGCGAAAATTCCCTTCAGGAGTTGCGCGAGCTCAATACACACTTGTGGGATCACCCAGATGAGCGCATCGACAGAGCCGACTACAAGAAGCTCGTCGGATGGATGCGCGACAAAGAAAAGCTTCAAGAGAAGTCAGTAGGTGGCAAGCATGACTCCGAAGATGCCTTTGAATGGAAAGGGGAGACGTACACCAAGGACGACTCGGAAGAACGTCTTAAGGGGCTTGCAAAAGACCTTAGGGCAAACAAAAAGGAACGCTTACCGCTCGATGATTATCAACACTTGCGCAGTTGGATAGAAGGTCACGACAGGGCAAAGTTCTCTGGCGTGATTGAGAAAGAGCTCACGCGTTCGACAAACCAGTTTCGAGCCGAAGAGAAGGAAAACAACTCGCCTGAAGGCGGTAGATATGTCGACCCAATTCAAGCCGAAGTGATGAAAAATCCTGTCGTCGGAGTGTTCATGACAGGTGCGTCGATTGCAAGCACGGTCGTCAGTTGGATTGATTTAAGAGACAACCGCGACAGGTTGAAAGAAACGCAAGAAGGGCTCGAAGCCGCTAAAGCTGACAAGTTGCAAAGTTATCTGCGGCAAGAGAAGCCGGAAGATAAGGAACGGGACGCAAGCACGCTGGATAAGTTGGAGCGATCGAGCAAGGATATCGAAGAGGCTCGCGAGACGCGAGATAAGGACAAGAAGGACAAAGAGAAAGAGAGCGAGAAGAAGCAAGACCCATTTGAATTCGATCCTTGGGGGCGATATTAATGCCTACTGAAGTAACTGATTCTGGAATCGTCGCGACAACTAGCAAGGACTTTCCTGTGCTTGCAGTAAATGTTCTTGAGCGGCTTGGCTATCACGTCTCACGTGCCAGCAAGCAGCTCGATCAAATCCTTGCGAACGAGCGAGTGGAAGAGCAAGTAGGTCGAGACTGGTGGCGCCATGAGTACAAAGTGGTTATGCGTTGGCGCAAGACTGTAGATGGCGACGCCGTTCTCGTGTCGTTGGAATTGTCGGAGCATAAAGGTGGTGGCTCGGAAACCGATTGCAAAAAACGCTGCGACAGAATATTTCTCGAACTACAAAGGGACGCTACAAGAGCGCTGGAAGCCAAGCGCGACAAGGATGTGAACACGTCATTTGGTGCTGCACGATGGGGTACCGAGCAAGAGCTTTTAGATGCTGGTTATCTCATGCAGGAGCCAGACCCACGCCGATTGATTATTGGAAAGGCTAGAGCAGGCGAGTATCTGCAGGTTCCGGAGATGCTCTCCTACGCTCATGCGATAGTTTGTGGACGGACAGGAGTTGGTAAGTCACGCGGCTTCTTCATTCCGCAGCTCGTAGAGAGAATTGGAACGAGCATGATTGTCACGGAGGCGACGCCTGGACCGGAGGACGGAGAGCTGTACAGGCTCACTTCTGGATGGCGACGACTTGCCGGCCATGAAGTCTATTGCTTCAATCCATCTGACATGAGTTCACATCGAATCAATCCGATCGATCGAATACGGCGTGCGCCCGATGAGCTAAAGGCTGCCACGGCAGAGAAACTAGCGGATCTCGTCATCATGAATGGCGAAAGCTCAGAGGTGAAAGTCGATCAGACCTGGAATCGATCTGAGAAATTACTTCTGGTCGCGCTGATTTTGCATGCGGCAACGTGCGGTACCAGGGGGCATTTCGGAGCATTGCGTTGGCTATTGATGAAAGGACCGAATGAGCTCGCGTCCGTTCTCTATGACAGCCCGTCACATGTCGCGAGGCTAGAGTTTGAAGGTTGGATGCGGCTTTCCGGCGAGACGAATTTTAAGTATGGGGTTTTCTCTGGCTTGCAGACAAAGCTCAATCCGTGGATGACCGACCAGATGGTGGCACTGACTGAGACAACAGACATCGACTTCGATGTTCTGAAGAACAAGCTTTTCACCTTCTATCTTGCCGTTCCTAGCCGCTCGAACAATAGCAAGCTCATTGGCTCCCTTATGGTCAATTTTTTGTTGGACCACATACTTGAGATCCGCGAACAGATGAAGTATCCAGTAGCGATGCTGCTCGATGAGTTCACTAACTTTGGCAAGATAGCAGGGATTGCGGACACATTGTCCATAATTCGAAAGAACAAAATCGGCTTAGTTCTTGGTTTTCAGAATTACTTTCAGCTCGAGCAAGTCTACTCTCGAAAGGAGGCGCAAATAATCCTCGACATGCCGGCAACTCAGATTTACTTCAAGCAGAAAAGCGTTAAGGAAGCGAAAGAGCTGAGCGACGCCCTCGGTCGAATGACACTTGAAGAGACGGTTGTTACTGATAGTGGGCGTGTTCAAGAATTCGTTCAGGGTAGAGCGCTTGCTACTCCAGAGGAACTCATTAATCTCAAGAACGAGGTGATTGTTTTTACGCCCGACACGTGGCCCTTGAAGTTGGCGTTGACATCGCCCATCGCTTATGAACAGCCGCTCTCCTATCCTCCGCCTGAGCGAGAAAAGCACAAAGTGAGCGAATTCATCAAAACAAGAGGCTCGGCAGGAATCGCAAAAGAAGACCGGGCGGATAAAGAAATCAGTGAAGATCCGCCCGCAATCAATTCACCAAATAACCTGATGGAAGCTGAATGCCACGTATTTGACCGAGCCTTCGACTACGAGTTAGAAGAACCGGAGGAGCTGAAGAGAAAGTTCGATAAACAAGAACGTGAGCAGGATGAAGCACCCGATGTAGGTGATGTATGGCAGGTTTAGGAATACTTCTTGGATTTATAGTCTTCGTTGTTATATCGGCATTCACCGGTGAATACGTCACGAAGTCTGAGCCGGCTGCTGGGTGTTTGCCGGGGTTTGTAGCCGGTCTTCTGGTTGCATGGCCGTTCGTCAAGCGTGGAGTAGTTTGCCGACATAGCTTTCTTCGTCCAGCCCCCAGGCGCTACAAAGTGCCCGTCAAGCAAGCATTTGCGCTTATCAGGGACGTCATTTCTGAAAGTAGTTATAACTTTGGTGACCGCTGGAATGTGTTGACTGCCGATGTGAACAGTCGGCGAATCTTAGCTTCACTGCGGTTTTCTGATGAACAGTCGAAAGTAGAAGGCTCTCTTAAGAACTTGCATGTTCAAAAACAAAGGCTTCAGCGCTTTATTGAGATGGAGATTCAGCTCAAGGAGACTGCCGACGACACTACGATAGTAGAGCTATCGTTTGAGCCGAAGGCAGAAGGAGCAAACTGGTTCGCGTGCGATGAAATGATTAGAGACATGGTCGGCAAAATAGGAGAATCCCTTGGCGCCGAAATGCCTGTCGAAGAAGTCGCTACTAAAACGAGACTATCTCCACCTCCATGGTGGCTCCTTGGTATTGGCGGATTGGCTATCCTCAGCCTGTTCTCATCGATAGTGAGGGCGATATTCAAATGAACGATCTGCAGAAAGCTTATGTCGTTCTTGGGCTGGAGCCAGGCGCCTCCATGGAATCAATCATGCGGCGCTACAAACGACTAATTATGGTGTGGCACCCAGATCGAGCTTCTACAGCCGAGCACAAAGAGTTCGCCGAGCAGGAGATGAAGAAGATAAACAACGCCAAGGACACGCTCACTAAGCATTTTGGCTCCGGTGGCGAGCACAAGGAGAATAATTGCAGCTGCCAAAGTCCTGTCACTGAACCGGTAAACAATGCGAGCCATGGTCCTGGACCAGGGTATCATCGCGACAAGTCCGACCAGGAGCGGAGGCAGGAAGAACAGCAGGCCAAGCGAAGAGACGATGAGCGGGTGGCCCGGGAGCAGCAACAAGCACAAGCATCGGAAGAAGAAGACGAGATTGAGACAGCAGAGGAAGTTGCTGACTATGAGCGCGTCCTGAAGGATGAAAAGCTAAGATGGCGAGTATCGCTCGGGCTTGTAACAGCGTTTGCAGTGCTGGAGATTTTTGGAGCCTTTGCTATCGGTCTCAAGGGCTGGAGCCATAAGACAGTGTCCTGGTGGCAACAGACTCTGAACACCAGCAAGCCAGATATCCCTAACGCTGTCGCACCAGGAGGCTCACCTCCATCGCAACTGCCGCCTTATTACGACACCCCTACTGGTGACAGAAGCAACTGGAAAGCGGAGCAGGCACAGCGGGATGAAGAGACGAACAAACGCGTTGGAGAGAAGCGTAGCCGAGATCTTTATCTAGTCGGTTTAGAACTTGATAAGTACGAAAAGGTGATAGAGCACTGCAAGAGCGAGCTGTCAGAAATCGCAGTGAAACTGGAAAGTGCAGATATTAGCAATGTGGAAAAACAGAAACTGATTGCAAGGCAAGAGTTTCAAGAGAAAAATCTTCGGGATGCTGAAGATTCGCTTGTTTATTATCGAAAAAAACAAGCGGCAATTGATGTGTCTGATGCTGTATCAGGTGCTCGACCTCCGGTTGAAGGTGATACGGTCGCGCCATAAGGCAGTTTGGGGTTAAACATATCTTGCCGGCAGCGTGAGCCGTCGTCGCATTCTGAACCGGTCGGAAGTCTTCTTGTGCTGGGCGAAATCCGCTGATTTTAAGTTGTCGCGAACAAAGTTGCATGTCAAGCTCGCGCCTACTTACCCTGCTCGCGAAAAAGCGTAGCACCGCCTGCCCGTAGCAAGCCGAGGGAGCGGGGCTTCTCTCTTAAACGGTACCCCCCACCCTTCGGGCGGTACCCCCCATTTACGAGAAGCCGCGCCCCTCTGGCTTGCCACGGGGCCCACCAGGCGATGCTGTGGCAGGGTGGGGCAGGGCGCGCGGCGCTCGGTTTGGCGAGTGGTGGCAGGCCTGCATGACGAGGTAAAACTGTGGATAAAGAATATGCGCTCGAGGAGAGCGCAATGAGAGTTCAATCGCTCGGCGCTATTTCAAGAATAGGGAAGACTGCGAAGACCTGGCGCAGGATGTGATTGAGAAGCTGTTGAAAAGACCAGTGAAGTGCAAGAGTTTGAGAGGCTGGGTTTCGACGGTCGCTCGTCGAACCATGATCGACACGCTGAGGACAAGGAACGTGCAGCCGCCGTTTGAGAGTGGATTAGAGCTAGATGATATCGCGGGTGAAGTCTATTTGATTTCTGACCGTCTGGACTTCGAAAGAGCTCTCACGTGTTTGAGCCGGGAGCGCAAAGACGCCGTTATTCTCTGGGCTCAAGGTTTCACGTATGCGGAAATCGCGAGACAAACCGGGTCATGCGTGGGCTCGATCAAGTCCGGTGTTCACTTCGCAAAACGGCAGTTGAGAGAAGCACTCACCACGAGCTAAACCGCCGTTCCAGGTCTCGACATAATACCAGGTGGTTTGTTGCTCTTTTTCTTTGCATAGGTCCTCACACTGGCGCCGCCGCGTTCGTGTGGGGCTTGCCTGATTGTCGAAAAAATTTGATCGCAGGGGATTTGCCTGCATGACCTTCGATACAAGAGCTGCAGCTGTCATGGCTTTTACCCGCGTCCGGGCATGCCCATGCTTCCAAAGCCAAACATAACTTGCTGTCCGCATATAGGCGACCCCTGCGGGGTTGCAGACTTGGAGGCGCAAGCCTA
>JAIETE010000088.1 GCA_019745505.1 Candidatus Obscuribacterales bacterium | reverse complement strand
CTTGAATACTGGCCTATAATGTTTTCAGATCGACTGGAGACCGACAGCTTATCTTGACGCGGGCCACTAAAACATGACCCGGTAAAACTTTCATGCAAAGAAGGCTGCGGAGTAAAGCCGATACAGGAAAGCCTCGTGTGACGAGCACATTTGGAGCAAGCCCCTCTGAGCCCGGTGGGTGAACCGGCAGAGGGGTTTGTATCATTTCTGATCCTTTTTCAGAAGCGCTTGTGTGAAAGATTCAACCCACTGAATTTCACTGTGATCGGAGCGCCAGACGACTGAAATTACCTCCTGCTCGCCTTGCGCATTTTTTTTGCTCAGGGCCTCGAAGGTAATTGTTTGAACGCGTTCGTTCGAGTCGCGCTGAACTTTAACGTTCGGAAAGCCGGAGCTGTCTGACCATCTGCCATTGTCGCTGACGAGCTGGCGCGCTACTTGATCGAGTAAATCCGGTTGATTGCGCTCTATAAGGTGCAAAATTTTTTGCAGCTCGAGAACATCGCATTTGCCGTCAAATGCTTCCAGTGCTTTGCGGCGTATTTCCAGAGACCGAATTTCCGCTTCATTCATGGGTGTATCCCGCTGCCGAATCATTATTCTATAACAGCTTTCTTGAACTTTTCTTGTGCGTTGTTCATTTGCACTGCCAATCTGTGCCCCGCTGTGCTGGTATCGCATATGGTGGCAGGCTGGTTTCGCGGTGCGGCATGTGTTTTAATTGTCGGAATTCTCGAATCTTGCGGCTGGAGTTTTTCAAATGGCAGACTGGTTTACCTACGCTCTCTTAACGTCCCTGCTCTGGGGCTGCATACCTGTTTTGGAAAAGACGGGCATTCAAGCCATGGACAACTTGTTTGCCGCCGCATTGTTGAGGGCCTCGGGCGCGATTATGGGCGCTGTATTGATTCCGATATTTTCCCCCACGGCTTTGAAGGCGATAGTCAGTGCGCCGCCCAAGGCATATCTTTGCCTGATGGCTGCTGGATTTTTGGGCAGTTTTGTCGGTCAGCTCACAAATCTCAATGCGCTCAAGCTGGGAGAAGTGACAAAGGTTGTGCCGGTTACGGCTTCCTGGCCTCTGCTGGCGATGATTGCCGCTTTCCTTCTTCTGGGAGAGCCGGTAACGGCAAAAAAGGTCTGCGCTATATTCCTCGTCGTCAGCGGCGTAGTCCTGGCGCGCATTTAGCTGTCGATTTTCTTGAATTCAGCCCTGGCGGGTTGAGCGCCTGTGCGGTAACTTGTGCACGTAACTGCCTTCGGTCTTTCGACTTTCAAGCAGTCGGCAGGATTGTTGAATCGGCAATCGTCACAGAGATAGCGCCCTCTGCCTTTGCGATTCCACGCCGAATACAACGTAAGCGCGGATGCGGCGGCTGCAACCAGCCCAACCGGCAGCCAATAGCCTAAATCGCCTTCCACGTTGCCAACCTCATCCTGTCCAGTCGGGCACTAGCATACAGCACTCGACCCCCCACTTCGTTTAATCCCTTTCAAGATAAAGGGGAATTTTCACGATTGCGCACTGCCCGTTGCCGCACCATATTTGGTGCGCTGCCGTAGCCGCCACCGGCGACTCTATTGCGCGGATCTCCTCAGAATAGAATGTGCTTCAGAGCGAGTAGCCAGGGCTTCGTTGAACTGCCCGAGATTGAGCTGCGCATCGCTCAGATTCAAGAGGGCGAAGGCCAGGTATTTGTGATTGGTGCCGAAGTGCAATTCAAGCGCTCTGCGTGCCAGTTGCAGTTCCTTGACCGTTTCTGTGAATCTTGCCCTGGCTGCTTCGCTCAATGGTCCGTACTGATCGAATTGTCTATCTCGTAGTTTTTCAATGGCAAGGTCTCTCAGCGCCAATCCCTTTTTCAATCTCGCCATTCCCAGATTGGCTCTGGCAATTGCTGTCGTGAGAGATCCTCGTCCGGCGCCCACCTGCTCGCACATATTGACGAGTATTTGATAGGTGTCTTCTGCGTCAGTCAAATACCGTGTGACAAATTTTTCGTACATTGTGCCCTTGGGCACGAGCACCCCTCGGGTGAATGCCCAATCATTCAATTTGCTGCGCGATGGAAGTCCGGGCACCGTTGCCGTTTCATATGGCAGAGTGTTTTCAGGTGCGGCGCCCTGTATCGTGTAAACGCCTTCATTGTTTTGCAGAAAGAATTCTCCCAGAATGGCCAATTGATAGCCCATCGTACTCTGATTGATGTCGGCCCATTTGAAAACGATTGGCGTGTCTCTAGGCAGGTTTTCGTGTTTGCGCTGGTGGTCGACTTTTCCCATCAGGCTGGAGCAGGCTTCTTTTGCCGTGAAACTGAATGCCGATATTGCTTCAATGCGTTTGCCGAGCCGATGACAAACATCACCTTCCAAACATTTTGCCATCGCCACCGGCTTAACCTGACTTGCACTCGTGAAAACCAGGGCTGCCAGTCGAGTTTCGTTCAGAGCCTCCTTGAGCTTCGCCTCGTCTTTGCCGTTTTTAAGCTTGTAAATTTCAAATAGGCACGCTGCCGTCGCCAGGTGCAAGAAGCCGATGTCCATCGATTCGCCCATGCCGACGTCTTGAGAAAGTCTCATCGCTTGCCGAAGATTGTCGTATGCCGATTCAAAATCACCCCGATAGAGCCTGTCGATTCCTTTGTAGAAAATGATTCGAAATTTGCCGGATGCCGAACTGCCTATGTCCGAGACTTCTTCTACAAAAGCCGTCAGCTCGTCGGTGTCGCTGGCATCAGTCACCGGCCTCATTCGCTGCATCTTTTGGGCCGCCACGATTGCATAGAGCGGCTGTTCCGTTGCCGACCAGGGAATGGCTCGCTCGCTCAATTCAGGCAGGCTGCCGGGATGATACAGAATGCTCATCATGATTGAATAATGCAGGATAAACACTGCCATCAGCGAGGCGACGATGATTTTCGAGCGCCACCTCTTGCCCAGTTTGTTTTGAAACAGCCTCTCGATCCTGCTGCCGTATCGGCGCATATAAGCGACGACTGCCGAACCGCCCCGCCATTCTGCTTGGGTCTGTTCGATCGCCTTGCGCATCTCGCGCGCGGATTGAAAACGATTTTCCGGCTCTTTCGCCATAGCTTTGAAAACAATGTCTTCCAGCTGTTTCGCCAGGCGAACATCGGCTTTTACATTGGTCAGACCGGCCGGCATTTCGCTCACTTGCTTATGCATCGTTTCAAGCGTGTTGTTGCCTACCAGAGGCGGTCGGCCCGTCAGGCATTCATAGAGCAGGCAGCCGACTGCATAAATGTCCGAGCGCGCATCGGTCATGTTGCCCAGGCATTGCTCCGGGCTCATGTAAAGCGGGCTTCCGAAGACGTCTCCGCTTTGAGTGAGTTCTTGCGCTTCCAATCCGGCTTTGGGCAATATCTTCGCGATGCCGAAGTCCACAAGTTTCACATAATCAGTATTGTCTCCGGCTGCGATCAGAACTATATTGCTGGGTTTCAAGTCTCTGTGCAGAACGCCTGATTCGTGCGCGTGTTCGAGGGCTTCAAGAATCTGTTTGGCGATGCTCAGGCAGCGATCGATACTGAGCTGTCCCCACGTTTTGACTATTTCTGAAAGTGCGCGACCTTCAAGATAGTCCATGATGATGAAGGGTTGATTGTCTTCAGTGATACCGAAATCGTAGACCGTGATGATGTTCTGATGGGCAAGATGGTGCGATGCCTGTGCTTCCGCCTGAAAGCGTCTCATCATGGTGGGATTGCTGCTCAAGTGCTTGTTGAGCAGCTTCAGTGCGACAATTTTTCTCGTCAGCGTCTGCTGTGCTTTGTAGACTCTGCTCATTCCTCCGGCGCCCAGCAATTCCAAAATTCGATACTTGCCATGCAGCGTTTTGCCTATCAAGGCATCCTGGTCGCTGTCTGCCTGCATGTGCATGGAATCAATCGAAGCAGGGCTCAAGGTTGTCCGGTCTTGTTCTTCGCCGCAAGAGGCATTTTTCTTGTCAGTGCTTTCATTTTCGGGCGTGTCTTCCCCTGCCTGTTCGGCCTCTTGCGGTTTCTTAGACAGTTCCGGATCGGTGTCCGGCTTGCGTGTAGAGCCTTTCTTCGGCACGTTGGACTCCTGGAGCCTATATGTCTTTCAAAGCATCCGTACAACCCACATAGTTATTCCCATTAGGTAGTTAAGCTTTATGCTCACAGAACTTAGACTCTGGCATAATTGCCATTCAGATATGAATATGCCGGTTCTTGCTTTCAGGTAGCCCGCTTCCCAGGTAAACAATGCTCAAAAACTATTTCTCGAAATTGATGCTCGTGCCCCTGCTTATAGCTGTATTGCTGTTCGGCACGGCAGCGCCTTCGCCGGCAGGCGGCAAGCTCAAGCCCGGTGAAGCCTGGGTACTGCATATGAGCAGCAATTTCCTTGGCAATGTCACTTTCAATCTCAGCGACAATACCACCTCTGTCTTCATGGAGAAGCTCGGTCTGGAAGCTTTCGGCGACGAGAAGATGACGCAAATTCTGATTTGCAATCACAGGGACAAGACTTACCTGCAGGAGTCACGAGCGCAGTGGCAAAAGCGCGCCGCGAAATACAAGAGCAAAAACAAGAAAACTACCAATTACAAGGGATACAAAGTTTCAAAGTCCAAGCCTGCCAAGGTTTGCGGACTTAACTGCTCCTTTTTCGAGGTCAATCCGATCAGGTTGGACGGCACCGTCGAGCCGGTAGACGATAAAAGGCAAATCTGGGTAACTCAAGAACTCGAAACCGGAAAGGGCGTTGCCAAACAATTCGCCATGGAGATCTTGCGCGTGTTCGCTCAGCTGGAAGAAACACCGACGACCAGTGGGGTGCTGCTTCGCTTAAAAGCGAACAAGAGCCGAAAGCTTGTCACTATGCTCGACACTTACAAAATTGAGAAAGTAAAAAAAGGGCTCGAACTGAAAATACCTAAAGGTTACCGTCGGGTAAAGGATGAGGTGGCGCTTCTCTGGGGCGACGATTCTACCAATGGTGATATGTTCGGCTCTCCTTAAGCTGGCAGGCTGAATTTGCAAGGCTCTGACTGGTCGGAATCCCCCGCAAGGGGGACGGCGAATTGGCGTGGATCCGCAAATTTGCCGGTTTGCCACGAAAGTGTCACGAATTATTCAAGACTTTGTCACGAACCATCCGTAGGATGCATGCATCGACCCACCGCACCGCAAGTTGCTCCCCGCCCCCAAGGTGATACGAAATGACTAAGCGCCAAGCCAAAGCAAGAAACAACAAAGGCACCACAATCGCTGAGTCCCCTATGATTTTGATGGTTCTTTTCATCTTCCTGGTATTCCCTCTGATCAACCTTGGCGCCATCGGCATTCGTTCTTACTTCATTATCAATTCCTGCAAGGAAGCCGCTCACAGAGCCAGCAAGTCCTTGACCTACGAACAAGCGGCTCCGGTGCAACTGGCCAATAACACCCCGGCAATAACGGTGGCGGAGCAAACAGTTCAGCGCTACATGAATGCATTTACCGGTGTCAAAGTTCAATCGGTTCGCTCCGGTATCGTCACCGTCAACAACAATACAGGCGTTAAAACAGGACCTGTTTACGCTCCTCTTTCCGGCGGCAGCATGTACGGGAATGTCTATTACCTGGAAGTCGAACTGCAAGCAACAGCCGAACCGCTTCTCACTTATAACGGCGGCTTGCTCGGTGACATCCCTGGTCTGACCAGACCGCTCACCATCCAAACCCATGCCCGTGAAGTGTTCGAAAATCCCAAAGGTCTTCAGATGTAAATGCGATAGGTTTCGCTCTAAATCAAAAAAGTACTTACAAAAGTTACAGGAAGACGATCAACGATTCGCAGACCGCAAGGTCTGCGCTTCGTCTTTAAGAGTTGCGGAGGCCGACGAATTTCCGAGCTCGTCGAAAACCGATGAGAGATTTTCGTCAATAATTGCCAGCAGGGATTTTTCGCCCGCGTTTAGTGTCTCTATCGAGCGTTCTTTCAAGAGCTCTCTTTTCAGATCTTCCATCGTCGTCTGTGTAAGTTGCAGTTGTTGGCGCCTCTTTTGCGGATCGGTTTCCTGCACAGCCAAAAGAAAATTGCAGGAGGCCATATTCTGCCTGTCGCGGATCTTCACTTCGACAGTTGTTGTCGGATCGTGCTCGTTCAATGTTTGAATTTGCCGCAATGCCATGCGCATGTCGTCATACTTGCCGCTGTCCCGGCAGACTGTGGCGATCTGATTGAGCACGGCAATCAGCCGCTCTTTGCCGGCGCCCCCTTCTTTTTCCAGGGCAAGCGCTTTTGTAAGAACATTGAGCGATTCTTTCATCTCTTGATCTTGCCACAAGAGGTTTGCAAGTTCTTCCATGGAACTTGCCTTATTCAAGATTTGTGCGGAATTTTTTGTTTCAGGCATTGCGGCAATCGCCGACTTTATTTTGTCGATTTGCGCATGAAGTATGGCCTTTTGCGCGCCCAATCCCTGCGCTTTCGACTCGCCCGAAGCGCGCATCGAGCGTTCGATGCTGACGGCGGCTATCCAGCAGAGGATGCATGCGAAAATGAGAAGTGGGATTGTCTTGGTCGTATGCCTCTTTTCCATACCATCACTTACCACGCAATCTCGATTTGTTTCCTGTCGTTGACAGTCTCATCTTCACCAGTTAGATTAAAGCTCGGAGAAAATAGAAAAAATACCCGAATTTGTCACGCGTCGTATTTACTATAGCCTGGTATCACGGAGTCCAGTTGCAGAAGATCATCACAAGAGCAATTGTGTGACGATGACGCGATTTACTAAAACAAGAATCGACAGACGGTTGAGTTCGCGCTCTCCGCTCGGTCAGGGAGTTATTGCTCTCAGCGCACTGGTCGGTCTGATTCTCATTCCGATTATCGGCATCTTTTCTTTTGAAATTGCACGGTATCAAGCCGGCGTTCAACAACTGGAAGCAAATACTGATTCGGCTGCGCTGGCCGGCGCGGCGATGCTCGTCACTTCGCGTTTTCAAAAACCTACAGATCGCTTGAGGCGATTCGAGGAGGCCGAAAAGGCCGCCGAGAATGCATTCAAAAGCACTTTCGCCAGTACTGGCGGTCAGCTCAACATCATTCTCGGCAGTACGCTTACGTCTGCGGTCAATGTCGGACGCGGCGGCCGATTGCAAATAGGCAGTCAGGCCGGTTATTGCCAGTTCAAAGTCGAGGCGATCAATCCGGCGAACTTTCAAGTTGTAGAGCCGGACAGCGCCGATGCAAAAGCCGTCAGATTTACCGCGCTGTTCACCGGAAAGCCTGCTTTCGGCAGATTTCTGCAACTCAATAATTTGGTGCCGCTGTACAGCAAATCGACTGCCGGTGTTCCGATTCTCGACGTCGTGATGTGCTTTGATATCTCCGGGTCGATGGATGATTCGACTCGTGTGTCGATGGTCAATCGAAAGTGGACGGTGCCGGAGCCGGAGCGCAGTCAAATTGAAGCTGCATGGCTGCAGTATAAGTCTGCTCGCGATGATTTCGATCGCTTCTTGCGCAGCCCCGGCTACACGCGCGAAGAGTGCGACAGTCGCCGCGCCAGTCTGGTCAGTCAGTTCAACGACTATCTGAATCTGAGAAAGACTCTTGCTCTATCCAAAGGAAGACTTGATTGGGCTCAGCTGGAGTATGGAACTCTTGCCGATTGCGTGTTTACTCCTCTAGAGCCGAACGGTTCGACCATCAATTGCTTGTTTCCCCAAAATCTCAATGTTGTAAATTACACGAAATTGCGCATGAATGCGGCTAATCCACGACTTCCTGCTTTCAATTGCAATGAGCGATATTTTCAGGAAACTGGAGATCGCAATGCCGTATCCGGCTCGGGTGGATTGGATTGTGCCACCGGCGGCGGTGTGGCGATTCCGCCCAGTGCCCCTTCCAATTATGTTTGCGCTTGCCCGAACGAACCGGAAGGCATGACCGATATAGTCGTTCATTGCGATCAGCAGGTGAATACAAAACCGCAGCCCATTTTCGGCACCATCGGTCCGATGCCTATGGGGCCCGGCTCGCGCTTCAGTTACACCAAGAAGCGCAATCCGTATAAAGGTCAGACCTATTCTTTTGACGGACTGGGATATCTTGTCGAGGCCGCGCGCGGAAATCTCGAGCCTCAGAGATTTCAGCAATTGCAGGATAATCTCTTCAAAAAGGCAATTGAAATCGGTCAGTTACCCTCGCAGGGGCAGACCGGATATCAGCAAGCCTACCTGGAGTTGGCGAGCAAATTCTGTCAGCCGGCTGCAGCCACTGTAGATGCTTTGGAGAATTTCTATCAAGCGCTGCAGGGAGCTGGCTCGGACGTTCGCTTCGGACTTGTTTCGTATGAAACTTTGAGCTCTCCTCCCGGTCTTACGGAAAAACCGATCCCTGACATTGCCTCGAAAGACGAAGATGTGCCCAATTGTGCCTATGACATCAACAGCACCTATCCGGGGCCGTCCGGTCCGCTCAAGCGACCAATCCTCTACATGGATCTGGCCACCCTGAAAGATCCTGATAAGGACTTGATTCCCGACCCTACCGATGCCTCCAAGCCGGACCTGACAATCAACGAGGCCTTCGAGACTTATCTCATTGCTTTGCGCGCTACCAATACTGCCGCATCGCTCAAGCAAGCGCTCGATATGCTTGATAAGAGCCCGCGCAAAGTGTTTGCGCGCCAGGTAATTATCTTGATTACGGACGGAGTCGCGACCCGCGACGTCAACGGCAATCCTTCAACTTCGCTCGGTTATTCTCAATCGCGTGAGTTTGCCCGAAAGGCCAACGAGAGGCAAATTCCGATTTTTACGGTGGGAGTGGCGCAGAATGCCGCCGTTGAGTCACTGCAAAAACCTTTTCTTGGCGACGAGCAGACACCGGCAGCCGAAGGACTCGCTACTTTGTCAGGTAATGGAGCGCGTTTCTTTCCGGTCAATCGCAACTCGATCATTGCTCCGGGCGGCGGTCAAGTCAACGCTATCAGTCAGGCATTTTTGCAGGTGGCCCGCAGTCTCGTTCAGTTGATTGAGTAAAGCAGATGAAGACCCGCAGACAGAGAAGAGCAGATGGGGTGTCGGCAATCGAGCTGGCCGCAAGCGCCTTCTTTTTTGTCGTGCTTACTCTTCTTGTCGTCGATATCGCTGTGCTTGTCGTGGCCAATGCCACCAACAACGAAGCCTGTCGTGATGCTGCTCGCGCTGCCGGTTTGGCTCCGCCGGACAAGGCGCGCACTGCCGCAAATGGAGCTTTGACCGCGCATCAGCGTATCGACGGCTTTTTTGTGCGCGATTTGAAAATCGTCGATTTTAAATACAACGGACTGCCGCCTCGCTATGGCAATGCCAATCCTCTTGAGCCCAATAATCAACCGACCGTTTTCGTAACCACTGAAATAACGATCAAAATTCCTGCACAAATATTTTTCTTCGGCGCTGAGTTTCGAGGTGAAGATGGCTCGCTCCGTTATCGCAGCAGTTATCTCTACCCCATTTTGAATTTGCAGGCGACTGTTCCCGAGGATTCTTTCGACCCGGATCATACGTTCAATGTAGGCAGTTCGACACCGGCCGTTCCCGGTGAATGCAAGGACGATATTCCGCCCTGCTTCGACCCTTCGCCCAGTCCCAATCCCGCCCAGCCTTCACCCAATCCGCAGCCGCCTGCTCCTCCTCCCCCGCCGCCGCCACCGCCACCGCCGCCACCTCCGCCACCGCCTCCACCTCCGGGCGGCAATAACGAAGATCCTTAGGCTCCGGTCTAAAATCCCAGTCTTTCGATTTCTTTGGCATTCTCGGGCGAATCGAGCAATGCTTTCCAGGCATCTTCTGCACCGGCTTCGGTGGCTGAGACTATCGACTTGCGCTTCAAGCAATCCAGATGGGCCATCAGTTCTGCTTTGACAGCTGCAGCCTTTTTCCTGCCGTCATAGATGAGAAGTTTTGGCGGGCCCCAGATTCGATCGCCCAGGCTTCTCAGCTTGTTCGCCACTTTTGACAGGTCCTCGGGATAGATGAAAGGAATGAAAGCGGCCATCATCAACCATTGAAAGATCGGAAGGTTCATCGAGATATCGATTGAAGCATGCAGAAGCAATCCCAGAAGAATTACTATGTAGCGCAGGTCTTTGAGCCAGATCAGAGTGAATAGCGAGAATTCTATTGCCAGCGTCGACCATGTAAGAAATTTCAATATTTCGATATTGTCTGCAATCGCAGCGAAGTGAAAACGCCTGAAGTCTTCCAGTCTGGTTGTGAAATAGAGCGCGGTGCCGTTGACCCACATCTCACCGGCAATCTTCGAAAAGAATGCCTGGCAATAGAGCAGTGTCAGTTGGATTTGCATAAGACGCTGAGCCCATGGGGCTTTTGCTTGTGCATGGCGAGGCTCTTTGCCTGCACTGGTGCAGGTTCGTATCAGGCGATCGGCAGAAAGAGCGTCACCGCAATTTGAAAGTGCCAGGTAGAGCGCTGATATTCGCATGATGGTGTCGCCGCTGTTCAAAATCAGCCAGTTGTGATGGTGGAAAGAAACCAGAGCGAGAAATACTACAAGCGCGCTGAGGCGGCTGGCCAGTCCGATAGTGAGTGTAAAGGCTGATAGCATGAGAATTGCGAATGCTGCTTTGATGGTCGCGTCGGACCGCGGAAAAATGATCAGCGGGTCCAAAAGGATCTCGCTGGGAAATTCCCGTGATACCGGACTTGATACCGGGCTATCCGGCCCGAACCAGAAGAGGAGGTCTGGTGAAAGAAGAAATCCGAACCAGAGCACGATCAGTCCATACACTATTCTGTAGAGTGCCATCGGCATGGGTGAAATTGGTTCAAACCAGAATTTGAGCCAGTTTTGCCAAAAATCTTTGAGGGTCATTTCAAGTCGCCCTCCCGGATCTTGTAAGTAAAAAGTGTGGTCGCTTTCGAGTGCGGCGGCAGCGGCTCTTGCGAACCCTTCCTTGGCTCCGGTATGTTTGCCGAGAGCATGGCGATTGTTATCGATACCGGTGGATTATTCCTGTCTTTGTGAAGTCTGGCCAGATACCGTGCCGTATCCGGCATAACGAGCCCGAAAGTATTGTTCTTTACTCGATCTTGCGACCACTTGCGATGTCTGTGCGCACGCAATTGCTCGATGCCGGTCTTATTTTCCTGCCTGGGAAATTCCCAAATCGACATGCTGCCGTCTGTGAAATTTATGATTGCAAATAAGTGATAGTTTTCTTTGCGAATTTCCGGAGAGAAAACATTCCAGGCTTGCCACAACCCGAAAGCGCCAAGAAATGGTTGCACAGGCTGAATAAGCATGTCTCTGGGCGGCCAGGATGGCAAAAGCATCAGACCCAGAGAAAATATGTATCCAGCGATGCATATGCTGCCCAGAACGTGCATCCAGTTCGCTTTTACTTCCGGTTGCGATACATCCCCGCCCATGGCTGGTTCTCCGCCATGCCTGGAAATGTAATCTCTGAGCGTGCCGGCGTCATCAAAGCGACCGGCTTCTTGATATAGTTGCGCTAAATCTGCAATTCTATTGATCAATGTTGTCTAATTTCACCCAGCTGCACGCTCATTTTACAGGCCCTGGTTCGGGGCGCGGGCGGGCAATTTCTGCGTCGCTCGGCGCGGCAGCGGCGCTCAATTTGTGGACTGCTCAAGGCGCTCTGCCTGAAAACCCTGCAGCCGTGAGGTTGCATGCCAGTGCCGCCAAGGCGGAAAAGGCGGGCAATATCGTTGCCGCCAAGGATTTTGAGCAGCAAGCGGCTCATTTGTCTCCTCTCAATGTCGTCTATCGAGGCGAGTTTGCTCGACTGCTGTGGGAAGCCGGTTTTGCCGAGCGTGCCATTCTTGAGTGCAAGCAAGCGCTCAAGCTTGATCCTGAGCTCTTGAAACTGCGCTTCAATCTGGCGGTGATGCTTCAGGCTACGGGCGACCCGAAGTCGGCTATAGCGGAATATGAGAAGGTCTTGAAGTCTAACGCGAACGATGTTCATGCCCGACTCGGTTATGTTCAATCGCTTGCTCTTTCGGGCCGTTCGCAAGAAGCCGTCAATCAGCTTGATTTGTTGTCGGCGCAATCGAAAAAAATTCCACAGATCTTGATTGAAGCGGCTGACACTGCCATTCAGATCGATCAGTCGCACAGAGCAAAGGAGATGTTGCGCGACCCTGCTGCAAGCGGAGTCGCGCGCGCAGCCAGTCTCTTGTATGTCGCCGCCGCCAACGATAATGATGCGAAATTGGCTCTCAGTTTCCAGAAGAAAGTTCTGGAAAGCGCTCCGAAAGATGCTCGCATTTATCTGATTGCCGCGAGGCTCGCGGAAAGCAAGGGCGGATTGGCGCTGGAGGAGCAGATTCTCAATCAGGCAATGAAGTCCGTGCGCAATGAAGGCGACCTGTACGCGCAGTTGGCAGGGATTTTTTTGCGCAAGTACTACCAGGCAAGAACATCGGCAGATGAGACTAATGCTCAGGCTTGGCTGAGTCTGGCCCAGAAGGCTCTTTCCTTTGCCGAGGAAATTCATGTGAAAGCATGGCGCTACCGCTTTGCGCATGCCGGCGTTCTTTCATTGCAGGGCAAGCAGAAAGAGGCTGCCGAGATGATCGATGCTCTGGCGCATCAAGAACCGAAAAATGAGCTGATTTTGTATTGTCGCGGGCGTCTTCGTGCCTATTCCAATAACCCGGCTGCTGCAGCCAGGCGCAATCTCAAGAGTCTCTTCTCGGATGCAGACCAAGCCGCTGCTTCCTCCGCACTCGTGGATGACGGTATTATCTTGGCATGCTCTCGTGCTCACTTCGAGAAGCTTGGTTGTGGTTGCCATACGGCAGTTCTGGAGCTGAAGTGGAAACGTTCTGGCGGGGTGCTGTATGCGAAGATAATTTCCGAGCATCCGGCGGTCGGTTTAATCGTTCACCAGATGGGAGACACTGAAGGCTTTAAGGGGCGGATAATTTCTGCCGCGTCGTCAATAAATGAAAGGGTTACGAAGGTTGAAACCGAGACTGTGAAGGGCTTAGGGGCTTTAGCAATGAATGTTGTCGCGCCCGAGGCTCAGGAACTGCCGCCTCTCATGGCTCGCCTCCATCCGCCCGAGCTGCAAAGGCTCTAGGGGCAAGGGTAAAGAGCCGCAACACCTCAAGCTCAAATCCTTTCGGCCCGGCTGCCCGTGTGCTATTGTGAATTCACGTCCCTTCGCTCGAGGAACCCGTCGTCAAATGACTCAGGCGTCGCCGCCGGAAGAATCTGCCGACTTGCGTATCGGAAGCCTTCTCGCCCTTAGTGGTCTCGTTCGTGCCTCTGATTTGCAGGAGGCACTCACGATCGCCTCTCAGACGCAGATGCCGGTAGGTCGTGTGTTGGTCATGTCCAACCGCCTCTCGGAAGAAGCGCTCAGAGCCGTAGTCGAAGTGCAGTCTCTGGTAAAAGATCGAGTTTTAACACGCGAGCAGGCACTTGATTGTGTTGAGCAAGCGCGTAAAGCAAATAAGCCCCTCATTGAAGTTTTGCATGAGCAAGGCTTGCACCAGCCTCAACGCCCTACCAATCGCCTCGGTGAATTGCTTGTCGACTGCGGGCAGATCTCTCACGACCAGTTGGAGCGCGCTCTTAAGATGGGCGGCGCAACAGGATTGCCGCTCGGTCGCGTGTTGGTTCTTTTCGGCTTGATTACGGAACCTCTGGCTGCGCGTGCATTGCAGATTCAGGATGAAATCCGAAAAGGTCAAGTTTCGCGCAGTGAAGGTCTGATGACATTTCGCATGGACCGTATGCGCATGCAAGGACTGAAGAGCAAGGACAAGGACAAAACATACAAGATCAAGCTTGGTGAATTGTTCGTCGCCGCTGAGGTTCTTTCCACATCAGACGTCGATGCCGCGCTGGAAATGGCCTGGGCTAACAACAAGATGCTGGGCGAGATTCTCACAGACCTTGATTGGATCTCGCCGGAAATGTTTGGGTCACCGATTTCGGGCTCGCGCAAGTCACAGGCGATGTGGGTGTCACGATCACCGGCGAGATGCTTGGAACGCTTCGATATTCGAGCCCTGAGCAGGTGTTAGCGAAAC
>JAIETE010000122.1 GCA_019745505.1 Candidatus Obscuribacterales bacterium | reverse complement strand
ATCCGCCGCCAGCAGGAGTGGCAAGAGTACTGCCACTACAACTGGCGCCGTGACTACCGCTGCCGTCGCTAAGCAGCGGCGCTGCCTCTAATTTCTGAGGCGGCTTTCTCGAGGGAGTGGTGGGGCGACCTGCCACTCCTTCGAGGTTCTTGCGCCTAGTTCAGCCAACCGAAAGTCGGCTGCAAGAAACTAGAAATCAACCGAGGAACTTGAAAAATGAGTGACCCGAAACTTTCGCTGTGCATCGGCGGACACTTCGAGCTGGATGCGACCCCTCCCGGGATTCGCAGCATGCGCGAAATCGTCGGCGCCGATGACGGTTGCGACCTCATCGCCATCGCCGGTAAGGGGCTGCTTCCTGTCCCCACCGCCGATGTGTTGGTGAAGAGCATCATGTCCAACATCGACCAACCCGACATCGTCGGTGAGGGCGAAGCCCAGGACAAGTGCTGTGGCTGCGGAGGCTGCGAAAAGAGCCAGTCTTAGACTGGCTCTCGGTCAGTTTGAGTTGTACGGGCAGCAGAGTGAGTAGTTTTCATCAACCAGCAATACACGTACGGAGCAGCAAATCATGGTCGAAGTCATGGTTTTCGATGCACCGCAGTACCCGCTCAATTTCAAACTGGGCCCCCTGGCTGAAAGCCTGTCTGAAGGTGGATGGATAGAGCCTGAGCTGGCACTTCCATGCAGGTGGTCGCTTCAGTCGCTGTCTGAGGCGCTGAGATTGCCACACCCTGAGCTCGGTGGCGAGGTCTTTCACTGGCCGTGTCCTCCATGGCCAGTGGACAGACGCACTGCTGAGTAGAAACCGGCGGACCGCCTGCTCGTGTTGGACAGAGTATGGCTGCAAGGACACCCGAAAAAAAGGGAGCTTGCAGTGGCTTTTGGGCGGATGTTCGGTGGGAGGCAAACGCTTCCCTCCGGCATTCGCCCACTTCCGAAGTCGGGAATGGTTCCCGACCATCTTAGATAAGGTGTTTGCCATGACAACACAGACCGAATCCAAACCTCCCGCGCTGAGGCTGATCGTCACCGAAGAGCCACGGCTGTGTGCGCGCCGCAAGGCAGTGCACGAAGGAACTGTCAATGGTGAAGTCGTTGACCCGTTCTGGCAGAGCGTCATCTCGCTGGTCGAGAAGATCAAGAGCGAGTACCACCGCATCATCGCGGAACGTCCTTGCGAAGGACCGACCGTGAAGGTGAATCTTCCCTCCGGCTGCACGTTCGATCAGATCGAGCAGGCGTTCAAGATGATCCAGGAGCATGGATGGGAAATCTTCCCGGCCATGATTCACGGCTCGGATCAGATCTACGTTCGCAACTATCAGTGCTGAGAGGCGCTGGCAGTCGGTTTGATTGAACGGCTCGGACAATCCCGCCCGAGCTTCGCAGAACGGCAAGGAATACGACCATGTCAGTTTCGAAAGCAGTGCGGGGTGGGTTGACGCTGCATGTCAACGATGCGCCGCGACTCACCGCTCGCCGCAGCGGTGTGCAGCTCGCCACTGAATGCGGTGCGGTTGTCGATCCCTTCGCGCTTGCCGTCAGCACGCTTGTCGGCAGGCTGAAGCAAGACCACGACCGCATCCTCGCTGAAGACCCCGGCGAAGGACCCGATGTGCTGTTGACGATTCCCGCCGGCAGCACTCGTGACGAAATCGCCGCGGCAAAAAAGACTTTGAAGGAGGACGGCTGGGAAGTTTGGCCTGCAGCCCTTCGCAACGACCACCAGATCTACCTCGGCTATTACGGGGCATGATCTTCGCCATCGCGTTGGGCAACTTGCGAACTCTCAAATGAGTAAAGCGCTGTGTCAAAAGCTCTGATGCAGCGTTCCAACCAACTGCGGCCGAATGCGCTTCGGCATTCGTTCGCTCCAGAACAAGGTTAATAACGATGAGCAGGTCCTATCGCCATTCGCCCGAGTTCGGTGCCAACAACACCGAAGGTAAGCGGCAGACCAACCGGCGCACCACGCGCCGCGACCGTCGTCTGATTCAGCAGATCGCCGACATGGCCGACGCGTTCGTCTCGCCGCTGCGCACGGCGCCGACTCCGCAGGCTGCGGGCGGCTTCCGTTCGGAGCGTCAATTCAGCAACCCTGCTAACTCGACGCCGCGCCGCTACTGACGCGGGCGTCGTAATCTGACCTGAAGGACCAAGCCTGTGCGCAAGTTATCTCGCGCACAGGTGCGGTCGCTGCAGCTTTTTCCTATCGAAGAGCAGGCAATCCCGCTTGCTCATCTCTTGTAGGAGGACAGCATGTCTGCCTCACCCTCGAAGACGACAACTGCGGAAATGGCCGGTCCTCCGGTCTACGCAGCTGCCAGAGACCAGAAACTTCATCCGCTGGTCCGGCTCACTTCCATGTACGGCTCGTTCGTGCTGGAAACTGTCGGTCAGTGGGTCGAGAAGGACCGAGCGCGTCTGGAGGATGGAATTCCGGACAACCTCGAGTATCTGACCGGCTCCATGCGCTTTCTCATGGATGCGGTCGAGCGCCAGCAACGCATGGGCGAACTCTGCCGCTTGATCGGCGGCGGGCAGAAGAACTCGCTGATGCAGCTGGAGGCGACCTACCCCGTGCTCAAAGAGTGCGGCATCGACACTTCCGCGATGGAGGCGCAAGCGGACGCAATCCGCACCACGAGCCACGTGCTCGAGGCATTTGCCGTCGCTCATTCGGGGAATGCCGAGCAGGTCGCTCTCGTTCTGAACAGCTTGGAGGAACGCGTCTATGCGGTGATGCATGTCGGCTCGCCCGGCGGCAAGCTGCTTTCGAACTAATTAGGCAATCGGAGCAAGCGGCTGGACGCTGATTGTCTCCCAAGTTAGGAGTAGTGCAATGCGTGTCTTGATCATCGAAGACGAGCCCCTCAACCAGATGGTTTTCGAGGATGCGCTCACGTTCGCCGGTCACGAAGTCACGGTCATTGGCGGAGCATTTCAGCAGGGTGACCAGCTGATCGGCTTCGGCAACGACGGTGACCTCCCGCTCGATCTGACGGCGTTCGACTATGCCGTGGTCGACGGCAACCTCATCGGCGACATGAAGGGCTGGGAGATCGTTCCCCTGCTCACCGCCGCCGGTATCACCTGCATCGGCATCAGCGCCGACTGCAACGACAAGATCCTTGCAGCCGGCGCCAAGGAGGCCTATGCCAAGCCCTTCTCCATCCGGCTCCTGCCGGAGGCCATCGAGAAGCTCTCGAAGGCGGGCTGACGTCTCCCATAGGGATGGAAACTGGCTTCGTGCCACTTTCCATCCCCACTCTTCTTTTTTTTGATGAAATACTATGACGCATAGTAAGCGTGCTGAATGCTAAGCACCGGCGCCTTCTGTGTGCCACCGATGCTGCATTGCCTGCATTCTCTCAGGCTTGGGTTTCAGACTCATGACTAACGTGGAAAACCATCCATCTCGTTCAGTTCTTTCGCGACAATCTTGCGAGCCTTCTTTTTCACTTCTTCGGCTGCTTCGTGGTCGTCTTGCTTCTCCAGTTTTTCGGCTTTGGCATTCAGTTTTTCCGCTTTCTTAAACTCATCCCCGCGTGCGGTCACCACCGGCTCAGCGGTTGGTTTGGAAAGGGACAGTTTTTCTTTCAAGCCATCGATCATGCGCGAAAATCTTGCCATGCAGCCGCCCGACGACTGCTTCAAATGCTTCTCACAGCAGTGCTGGTCGCGCTTGGTCTCCAGTGTGGCTATCATTTGCTCGATATAAATTACATCCATACTGCTCTAACCTCGCTTTCGGCATCACTTTTGCCTGTGTTCCTCTTGGGTGACTGGAAGGACGCAGGAGCAGGCTTAAAGTTCCGAATCGACCGAGAAACTTGCATAAACTGCGCTGGTCGCGGTTTAGCGTTCCGCAAATATTTGCCGCTAAGACTGCATTTTTGTTAACCGTCGTTACTGCGAGATTTAGACGATCTTTCGGCGGTGCCCGCAGGAGTGGAGGCACCGCCTCTGATCAACTGATTCAGGAGGTGGACTTATACGCTCATTGAGTGCCAGGCCTGCGGAGCGGCTGCGGCTTGTTGTTGTTCGCGGCCCTGGCTGTTTTTGTAGCGCAGGTAATCGCGGTAGTTGTCTACTACTGATTGAACAACATCGTAGCTGGCGCCGGAGCTTGTCAAATTGGCAATCGTGTTTTCGAAGTGTTTGGAAACATCGTCAACATGAGCCTCGGCGTCGACACCTTCCGGCAATTGGGGAGCAGCCGTGCGAGCCAGTTCCAAGCCTTGATTGTTATTGCCGGGAAGCCATGAGGTGATGGGAGCTTGTTCAGCAGCCTTGGCGTCTCTTGCGTGCGATGCGAATACGGCGACATCTCTCAATTTGTTGACCACACGACCCGTTTCGGTGCTGGTTGCATGTTCGGCGGCACGCGTGGTAGCCGGCATCATGTTCAATTCGATGGGATGAGCCGGTGCGCTCGGCTTTGCCAGTGCAACTTGTTCAACATTGGTCGGCATCGGTTGAGCAATCAGTTCAGCATTATGAGCTCTCGGAGGCAATGGCATCGGGCTCATTGAAGCGACGTCTTGCACGGTTCTGGCGTGCTGTTTGTGTGCCGGTGCTTGCTGCAAATATCCTTCAGCTTGAGCGACTGCGGTATGGACTTCGAAAGCCGGCGGCAGGGGCATGGCGTTGGCATGTCCAACTGGCTTGGCGAGCGATGGTGCCGGCATGTGTTGTGCAGTATGTACCGGTGCCGGTTGGCTCAGTGATGTTACGCTGTGGCTTTCGCTTGCCTGGAAAGATGCCTTCGCATACGCTTGTGCCGGTGCGTGCTTCACTTGTTGTACTTGCGCAGCCGGAGCAGGACTTGCTTTAGCAACCATAGGGATGGAGCTGATGGCAGCCACTCTTGCTGGGTCTGCGGAAAGTTTTGCATGTTCGTGTCTTTCTGCTTTCGGGAATTGGTCGAGTGATGCAACGTTGGTGATTTCGGCAGCGCCGCCGGCCGATTCTTTCACTTCCACAGGAGCTGCCAGTGCGGCATACGATCCGCCATTGGCGGAAACGTAGGCGGTCGATGCGACGCCTCCTTTGACACCGGAATCACCGACGTGCGCTACGGGCATGGCGCTGTAAGATTCGACAGAGCCGGATTCGGCTTTGGCATAAAAGGAATTGCCGCTGCCGGTGTTGCCTGAGTAGGCGACTTGAACTCGGGCTGCATCAGCTTGTACGCTGTTTTGTTGCGCCACGTAAGCGGCAACACGTGCGCGCTCGGATTCCGCAGCTTGGTCCATGAAGGCGGCTCTTTGAGCATTCGTAGCTGCGTTTGCGCCGATTGCGCCTTCGCCGACACTGCCGGTTGCGCCTGGTACTGCAGCGAGCATCTGCATGGAGCCGCCTGCTTCTGCCGGTGGCAGGGAGCTCATCAGCGACATGCCGTAAGGTGTGACCGTGCTGGCCAGAGCCTGACTGTAGATGCTGGAATTGCCGAAAGTCAGATCGGTATTCACTTTTCCGTCTTGAATCACTTGTCCGTTAGCGGCATTGGCAAAAGTGTTTGGAACGAGAGAACGATAGCCGTTTGCGTCATAGGAGAACATCGGTTGTGCTCCTTGACCCGGCAGGACGTCGAATTTTCCTGCCATATCCTTAGATGGGGGCATGCTGGCGAGAAAGTCGTTAGCTGCATTGACATTGAAGTTCGCGCCAACTGTGCTGACATCTCCGGCACCGACCGCATCGCTGGGCGAATATGCAGCCAGCATGACGTCGCCTCTGGGAACCTTCACATCACCACGGAATGCCGGTGTTGCTTTGGGTGCGGCAGGAGGAGTGAAACCACCACCGGTTGGGGGGACTGGTGCTCCACCGGGAACCGAGCCACCACCTTGAGCTGGTGCTTCGCCGCCGTCGCCTTGGCCTTCGCCGCCCTCTTCAGAGCCGCCGCCGCCGCCACCGCCGCCGCCACCACCGCCGCCGCCCTTAGCAGCTTCAGCGGCGATTTTTTCACCCAGTTCCATGGCTTTCATACCGGCTGCTTTTACCAATCCGGCGAAGTCGAAAGCATGTTTGACGCTGGCTGTAGCAAGGAAGTTCAAAGCGGTCATGAAGAACAAGCCGGTGTCGTCGGTTCCTTTAAATGCTGCGATAAGCATGATGGTTGTGTGCCAGAAAAGGCTCCAGCAGCAGAGGGAGATTACACCTTCCACCCAGTTGGGAAATGCATCGCGCAAGCTCTTAACAGGATAGACCCAGAGCCCTGCCATGATTGGTCCGACAAAGAAAAGGTAATACATGAAAGCCATTTGAAATGCGCAGCAGATAGCCCATGCTGTGCAAAGACCGGCATTGGTAGAGTAGAGCACTGCGCGCGCAGCGATTGCGCCGGCGGGAATGGCAGCGTCGTCGCGAGTGGCGGGGACCATCAAGAGTCCGACGCAGGGGTCGACCAATTTGCCCCAGAGATGTCCTTCTGCTGCAGAGAAGATGCCCTTGCCGACCGGAACGAGAACTGCCGGAGGCACTTTCATCGAACCTTCGTTTTCTGCTCCATTTCTTGTGCTGAATGCACGAATTTCCGCACAAATAGCATCTTGATACATGTTCGTTCCGAACATGCGTTGATATTCGCTGCTTATAGTAAATTGAACGCTGTTGGCGAAGTCGATGCCGTAATTGACTACTAAGTAAGAACCGGGAATCAGAAAGAGCGCAATCATCGAGCGCTGAATGCCCTCAAAAGGGTTAGTCGGCGCGACGGCAGGAGAGCCGGCCGAAATGATTGCTTTCACTTGGGTCATGACTGCGCCCGGCAAGAGAAGCAAAATAGCCATTGGAACAAAGATGTTGTCGCGAATGGAATTCCACTTGTTGCCGCCTTGAGTGGTGAAATTAACCAGAAAGCGCGAAGCATAATCAATTGCTTCGATTGCTTCGTTTTTGGCTACATCACCGGCGGCATTGCCAGCGGCAGTTGCTTGAGCTTGTCCACCGGCACGGGCATTTTGAGCTACTTTTGCCGGATCGTTGTTGTCGATAAAATCAAGTTGTTCTTTGTCGTTGGCCGCTCTTCCGATTGTCGAGTTGAGAGCTTCCCCGGGCATGCATTTGATGCAATCCAGATCCTTCTGCGGAACATCACGAGGGTGGTCTTTGTCAAAGCCGCTCTTGATGAAGTCCATGCCTGTATTCATTGGCCAGGACATTGCCGATTGAGAAAACAGCAAAATTGCAAGGAGCGAGAACAGTACTGCCGCAATTTCTCTTTCTAGTTTTTGCATCGTGCAAGCCTTCTGGGTGGGGAAGAAACGAATTGCCGCTTCGGGGTTAGAACAGCAACCTTCCAGGTGATTTACATACTAATGAGGCTTGTTAACAGCTGCGTACGCCCCTGTCACAATTTGGTTATATTCGCGAAAACGGCGAGGGCTGCACGTTTGCAGCCCTCAATGTAAATTCTTAGCCGTTTTGATCACCAGCGGATTTCTTCAACTCTTGCGCCTTTTGCAATATTTTGTCGACCATCTCGCCCGGCTTGCATTCGAATGGGCAGAAAGGCACGTAGGACATCATTACGAGGAAACAGACGAACATGTAGGCTTCCCATTCCGGATTGATGTCGACGAAAGTCATCAGGTTGATTCTGGTAACCATGCACAGAACGATCACGCACCACCAGAATTTCCAGAGAGCAATGTTGATTACTGCATCGACCCAGTTTGCAAAAACCGGTTTGAAAAGTCGTCCTACCCCGGTCGGATAGACATAAAAGGCGGCAGCTATCGGCCCCATACACATCAAATAACACATTATGGTTATTTGAAAAGCTATGAGCATCAAGAGTCCGTAAGCGAGTGTCATCGAGACCGTATTCATGACCGCTGCAAACACGGCTTTGCCGGCTTGCATCTGGCTGGTGCCAGCCGCTTCGCCGTTGAGAGGAGTCATCGACTCACCCATTGCTGTCTTCGCCCAAGCAACCAGTGCCATCACCTTGGTTGCACCCGACACTTCATGTGTCATGGCGCTGCCGATGTCTGAGGCATAACTGACTATGAGCTGTGTAGCAGGAATTAGAAAAACGGCGATCATCGATCTCATGATTGCGGAGAATGGTGATGTAGTGTCTTCGTCGCCGCCCTTGTTGATGCCAGCTTGAATCATGACTTTGATATTGAGAATTAGAGCGCCTGGTAAAAGAAGCAAGATAGCCATGGGCATAAAAACTTGCTTGTACATTCTCTGAACCATCCAGATCGCTTGTGAAAGTGGGCGAAATGGAGTGAGGGTAGTGCCGGGTGTTCCCGCTGCCTCATTGGCGATATTGATGGTCGACATCGGCAAGAACATTACCATCAGTGCCTGCTCCAATCCTTCGACGGTGCCTGCGGCGCCTGCTTCACCGGCACCCTGGCACTGGCTCTGCATCCCTGCTTTTGCTTTCTGGGCGGCTGACTCCGGTGAGTTTCCGACCTGGGTGCCGACTTGATTGCCGTACTCCTCGGCGAGTCCGACTACGGAATTGAGAGCTTTGGTGGGCGGAGTCTTTGGTTGCAGCGTGTTGAAGTTGCCTTCCTGACCCTTGCTGTCGCAACCGCTGCCGCCCGGGCAATTTTTCTTGTTTTGGCTTTGACCTGCTATCTGCTCGACGAAAACTTGGCGCATGGTTCGGTCGGCTGAAGGCAAGGAGAAGTAGAGTTCGTTGGCGTTGGCCGGATCTTCCTGGCGTTGCTCGCTGGCGTCATTCAATGCGCTCATCGGATTCATGGCGTTCCATGCCTGTTGCATGAAAAGTCCGCTGGTATTTGCGCTGAAGCCTGCGCCTGCGCCGGCGCTCGAACCGCCGCCGCCGCCTCCGTTTGTTCCGGATGAAGAGCCGCCGGCTGCGCCGCCGGAAAGGATTGGACGTCGAATGATAACGGGATTTGGTCTGACGATGCCGGTTCCAGTGCCGCCAGGCGAAACGATCGTCTGTCCGTTTGCCGCCCATCTCTGGAGACGTCTGGTGTATTCGTCGAAGTCTACTCGTCTGCCGTTTATGTACTCATCCGTGAGTCTTCCTGCAGGAATCGGTCTTACAGGAGCAGGAGTAATTCTGGGAATGTTCGGATTGTTCGAGCCGTTATCCGAATTCGATACGGGCGGAAGCTGAACTGGCGTTCCTGAGCCAGAACCGGATCCGGGCGGTACCAGTACGCCGTTGCCGCCAGCGTTGCCGGACCCGGAGTTATTATTCGAGTTGTTTCCAAACAGAGAGCCCAGTCCACCAAACCCGGAGCCTGAGGTATTTCCGGAACCTGAAGTGGAGCCGGTTGCTGCATTGCTGTTGGAGCCGTTGCCGGCGCCGAACATGCTGCCCCAGCCGAATCCCATCGAACCAGATCCAGAGCCTGAGTTCGAGCCTGTATTGGAGCCGGAATTATTATTGGAGCTGCTGCTGTTGCCGAACATGCCGCCCCAACCGAATCCTGCGCTGCCGGAGGTCTTGGAGTCGTTCTTCGAGTCTGACTTTGCGCCCGGAACGAAAGTTGAGTTGGAACCGCTGCCAACACCTACTCCCAAACCTGCTTTGTAGTTAAACTTGGTATCTGACTTGATGGTTTCGAACCCTACGGTCGCAGAACCAGCCGACTTTTTGCACTTTTTGTGCTTTTTGCCCTCTTTGCTCAGCGCATTGAGCAAATAACTTGCGTTAGCGCCGGAAGCGCTGTCATTGCTTTTTTGAGTTTGCTTGCTGCAGCTTTCGTCTTTGGCTTGCACGCTGAGATTGCAAACTGTCGTCGACATGGAGCAGAGGGCGACTGCGAGGGCGATTGTGCGGAGGGTGGGGCGGTTCTGCAACAAAATCGTGTACTCCAGTGGGGGTAGCAACTGCTAGAAGAATATGTTGCGAAGTTAACGGCGGGGTGAATGCCCTGCCACAATTTCGTTATCTTCGCTGCCAACCGGCGCAGGATTGCCGCTAACCCGTGGCAAATATAAGTAACAGGGTCTAGAGAGCGTTTTTTTCATGGCAAAGGTATTACTGGCTGACGATGATTACAGCTTGCTCGTAATGCTTTCCGCCTGGTTGAAGCACGAAGACCATCATGTGGTGGAAACAGCTCGCGACGGTGAGCAAGCGCTAGAACTGTTGCTTAGTTATCCTTTCGACTGTGTGGTTATGGACTGGGAGATGCCAAAAATGGACGGCATCGAGGTCTGCAAGCGCGTGCGTGAGAAAAACAAGAAATTACCGATTCTGCTCTTAACTGCTCGCGAAACGATCGAAGATCGCATAGCCGGCTTGGACGCGGGAGCCGATGATTATCTGACGAAGCCGTTTGCGGCCGGCGAGCTATCTGCGCGAATAAGAACGCTTCTGCGGCGCGCCAATCAGGTTGAGGTGGAAGCTATCAAGTCGGATTCTATCGAGATCGAGAAAGCCGGTCACTCGGCGACCTTCGACGGGCGGGAGTTAAATCTGGCTCCCCGCGAGTATGATCTTCTCGAGTTTCTCATGCGCCACCCGGGTGAGATTTTTTCGCCCGAGGCGCTTATGGCGCGTGTCTGGCCGGACAAGGAAGATGCCAGCGTGGCGGCGGTCCGTGTAGCTGTACAGCGGGTCCGCAGCAAACTTACCGATGCTTCCGGAAAGTGTCCGCTGACGACCGTTCGCGGGTCGGGATATCGCTGGGACGGAAATTAATTTGAGCGCTCTGGGGCTGCCGTCGCTGGTTGCAGCCGCCCCTTCGGCGCGATTTGATCGTCCTTCTGCAGCGGCTGGGCTTTTATCAATTTGAAACACCTGCATGTCCTAATTTATAAGGCACTCTCGAGTGTCTCTATATGCTCTTATATATAAACTCAGAAGATATTTCTTCTTATGTTTTTATCGGAAGCCAAGTCTATAGATGACTGAAGAAGCTGAAAGCTCGATGTATAAAGAGAAAATCCCTGGCGGCACGAGCCGATTATTTCGCTCGTCTCTGTCGCGCCAAGGTTTCATTATCATCGCCGTGCCGCTTCTGCTGTCGTTTTTCTTCATAGCCGGATTGAAATTCTTGCTCGACGATGCGCAAATGCAAGCTGATCGAGAGGCACATTCCCGGCAGATAATGACCTCAGCGAATGCTCTGGGTAACTCGGTTGTTTTTGCCGTGAGCGATTATTTGCTAGATGCGATGATGCCTGAATCTTACACGCGTGCTCGTTACGAAAGCGCCATGCAGAGAGCGCGCGTGCGCATGAATGAGCTGGAGGCGCTATTGCCGAATGCTGGTCAGCAGAAGGAAATGGCCGACAGCATGCGTCGCGACTTCGCAATGGCGGCAAAAGTAATTCAGTCGCCTCGAGCGACGGGCGAAAATGCGGCAGCCGAGATGGCGGAGCGCAGCAGGTCGTTAAGAGAAATCACAAACGCCTTGCTTGCCGACATGCGCCGGATCATCGAAGCAGAGGAAGCTCAATTGAAGTCGGAGGGGCGCACCTTTCGTGGCTATGGAAGGATGATTGATGCCTTCCTTCTCGTTGCCGTAGGACTGAATATGGTACTGGCGGCGGTACTAATGTTTGGTTTTTTGCGCAACATATCGCGGCGCTTATTGGTTGTGATGGACAATTCCAATCGGCTGGTGGCGGACCGAGAGCTCAATCCGCCGCTCGAAGGCGCAGACGAAATCGGCAAATTAGACAATGTATTGCATGAGGCCGCGATTCGCCTCAAAGAAGCGCGCCGTCGCGAGCGCGCAATCGTTGAGAATGCGCGAGAAGTGATCTGCTCCCTCAACGCTCAGGGTGTGGTGCTGGAGGTCAACCAGGCTTGCGTAACAGCCTGGGGGCATAGACAGGATGAGCTTGTGCGCGGTCCAATTGCTCGCATAATTCACGATCAGGACAGCGAAATGTTTTTGGAAAAACTGGCTGAGTGCATCGCTCAGAACAGCGCCTTGTCTTTTGAATGCCGCTTGATTACGGGCTCCGGAGTGCTTAAGGACGTTCTCTGGTCTATGCAGTGGTCGGATGCGGAAGGTCGAGCATTTTGCGTTGTACTCGATATTACTGAGCGAAAGCGTGCGGAAGAAGCCCTGAAATTAAGCGAAGAGCGCATGCGTTCGGTTTTCGAAATGATGCCGCTGGTGCTTGTGGTCATGACGCAGGAAGGTGAAATTGTTTCGGCCAATCCGGCCGCGGAGCAGCATTTTGGTGTTCCTGCAAACGACCTGATCAAGCTGCCTGTCACTGATTTGTTTCGGCAGGATAAAAACTCAGAGAAGCGCGCTGACCTTGTTGAATTGATGAATCCGCCGCTTCATCCGGCAAAGAGAATTTATGGGCGTAAAAGTGATGGAATGCTGTTTCCGGTCGAAGTTATGAGCACCGCATACGACACCAGCTCCTTTAAGGGACGCTTGCTGATTGTCAAAGACGTCAGTCGAGAGTATGAAGCGGATCGACTCAAGCAGAGCTTTATGGCGATGGTCGGTCACGAATTGAAGAGTCCGCTCATGTCGATTCATGTGTGCTTGCAGATGCTGGGCAAGGGATTTTTCGGCGGCTTGACCGAAGAGGGCCAGGAGTCCGTCAAGACTGCCGAGGACAGCGTTCTTCGTTTGATTGGATTGGTAAACGAAATACTCGATGCGGAAAAACTAGAGTCCGGGTCGATTTCAATTGCACCGCAGAAAACCAATTTGGACATCATTTTCGATATGGCCTCCAATGCAGTTTCGGCGTTGGCCGAGGCTCATAAAATCCGCGTCCACAAGGACCGGGTAGACGTCGAAATCACTGCCGATACCAACAGGCTGGTTCAAGTATTAGTCAACCTTTTGTCCAATGCAATCAAATTTTCGCCGCCTAATTCCAAGGTTCAACTTTACGCCAAAGTGCATGAGAATGCGGTCGAGGTCAGTGTCGAAGATATTGGGCGCGGCGTGCCAAAAGAGCATCAGCACTTGGTCTTCGAACGTTTTCACCAGGTGCTTCCGGGTGATGCGAAAGAAAAAGGTGGTACCGGTTTAGGTCTTGCGATCTGCAAGGCTATCGTCGAGGCGCATGGCGGAAGCATCGGCGTTGAAAGCGAGCCGCCCAACGGCAGTCGATTCTGGTTCGTGTTGCCGAGATAAATGGCGGTGCAGGATTAAACAGGAGCGTGATACAGCTGCTTGGTTTTGAGGCATTTTTGATGTTCGGAAGTTCAATCATTCTGAATGCTTTGCAGATACTAAAACGCATAGTAAATCTTGAGTGAAAAAAGAAGCAAGAGGATTTTCAGGCAGAGGCGCTCTTGTTGGCGCCTTTTCTGCCTGTATCCAGCTTCTTCTTCTTGGTCTCGTTGTTCAGCTTCGCGTGGGCGGCGACGTGTCGGTGCCGAGCGTGCACTCAGCAGCCCAGCACATCGGAATCATGATGATGACCCCGATGATCATGCAGACGCTGTTCCACTGGGGGAAGTGGACAGAGATGCCCGCACAAACCGCGACGACAGCCACGCAAAGCAGTACGAATGCTTCGAGCAGGAGCCGCGGCTTTGTCGAGCCTGGCTCTGCAATTGCAGGAGGTGGAAGTTTCGGCATGGTTTCCTCGCTCTGTTAGGTTGAGGTACAGGGGGCGAATGCCCCCTGCTGCTTGCTTTCGGCCCTCGAGACTCACGCCATTCGGCGCGCGCCTGGTTGGCTCTGAAATGCGTCCAGAACGCTATGGATGACGCATTCCACTCCTTTCGTGTCGAAGGTGCGCTTGCGCTGCATGAGCCAGTCCGTGTTGCGGTGCTGGCGGATCAGCTCGCCGTAGCGCTCTTCGAAACGCTTCTTGATGAGCGCCGCCAGTCCGGAGAGGACGACGAGCTCTTGCGCCTTGCCGACCGTCGCCTTGATGACGTCGCCGGTGAACAGGTACTGCAGTCGTTCGGACCGGCGAAGGGATGGCTGCAAGCGCATCTGCTGCGATGCGAATGCCTCGTTGCGGAAGTTGAAGTACGCCCCGAAGAACACATCGATCGCTTCGTTGATCACCTTCTGCGCTGCGAAGGTGGAAGCCTCGCTGGGACCGCCGCGCTTCTGAATGCTCAGATACCCGATCGATTTTCCCAGGGCATTCGCCCACTCGCGCAGCCGTTCGT
>JAIETE010000181.1 GCA_019745505.1 Candidatus Obscuribacterales bacterium | reverse complement strand
CGGGGGGGCCGCTGGGGCTGGGGGCGGGGCCGCCGCTGGGGCCGCATACGGCGCCGGTGGGGGTGGTGGGGGGGGTGGGGTTGGTGGTGGTGGTGGTGGGGGAGGTGGAGGTGGAGGTGGAGGTGCTGGCGCCGCTTGAGCAGGCTGCTGAGAAGACGCGTAATTGGTCACCGACGGGCGCGCCGGCGCCGGTGCTTCGAGCATCGGCGAAATTGTTGGAGTTATTCCCAGACCGGGAAGCGGTGAATATCCAGGTGGAGGAGGCGGCGGTGGTTGTCCGGTTTTAAAAATACTTGATTGCGGATCTTCTCCCCAGCCACTTTCAAAAGAGGACTCCCCGTTCGTGTTTACATCTTGACCTTGGCCTTTTCTTAGCCATTTTTCGGGATCAAGCGGAGCCGGGGTCGAAGGTGCTTCGTCACGCTGCGGCTCGAGTGCCCAGAGATCATCTCCGATTTCACCGGCCAAAGCGCGTGCCGCATCATTGGTATATTGCATGGCCGGAAGCGGTGGAGGAGGTGGTGGTTGAGGCAAATCCTCTCCCCAGGGAATGACCTGACCGACGGAATCGCCAGAGGTCAGCCGCTCTTCCGGCATGAATTCGAAAGCGTCGACTTTGACGCTGTCAGTTTTCTTGATCGGGCGCGGTGCTGGAGGAGGGCTTTTGATGCCTTTGCAGGAATCTTTGAGTGCTCTCCAGAATTCATTGATGTCTGAATATCGAGCATCGGGCTTTTTGGCCAATGCTTTGGCGATGACACCTTCCAATTCTTCTGGGAACTTCAGTTCGCTGCGCACAGCACTCAACTTTATCGGCGGTTCGGTCACATGTGCCAGCATCAAGGCTCTGTGCTCTTCGTGCTGAAATGGCCTTTCTCCGGTCAGCATTTCGAAGACCATCACAGCCATTGAATAGATATCGCTGCGCGCGTCCAGAGGCATACCCTGGCATTGCTCAGGGCTCATATATGCAGGACTTCCAGCCACGGTTTTCGGGCGGCCGACCTGGGCTGATTTCGCCTCCGGTACATCGGCAATGCCGAAATCGAGAACTTTCACGTAGTCGTTAACATAGTCGTCGCCATCGCCCATTTCTTCCAGCACGATGTTTTCAGGCTTGATGTCACGGTGGACTATATCCTGCGAGTGGGCTTCTGCAAGCGCATCGCAAACTTGTTCCACGATGGGCAGCGCACGAGACGGATGTAAGTATTTGCGTTCTTTGATTAAGTCGGCAAGAGTGCCGCCTTCCAGGTAGTCCATAACCAGGTAAGGCTGTTGGTCGTCTGTAATGCCGTGTTCCCAGAGCGTGATGATGTGAGGATGCCGCAATTTACTGGCGGCAGCAAACTCTCTCAAAACTCTGTCCAACGACCCGGAGTCAGCTCCCAAGAAGCTGTGCAACACTTTGACAGCAACTTCGCGCCCCATCATCAAACGCGTGGCTTTGTATACGATGCCGCTCGAGCCTTTACCGATAACCGAATCCACGACGTAACGGTCGTTGATCAAGGCGCCGATAAGCGGGTCTTTACCGACCGATTCGAGAACGGAATTGTCCCTTGGACAGGCTGACATTCCGTCGGCAAAGTACTGATTGCATCTGAGACAAAGCTTCATGTTTTACGGTCTTAGGCTTCCTGTAGTTTCAGCTACTTAGTGATAAATGCTTGCCCCGGGTGCGATTCTGCTCCGGCCTACGCCATCATTGATTAACGCCAGCAACAGATGAAGGAACCGTGCCCCCTCATTTAAGATACCCTGTTAATAAATCAATATTCGTCATAAGACAAAAATCAAAGGTTTTTCGCAGGTTAAATTCGCAATCGAGCCACTTGACCGCCTTGAGGGACGTCAAAGGGTGGAGACTTTGGATAGACGAGAATACCAGTCACCCGGCAAGCGCTCGACAATTCCCGCCAATTCGAGCATCGTCAGGGTTGCGGAGAGTTCGCCAGCGTTCATTTCCAGCTTCTGGCTCAAAACGTCGAAGTGGATGGGCTCTCTGGTTACCAGCTCGAAAACTTCCTTTTCGCGCCCGAAAAGCTCGACCATGGAAGGGACTTCCCGGACTGTCGGGACCGATACCCAATTCAAGCCATTCAAAACGTCGATGTAATTCATAACGAGCTGTGCTTTGTTGGCAGCAATGAGCTTGTTGCAACCCATGGACAACGGGGCATCAACTCTGCCTGGTACGGCAAATATTTCTCTGCTCTGCTCAAAACCGATATCAGCCGTTATCAAGGAACCGGAAGTTGCTCCTGCCTCAATTACGACTACACCCTTGCTAAGACCGCTGATAATTCTATTGCGTGCTGGAAAGCGCCAGGTTTCTGGCTTCGTGCCAGGAAAAAATTCCGATATGACTGCGCCGTGCGTACCGTCAATCAGACCGTTGTATAGCGGTCTGTTTGATGTCGGGTAGCAAATATCTGGTCCGCTAGCCAGTACCGCGACTGTCCTGCCACCACCTTCGATGGCTCCCCAGTGGCAAAGAGAGTCAACGCCGACTGCCATGCCGCTGACTACCGTCGCGCCGGCTTCAGCAAGACCTCGGGCAAACTCCTTTGCAAGCCTCTGACCATAGCTTGTGGGTCGGCGAGTTCCCACAACTGCCACCGAATGATCCAATTCCTGTGGTGTCAGTTGTCCCTTCATGTAGAGGACTAAGGGCGGATCGGATATTTCGCGCAGTCTTGATGGGTAGAGTGGGTGATTGAAAGGAAGTGCTGTGACTTCGGTCTTCTCAAGGGTTTTCAGCAGGTTGTCAAAATCGACCTCCCTTCTTTTCTGTTCGATCTGGGCGACCTGTTCGCCTTTCAACCAGGGCAGTGCTTTTAGTTCGTTAGCAGACGCATTCCATGCCGCTTCTGCTGATAAAAAATGGTCGAATAGCATTCGCAGCCGTTTGCTGCCGAGCCCGATGCCCGTAAGTTGGTCAAAGCCCAGCCAGTACGGCAATTCTTTGCCCAGCTGCTGACGCAATTCACGTTCGTCGCGATTGCTGATCTCTTGGAAAACATCGTCGTCGGGCAGTTGGCCGCAACCCATTTTCGAATCTCCTCAGGCATTTAGCCGATTGTGACAGACGCGACATCCTTAACGCATCAACAAGTAATTTATCAGTCGCCGGTAAGTTTTTCTTCAACCGTCCCGCCAATCTACTGCCGGCAACCCTAACTGCATATAAGCACGTATACGTAATTTCACCAGTTACAGTCCATGGCGCCAATTTTATGATTTCAAGCATCATGAAAAATCCGCGATTCATCGTTATCGCGCGCTTGGGCGCTCTGATTGTCCTGGCGGCAAGCTTACCGACCGCCGTACTGGCGCAGGAGCCGGCCGCTAAACGTCCGGCGCCCTTCAAGCTAAATGCACAAGTCAACCAAAATCCGCAGTTGAGCAGGGACGCCGGGGACACGCTCTTGTCTCACTTGGCTCCCGTCAATCCTCAACAGACTAGCGGTTTGCTTCCCAATGGAGGTCCGGCGCAGACGAAAGCTGTCCCCAGTGCCGGCGGTGTCAATCCCAACCCGGCTTTGTCTTGCAGAATCTCTGCCGATGCTCAGCAGGCGCCGCAAGCCTATTTGAGCGAATATGACGTTGATTGGTCGGGCTGGATAAGCCAGATGGCGGCTCGATGGCACTACAACCTGAGACGCTTGGAAGCACAATCGAATGTCTGCTTCGTCACCGAGCGGCCGGCTCTGATTCAATTCACCTGTGCTTCCAATGGACTGGTAGGGAATTTTTCACTGAAACAGTCGTCAGGTATATATGCGTACGACCAGCTGCAGATGTTAGCATTGAGTCAGGTTACTCCTCTGCCGCCATTTCCTAAGGGGACCCGGTGTGCCACCATTACTCTTGTTCAGGGTTGGGAGTCGCATGCCAAAAAACCGGGAGAGAACGGCTTTGATCCAAGAGCGTTCGGACGGCGCTTTCCAATGGAGAAGGTCCAGCAATGGGTAAGGTCAAACTAAGAACTTCTCTTACTATCCTTCTTCTATCCATAAACTTAGCACTGACGGGCGTTTCAACAGCAGCTGTCCAAGCTCAGGGCACCGGTGGCAGTGTCAAACAGCAGTTGTCCGCCTTGGAGCAGCGGCTGTTTTTCAAAACGTATGAAGATGCCGACGATGGGTCTCGAATTCAGAGAATCGAGAAGCAGGTGTTTGGGCAACCTATGGAAGGGTCTGTTCAAGAGCGCCTTGCAAAAATAGGGGCGGCTTTGCCTCCCGTGCGCGAACCGGAACGCACCACTCCCGGTGCGAGCCAGCAGCCGACAGCGCCACCACCTGCGGCAGCAGGTCAAAATACTCAACAGAATGAATATGAAGCTGAAGATGCAATCGAGAAGGCGAGATTGCAAGTCCAGGCGGCAAAGGAAGCCGAATTGCAGAGATTATTGGGAGAAGGTGTCAGTCTCTGGCGGAGCAGAAGAGCGCACGAAGCCACTGAAAAATTCGAGCAAGTAATAAGACTCGATCCTAATAATGCCGAAGCTCACTTCAGTATGGGCATCATTTACGAAGCTTCCGGCAACTTTGCTGAAGCTCTCTCCAGCTATCAAAAGGCTTCGGCATCCAGACCGGACAACAAGGATTATCGAAGCGCCATCATTGATGTAGAGAAGAAGGCACACCAGAAAGAGAAAAACGACGGATTGAGCGGTGAGCTCAAAATGATGGCTGAGGATGCTGCTGCGGCGTTCAAACGTGGCGAATATATGTCGGCTCTGGACTTATATAAGCAGTTCGAAGCGCGCACGCCGCCTCAGGCTAATATCAAATACAACATTGGCACAATTTATCTGATGATGAAGAACTATCAGATGGCTCTCGAATACTATAAGCAGGCCAAAAAGCTCAAGCCGTCCGAACCTAAATATGTCCAAGCATTCCAGCAACTGGAAAGCAATATGAAAAAGGACAATTCTGTGCGCAAGCAGGCGCAAAAAGAATCCACAGCGGCCTTTGAGGAGCAGGAAAAACGGCGCCTTGCGGCACAGAATCGAAACAACCCTAATGCTAATGCCAATCCCAATTCCAACAAATTTGCTCAGTTAGGAATTCAACCATCTGCTCAAAAAGGGCAGGAGTTTATGAACAGCGTCGGGCTCATCGGCAAGAGCGGCCGGGATGGGATCGTGATCGTCGCCGTTGGAATCGCTTCACGTGCCACGCGCGCCGGTATTCTGCAGGGAGATGTGATCAAAGCTGTTGATGGTATGGTCGTGAAGAGCACAAGCGATCTGAACAGCGCTCTCGAGTCAAAAATGGGGCAACCGCTGCAATTGACTGTCCAGAGAGGCAACCAGCTGGGATTAGTGCGATTCTAAACGGTCGAAGCTGAGAGTAGTTAGTCTTTTGCCTAGAACTTGCGACGGAACAATTGTCCTTCCTGCTGTCGCTTATATTTGAACAATTCATCGACAATCATTTGACTGGTATCGACGCTGCGGTTTTTGTCGCCGACTACCGGCCATCCGCCTTTACCGGGACCATCCCAGGCGTGTTGAGCCGGACCGCTTTGTCCGCGTCCTATGATGCCGCCCAATTTTCCTGCACGCCAGTCTCCGGCGTAAAAGAATTCCTTTACCGGGTATCCATTGCAACGAGCGGCATTGTATTCAGTGATAATGAAATTTCCTTGTTGGGTGACCGTAGCCGGTCCTGTGCAGCCGTTGTCCGCCGCTGCTTGCGTAGCTTGACTGCGTGGATTGCTGTCGGCGACTCTTGAGAGTGGAAGAGTCATCAGTCCTCGCCCGCCTGAGGCCGGCAGCATGTCATCATAATTGCTGATGAAGCTTATGTCCGCAGCGTAATCGCCAGGCAGCGTATTTGTTTCCGTGCCTAATCTCGTTCCATGCACGGAGGCAACGCCGGCAAATGTATGCGGCATATTCGCTCTTACATGGCGTGAGAATTCTCCTCCGGAAGAGAAGCCCGAAAGATAGAGTTTGTCAGCATCCACTTTTACTGAACTGTTGTTTTTCAAGGCATTGACCATGGCCTTGAAATAGTCCACGTCATCATATTTGGGATTGGTGTCGTTTAGTCCGGCGCCAGGAGAATTCCAATCTTGAACTTTGGCCAGTCCGCCCGAGTATTTCACGTCGTTGGTTTTGGCAACAGGATAAACAACCATGAAGCCTTCGCCGGATTTTTGTTTGGCGTCCGCGATCGCGTTCAGTCCGGATTCGCCTTCCATCAAGCCTTTACCGTTGCCGTTGGTGACTCCGTGCAGAACGAAGAGAACACCAAGCGGTTTTTTGCCGTCGTATCCTACCGGAACATAAACATCGTAATCTCTTTTGTCGACTGAGCCGTCTGCATTCCGGACGTTCACCGCCATATGATTAGTGACACCGGGAACCATAGTGTCTCTGTTTACGAGTCCCCGGAAACTGCCCTGGCTGACTAGACGGTCATCGCTTCGCAGTTCGGCAAGAAGTACATGCTCACCACTTTTGAGAGAATTTGGTACTTCAGTGAGAGCCTCTGGACCTTCCAATGGTGTGGCCATTTCAATTGCACCTCGGTCGCAGCGTGATCAAACCAGCCCCTCGGGAGGCTGCGTAGGTCAATGGATTGTGAGACGGGAGAACTCTGTCAGAATAGCTTATCTCTTGACAGCGTGGAATGGGGGTATTCCCCCCGCTCTGCGTGTTTTTGCCATGCGGCTCTAGTCCCGCGCCTGCAAACGATTACAGTGATGGCTCGGCTGTGAGACTCCGAAGGGCAAGGGGTTTCACTTTGCCTGGGCGAGTTCGATCTGCTTCGGTTCAGGCGTGCTTGAAACTTCGGAACCGCCGACATGCTTGATATTGTATATGGTGTCACGTTCGACAGGTGTATATCCGGCCTGCGAGATCAAATATTCCATCTCTTCTTTTGCCAGTTGCAGCGGAGTCATAGCACCGGCGGCGTGAGTGATCTTCTCTTCGCCGATTGTGCCGTCCATGTCGTCGGCACCGAAGGACAATGCAATTTGCGCGATTTTTTCGCCGAGTTGGATCCAATAAGCTTTGATATGAGGGAAATTGTCCAAAAGAATCCTGGAAACAGCGACATCTTTGAGCAAATCGAAACCTGTCGGTTCTTCCACTTCGCCTTTGATTGTCGTGCCTTCGTAGTAGCACTTCAATGGAATGAAGCATTGGAAGCCGCCGGTCTTATCTTGCTGTTCGCGCAAAAGAAGCATGTGATCGACTTTGTTTTCCACGGTCTCGCTGATACCGGTGAGCATCGTGGCATTGCTGTACAGTCCCAGCTTGTGGGCAATGCCGTGAATTTCCAGCCATACGTGTGCCGGTGTCTTCTTAACAGCCATGCGTTGTCTTACTTCTTCATCAAAGATTTCAGCCCCACCGCCCGGCATCGATTGAAGACCGGCTGCAATCAAGCGTTTTAGGCAGTCTTCGTAGCTGATTTTTTCACGGTCGGCCAAATATTCGATTTCCACAGCAGTCATTGCTTTCATATGAATGTGTGGGAATTTCGCCTTTATCTCTCTGAGAATAGTCTCGTAGTATTTCAAATCTGCAGCCGGTGTCAGTCCGCCCACCATGTGAATTTCGTTGATTCCCAGGGCGGCGCCTTTGGCTGCCTCTTCCAGGACACGCTCGACCGACCACATATAGGCTTTGCCCTTTTCTGCCGGGTTGGCGTAGGAGCAGAATTTGCATGTCTCTCCGCAGATATTGGTCGGATTGAGATGCATGTTGTGGATGTAATAGACGTATTTCTCTTTGTCCTTACCGGCCCTCTGTTTGCGGGCATATTCGCCGAGCGCGCCCAGTGCAGCAAGATCATTGGACTTATAGAGGCGAATCGCTTCGTCGCGAGTGATGCGCGTGCCGCTGACCACCTTTTCAGCAATGTCGCTGAGGGGGTGTTTGCTTTCAATTATTTTTTCGATCGCCAGTTCCACTTTTTCGTCCTCAAGTTTCCGGTCGGCTCTGGTAGCTGAAATGCTCGCTGCGCAAGCCTGGACTTAATTACAATGCGCCTGATCCTATCATGTCGGAGCCCGAGAACAGGCTCTCATGGACCTCATGTTGAGATAATGTCTCTTTTGAGATTAGATATGGTTATGGTTTGCCGAAGGCGCGTAGATGGCAGGACTTTCCGCCCGACAGTACGATGCTCATTACCGGCGCCTGGGTTTGACGCCCGGGGCTTCGCCTTCGCGAGTCGATGAAGCTGCCAATAGTTTGCGAGAGAAGTTGAGTCCCGGACGGTTTAACAAAGGTCCGCTCCAGGAGATTTGCCCGATTCGCCTGGATGAGATTGATGAGTCGGCCGTGTTGCTGATTGGCTATTGGCAACGTTATCATGCCGCGCCTCCCAGTGTCCAGAATCGTACCAGGCCTTTAGAGCAGAGCATATCGAGTCATGGCACGATGGTCGATCTTGCAGCGATGGAAGCAAAAACATCCCCCATTCTCCTGGTCGACGAGCAAGAGCGTGCAAATCAGGCTCTTCTTCGAGCCGAAGACGGGCGAACGGACCTCACCCTGGTCAAACCGATTGGACCGGAATTGTCTCGGCTCAGCTTTTCCTCCGCTCTTTTCCGGTTTATCGATGGGTCTATTTCACCTACGGCGGATGTTTTCAAACCGCTTTCGATAGTGGGGTTGATTGCTCTGGCTTCGGTATGGGTGGCATTGCCGCTGATTCTGGTCCGCATAATCGGTTTTATTTTCGCCGACTGCAATATCGATGCCTGGTTGGAGTATTTCTCCCTTCTGGCAAAAGTAGTGCCTGTCTGTTTTATCCCACCGCTCGTACTGTATGAGTATGCGTTTTTCAGGCAGATGCAATTTCCCTTTGCCGGCGCACTTCGCTTGCCGGTCAAGCAAGCAATGGACGATTGTATTGAGCGACTGACTGTCGAGAGCATCGGCAATTCGGCCGGTTGGAGCATCGAAAGTCAATCTCTGGAATTGCAGGAAGAAGAGGCAATAGCAGGCGAAATCGTTGCAGTGTATTCAGGCGGCGTCAAGAATAGGAAGCTGCCGTTGAAAATTCATTTGCGCCTCGAAAAATTGGCAGACAACAGCAGTTTTCTTGTCTACTGGTTTGAATTAGAGAGTCGAATTCTCTCCAAAGGCAGAGCGGTGTCTTGCATGAAGTCGGCGCGCTTCGAATTGGACAGGCTGATCAAAGAAAGTTGATATCGAGCCTCAGCACTCGAATTCGGTAGTTTCCGGATAACCATCGTCCATGGGCATGTCGTAGAAAATATGATCGTCTGCGTGTTTGTTGGAGTAAACGCCGTAGAACAAATAGACTGCAGCCATGATGCCGTAGATGCCCAGCCAAAGCTGAAAGAATTGGTTGGTGACAATCAGCAGAGTGCCCAGCACTACTCCCGGCGTCACAGCGACAACCGACACTCTCACCAATTTGCTGTAAGACAGATAGAAATTCATGGTCGCGGTATAGACACGGCCGATTGCGCCCAGTATCAAGGTTTGCGATGCCACCCAGGCAAAATGAATCGGCAGCAGTATTGCGGCTACGATCAATCCCAGCCATGTTTTGAGAAACTTGATATGCCTTGCGACACCAAGCGGGTCGAGTACCAGGCTCCAAATCTTTTCATAGATCCATTTTTTCACTTTGCCCTGGTCGCGGACGAAGTGAGCCACTTCATTCTCGCCAAAAATGATCGGTGCAAATTCCGCCGGGTCAGCCGGCTGATCGGCCGTCTTGTCAAAGCGAATGGCCGGGCTGCCGGCTATCGTGATTACATAAGGCAACTCTTTGTCGATGGTCATGCGACCGTCTTTGATTGTGAGCATCGGCAATTGCGGCAGAATTACTTTCTCGACCTGCAAAATGATTGCATTTGCCCATATGTGCACCCATATACCGATGCAGACGCTCGATATGAGAATCAGAGTGAAAAGGTAACCAAATCCGATTCCACGCCACTCTCTGGCCGCCCGGATATAGGCGTCTCTAGAGTAGAACGCCAGATAGAGAGTCCGAATGTTGTTAATCCAGGGCATTTGCTTGCCTCGAGGGGGATTTGGCTGAAATAGTAAATCGTCTGAATTACATCCTAACTCAAAGCCCGCAGGACGCAACACCCAGGTTGGCAAAAGGCTGAGGCTAAGCCTGCCGCCAATTCTCATTGGTTCGGGATGTAAGCACGTGGTCCTGCCATTGCCCATTCAGGCACAGATAGTCCCTGGCATAGCCTTCCACGACGAATCCCAAGCGGCTGAGCACCCGGGCACTCTTGAGATTGTGCGGGACGTAATTGGCCATGATTCGGTGGACGTTCATTTCCTGAAAGACAAAATCGATTGCTGTGCCGACAGCTTCCGTCATATAACCTTGACCCTGGTAATTTTTGTCCAGACTGTATCCTAGATAGCAAAATTGAGCCGCACGCCGCAGTATGGACGTGAAATTCACCGATGCAACCACGCGCCGATCGTAATCGTTGTCCGCCTGGCGAAGAAATGCGAACAGATTGAGCGCTTCATCTCGGTGATAGGCCTCCTGGTTTTTGACCAGTCGATCGCTCCAATGTGATTCGCTGTAGAAAGACTCCGGCATCAGCGCCTGGGAATTGGCGATGTGTTCGCGATTTCTCAAATAGTAATCAGCCACTTCTTCGGCATGGTCTAAGCCTGGCATTGTCAGAACCAGTCGCTTGGAATAGAGGAAAGGCAAGGTCTTGATAGTTGTCATCGATTCTCAGCCATAGATTTCTTGCGTCTATAACCTAGAGCAATGGCTATTGTGGCAAGCTGATAGACAAAGATCTTAGCGCAGTTCCTTTCGGTTTTACGCTGGGAGTCACCCTTCTTCTGTGGGACAATTTTCTTGCATGTGGGTGGTGGTAGCGATGAAAAGTAGCTTGAAAACCTGCAAAATCTACTTGCTGTGCTTGACTCTGTCGACATTCACGTATGGCTGTACACCGGCTGAAGTGAAGCCGGATATCGCCGCTTTGATCAAGTCTTCAATCGAAGCGAGGAAATCCGGACATGAGGATCTGGCAGCTAACGATTTGAAAGAGGCTTACGAGCACTTGCCGCCGAAGAATTCGGCAAACAGGCTCGAAGCAATCAATCAGCTTTATACACCGACCCTAGATTTGGCTGCCGAGTTGAGTAAATCAGGTCGCTTCTCTCTATCCGAGACTATGTACGATAAGGCTATCGAGATTGAAGCTGAATGCACCATAGCTAACAAACCTTCGGCTGCCGAAATGAAGCGCGACACGCAAAAGGTTTTCGAAACCGAAGAGACCATAGTGACGAAAGCGGCTACGGGCGGTGAAATGAAAACAAAGACGAAAGTGCTGCAGGATATTACCTTAAGCCTGGCCCGCCGTCTGCCCAACGAAGATCCAAAGAAAATCGAATTCGAAGCCAGAAAACACCTGGAAGTTTCACGCAGCTCCTTCGGCGTAGCAAGCTATCAATATCTCGATATTCTTCATGTATTATGCGATGCATTGTCAAAGCAGAAAGCCTATGCAAATGCAATCCAGCTTGTCGAAAGAGATATTAAAGAGCTTAGCGACTTCAAGCAGGAGGATATCAAAAACGCGGACGCCGACGCGATTGAGAATGTCTATTTCCTGATTCCTCTATATTGTGTGCTTTCGCCTCTTCAAATAAAGGATAAGCGGTTCGACGACGCTTTGGCTTCTGCTAGAAAAGCTTGTGAATTTGCCAGTCTCGTGGGCGGAAAGGAGAAGGGGCGCTTGGTCAATGCACAGTTTACGCTGGGGGCTGCTTTACATGCAAAAGGTGAAGACAGAGAATCTCTCAGTGTATTGAAGGTTGCATACGGGCTTGCTCAAAGAGAGAAGCGTGGTAAGGAGTCTGCACAGATAAGAGATTTGATTAGAGCGATTGAGGGTGCGCAAGGACGAGTTACTAATGAATAAACAGAGATATTCTAAGTTTCTGCTTGCCGGTTCGCTGTTGGTTTTGTGTTCGTCCACAGGTTGCAGTCAAACGGTCAAGAAAGATGATCTCTCTGATTTGATCAAAGATGCCTCTGTCGCTCGTTCGTCTGGGCACGAGGATCGCGCCGCCAATAGTTTGAAGGAAGCTTTTGATTTGTTGCCGCCGTCAGGCGACCCGAAACGTGCAGATTGCATCAATAAGATTTATCCTGAGATTTTGGTTCTAGCAGAAGATTTGAGGCAATCGGGACGATTCAGCCTCTCCAAAACCATGCTGGACAGAGCTATTCAAATTGAATCGGAGTGCACGCTGCCTGACAAAAAATCCGCAACTGCGCTCAAAGCAGAGACGGAGAAGGTCGGTGATCTGGAACTGAGCCTTCTTAAAAGAGCAGACAAAGCGAAGGAATTGAGGCTTGAACTCAAGCAGTTGAAACACACAACGCGCGACCTCGTTAAGCAATTCGACAGCGGCGATTTCGAGCAAGTGGCGCGAGAGGGCAGAGCGCATTTGGAAGTCTTGAGAAAAACTCGCGGAGCAGCCAGCAAAGCTTATGGTGAAGCACGCAGGCTGGTAATTGAATCGATGTTGCATCAAGGTAATGTCGAAGCTGCATTAAAGCTTCTGGAAGATGATGTGCCGGAACTGAGCAATTTTAGCGACCGCGATCTGGCCAGTGCCGATGAGGAAGCCGTTGAGAGCGCACTTTTTCTCAGTCCTTTGCTGGCTCAAATTTCGGATTTGCAACTTGCCTTGGGAAGGGATGTCGAAGCGCAAAAGAGTGCCATGCGCTCTCTTGAAATCGCTAAGATCATAGGCGGCAAAGCCAATCCCGATGTGGCAACCGGCAAGCTCGTCCTGGCGACCATTCTAAAAAATAAAGGACAGTATGAGGAGGCTCTCGAAATGGCAGCGGGGGCTTTGCCTTTGATGTCTTCGGTCAAGCATCAGCGTGCCAATTGGTTGAGATGCTTATATACGATTGCTCAGTTAGAAGACTCGCTCGGTAAAAAGCAAAAGGCAAAACACCATTTCGATGAGTTGGTTGCGGAAGCTGAAAGGCATGAGCATCTAGTAACTGCTGGTGTTTCTCTTGCGATTGGTGCTGCTTTCTATCGCAGTGAGGGGGACCAGGAAAAATACAACCAATATAAAGACGAAGCGATCAAAATCGCTCAGCGCAAGAATGAGCCGTCCAATTCCGCATTTATGATCTACGAAACACTAGGTGATTCCTCAGTCCGATTTTCCAAGTTCTCTGAAGCCTTGCCTTATTTCGAAGCAGCACTGAAATATGCTTCCAGTTCTCAAAAGAAGATACTCGAGGGCAAGATTGCCGCATGCAAGAAAAACAAGTCGGTCGCTTCCTGAGCAGTGTACGAAAGCTGCTTATATAAAACTGTTTCTCTTTTTGCTTTCCTTTGCACTTAGCTTTACCGGTTTCAATCCGAGCTGCACAAGCTGACGCGATACCAGTTCGAAAAATTTCTGGCGGTCGGCCCCTCTGATCACAGCTAAGTGATGTGCTTCCGCCAGGCAAACCGGATAGCCCATTCCTTTTTTTACTTGTGCTCTTACGGCTTGCAAGGCGCTATCGAGAAGTTCTTTATGATTGAGCATCCAGCGCGGAAATTCTATGCGAGCAACTTCATTGCCGACATTGAAGTAAGCAAAGCAGATTCTATGCTCGGCGCCCATCAATTTGGTTACAGATGCTCCGGACAGAAATGCCGCCGTTCGCTCCCCGTATTTCAGGAATTTGGCAACCAATTGTCTGTCGCTGAGCGGCCAAATCCGAGAGCATGGGAATTCTTCCTCGTTTAGCTGACCGCAATGGTCGCGACAGTGGCTGCTTTCGTAAGGGCAGATGTAGACTCGCAAATCGTTGACCAGATCGCCGCTGCGACTGTTGCTCAAATAACCGAAAAGGGGAATTCCGGCGTCGTGCAAGGTCTCGAATGCATCGGACATTCTCTTTAAATATGTTTCTATGTAGCCGCCGGGCATCTTTTCGACCGACCAGGGAATCAATGAGCCATCCACGAGTGCCACCACCGGAGCACCGCGCAGCAACGATTGAAGCGAGAGTTCTACCAGCTTCTCCAATTCGAGCATTTGTCTTTCGAGCGATACATAGAGTTCGTCTATGTGCATGCGTCGTCGGTCGACGAGTGGATAGAGGTCATCATCGGTGTG
>JAIETE010000149.1 GCA_019745505.1 Candidatus Obscuribacterales bacterium | reverse complement strand
ATATCTGCCTTCCACAATTCTGCGTCGTCTGATGGCTGCTGTGATGCTCTTAGAGAAGTCCAATATAATGGTTTAAGATGCGCAGTGTTAGAACCGGTGTTCCAAACTTGAGAAGATAATGAAGAAGGTCTCAAAGTGGCATTTTACCGAGGCTTACCGAATCATTGGATGCTTTGAATTTGATGCTGATGAAGGTTAGTCCAAGAACCAAAGCGTTGTGATTGCTTGCGTTGAGTCACTTTTGCGCGTCCCCAATATCACTCGAAATCTGACAGCGCGTATACACAGCGTCTACATTTTTTCCAGAGACAGAAATTCGCAGATGCCGTCTAAACCTGTCTACACGGATGTTGTCTGTGATTCTTGGAAGTATTTGGCAGGTTTTCACTGAAATATTTGGCACAAATTTCGCGGAATGATTTGGCAGAGTTCGCCCGGAGCTCGCGGTACCGCATCTGGTTCTGCGTTGATGATTTTTCTGTTTTCCCTGCTACTATCCCATGTCTTATCTAAGCTGCATTAGCAAGCTCACCAAGGGTTTCAATCCTTCCAGCACGGAGCAGCAAGAACTTCAATTGGTGATATTGGGAAAGGCAACTTTGATCGACAGAGTGGATGAATTGGTTGCTAGTGCGATGGCGGAACTTGCGGCAGACCCAGCGGCACCATTCACACACTGCTGCATCCTCGCACGCCCGACTTTTTCAAGGGTGCGGTTCCTGCGACGGTTTCCAATAATCAGCATTTGTCTGCTATACGTGGAACAAGAAATTGGTATAGCTCAGTTCCAGAAAGGCTAAAAATCCATAATTTGCTAGGCTAAGCCATATACTTAGATTGGACCATAAATTTTTTCATCGGGGCGTGTCATGAAGTCATTCGTATATCCTATAGATGAAGAGACCGCCAAACTTGCTGAGCGCCAGCTGCTTAATACGCCTTTCAATGTCAAGCTTCGGGAACTCCTTGTTCAATACTATTCAGAACTGAAAATTTCAAAAATTACTTTTTGGTTTGTTCGTCTTACCAGAGGTCACGCAGTACCGAAAATCGCAGAATATAAAAGACGACACGTTCTTTGGCTAATACATAACGCTCCGAAAAATCAATTTGCTGGAACGGCGGCAATGAGAATTGCTCCGGACCTTGATCCAGAGGGTTGCAGACTAGCACAAAAGGCGTGGAAACAAGTGTTAGAAGAAACGAGTTACGATGTAGGTATAATTAGAAACGCTTTTGAAACATTTAGAGTCTTGGATCGAGAATACGCAAGAGAAATTCTCTTGAACGCGCAAAAGCAGGAACCCAACAACCTAGAATGGACCTACAAGTTAATGAAGTTACATTCTGATGGTTTAAGGAATGAAGTTCCACGTCTTTTTCATCTTTCTAAAATATTGTTCTGGAAGTGGCAGTTGCAACTAGCAACGGCTCAGAGTGGCACAAAAGAATTGCTGTATTGTTTAGAGAAGCAGCATGAATGCGAAAAGGAGCTATGTGTGCTTGATAAACAGCTTGGGCTATGGACCTCTAAGAAACAAAAACAATTGGAAAATCTTGAGAAAACGATTCGCAATTTACAGAATAAGTAGCTGCACTGGTCAATTTTGACCATGCTCCCACATATAATCCTCCATCTGCTTTTTGATGTCTGCTTCTCTTTGTTTGAGTAGATCTCTCATGTCATTCAGATAGCTTTGTTCATACTCAACTTCAGTAGGATCGAAGCCAGCATCCGACAAGCATTTGTGAAACTTTTTGCTGGCCTTGTCAATACAGACAAAAAAGTCGAGAGTGCCTGGCTTGAACTGCTTCTCACAGCATTCCACAGCATCTTTGTAGTCATCTACACATTTTTTGCCTGCGTCTTGTTTTTTCTTTTCCTTCTCGACATTATCAATTGCATTCTTGTACAAGTCGTACAATGACTTCAATCCCTGTTCAATTCCGACAACTCCGAGGATTTTGCTCAGCGCGGACATCAGACCAGAAAGACCGCTTGATCCAAGATTGGTGGCATTCGGCGTGTTTGTTGTTGGAGGCGATGAAGTTGGAGGAGATTGAGTAGAACCTCGTTGCATTCCAAGAACATCAACAAATTGCGTAGGGGTATTGGAAACATAAGAGAACTGATTTGAGTACGAGTCAATGACATCTCTCGAAATCCATCTACCAAGCATTGACGAATATGATCTCGTGAGCGTCAGACTTAAGCCGCTTCTAGTGTGAGTATAAAAGCCCGTATACTGAATGTCTGAAGCGACAGAACTAGAAAGCAAAGTTGGTCTTCCAAATGGATCAAACTGGTAACTACTAACAGATGCATGAGAAGTATCCGCTATCTCGCGAACGGACCCGAGATGATCGAGCGCATAGTAATATGCGGTGCTTGAGATTTTTTGACCCCGACTGAAGTATTGTTTAGCTAAAGCACTGAGTGAGTCACGCTCTTCGCATCGCTCCCGTCCGCACCAAACAAATTGCTTCGTGCTCGTAATGGAGCCAGAAGTTGTCTCTACAATCTTCGTATTCCGCCACAAACCATCGAACGAAAACTGGCTGTTGTTATTCGTCCCTGGATAATCGATCTCGATCCGCTGATGATGCGGATTTCGCTTGCGACTGATTCCACGCAACGAACCTACCGAAGAATCAGCGGGATCTTGAGAGATTCGTGCAGCATCAAACTACTTAGCCTTTTTCTTCCTAGGGCTTGAGGTTAACAGTTGATGGACTCGTTGATGAGAAAGCCCAAGAAGTTCGCCGGCGTCGCGCACGCTTACGCCCACATCTTTAGTGAGCACTTCAGCAGCCTCTGCTGTTGTGTTTTGTAGTTTGATTGCTTCTTCTTCAGCTCGCTTGCGCGTGGATAGAACTCGCTTCAACAAACTGCGTGCATTCGCCGGTAATACTACGTCATCAATCAGCTCAGATTTTTCAGCTTGATCAACGAACAATCCCAGAGCTTCCCTGATTCGTCTGCGCGCTTGTTCAATAGTCCGTCCCTGGGTATGGCAGCCGCGCACTTCCTTAACGGTTGCTATCCACCAACCGGTCTCATCCTTTTCATATCGTATTGTGTAAATGCTCATGGTTTCAGCCATCCTTGACCTAGGCAGGGCGCTAAGTCCTTCTCAATTTGCTTCAAGAGTCCTATACCTAAATCTTCTCCCGGGTGGTTGGGAACTGTTGTAGAACAACTCAGGCACTGTATTCGGATATGAGAACCCTTCTGCCGAACTTGAACGCAGCGATGGTCCTTTAGAATTTTGAGGAGTTCCCGCGCTTTCATTTGATAATGATATCACAAGAGCGTCTAGCGTGATAGACACTTTGATAATCCTAGCAAGGTTTCGATGCGACGTCGAGCATGCTTTGTCTAATTAACGTGTACATGCTGTGCTTTCAAGCGAATTGCAATTTTTGCGAACTGGCTCCAGATACCGGAAATGTGAATTGCTCAGTTGGAAAAACGAATTGCACTAAAGCGATGCCACCACAGCGATTCCGGCAAAACGAATCACCTGCTTTATCCTACACTACCGAACGGTCAAACCTTCTGGCAGTTCTCTGGCTATCTAGTTTGAGCCCTTCTACTAACATAAACTAGGCGCGCGATAAACGTTTGACAGGACGGATGACATACGCTAATCAAGTTAATGAGGACGTGGATCCGTTAACGGTACATCAATTTTGTTTTCTTGGACTCGAATAAAGTCCAATGTTTTTTGAAAGTGATAGATCAAAATTAGTGATACTGCCATGAAAACTATCAAGATCAGAATCAAAAGGCGTTTAGTTTTCAGGACTTTTAGCATAGTTACCACTGGAAATCGGAAGTCCACTTATCCTTCTAGGCGGGCATGGTTACAGGACCGCCTGAGTACGGATCTGGTGTACCCGGATTTGGGGGAGGACAAACGTTTCCGGGCCACCAAGGCGGTATTGGGGGTGGATCATTTCCATGCTGATTAGGCAGTCCAACACGCTTGACGAACCATACCCAATATCGGTTTAACATGCGCTGAGCATTGCCGAGTGCATCGTCTACTGGACCCGATGTGTCTATTGGACAGGAACAAGGGGACGCAAAGCCCTTTCCGTCCAATCCACTTTCATCAGTGTTTGAAACCGGATCATTGTTCACGTAACCAAAGAGATTGATGCCGCCGAACTCTTCGATTGGATCGCGATTCAGCCATCGAGCCAAATTAGCAGAGTAGCTGCGATACGTTGCCATGTTCAACCCGCTGCGCTCGTGCAGACACATTTTGGCAAACTGATATTCAGCTTCAACAGATCCGAACAGCTTGTTTGTCTTACCAAAAGGTGCATATACATATTGGGTTTGCAAAGCCGACGACGAATTTGTTAGTTCGGTAACGGAGTTCAGATGATTTAATGTTTTGTAGTACGAAGTTCCTGAAATGACTTCTCCACCGCCAAAAACCAGTCGCACCACACTGCCACTTTGATTTCTTTCCTCAGTCTTATGGGTGCCTGTCCACAGAAACTGCCTTGTGCTTGTCACGGAGCCAGAAACCGTCTCAACAATCTTCGTATTCCTCGAAAGCCCATCATACGAAAACTGGCTGAAATTATTAACTCCCGGATAATCGATTTCGATTAGGCGATTCTCTGCGTCCCATTTGTATGTGTTCGTACCGTCGGACGTCATGTTGCCGTTTGCGTCCCAGGTTAGGGTTGAAGACGCGCTTGAAGTGACGGTTAAGCCATTCGTGTTTGTCTTTGTCGTTGGGACGGCATCAGTGGCAGAGACATTTGCCAGGCTTGCGCCAGATGGCAAAGTGCCATTGCCGGAGAAGCTTTGAGAGAATGCCAGATCGGCTGCATCGCTGTTCTTGGCGGTGACTCCCAGACTTTGCAAGTTAGCATTGCCATTCATTGCAGTCGCCAGACCGGCGGCAATGCTCACCGGAACGTGTCAATGATTTTGAGACACTTTTTTGATTCGTCCTAGAAAAATTATTCCCGAAATGACAAAAAGTGAAAAATGTCCTGAAATCGAGGGTCAATGACTACCCCGAAAATACTGAAATCATTGGTTGAATTTCGAAAAACCCCATTTCACGGGGCTTTTCGAAAGCCAATCAATGAAACATAAACAGCATTATTTGGCTTCGCCGATAATTGTGATACTGGATATGGTATCTAACTCTCCATCCTCTGTAACCGGCGGATTAATCCAGGCTGCAGGTGGCACTGGCAGGGTCCGCGGCGCATGAAGCACAAAACGCTCCGGATGCTTTTGAAACGCCTTTTCTAGGACCTGCTGCCTCTGTCTGTTGCACTCTTCGCTTTTACCATAGTGAACAAAACTCGGCTTCATGAAGGCAATTCCGGAATGATAATGCTTGTTGTTGTACCAATCGAAAAAGTATCTGCAAAAACTGCGTGCATGCTCGATAGAGCCGAAACGGTTCGGGAAGGTATGATGATACTTCATCGTTTTAAATTGGCTTTCAGAGAAAGGATTGTCGTTGCTCACATGAGGACGGTTAAGAGACTTCCCCACTCCCAAAAGAGTTAGCAAATCTGCCACCTTTTTTGATGTCATTGCCGGGCCCCGATCCGAATGTATGATGAGCTCTTTTCCCCGTATCCGCTGCCTTGAACACGCTTCAGAAATAAGGATTTCAGCTAGTTCTGCACACTCATTCTCTGCAATTAGCCAACCGACGATGTATCGACTGTAGATGTCGATAATCACATAAAGGTAGTAACAAACCCACTTCTCTGGACCCCGCAATTTCGTAATGTCCCAGGACCAAACTTGGTTGGGACCCGTAGCAAGCAATTCGGGACGCTCATAAAACGTGCGCTGTAACACGTTTCTCCTTTCTTTCACTTCTTGGAGAGAACGCAAAATGCGATACATCGTACTAACGGAGCACAAATAGACACCTTCATCTAACAAGGTCGAATAAATTTGTGCCGGCGATTTGTCGACAAATCGGACTTCGTGCATTACATCAATAATTGCATCGACCTCCTCTCTGGATAATTTCCTATGAGAATGTGCGACGCGCACGCTGTTCACACCGCCTTTTTTGGGAGGTGTAAGAAGACGATAATATGTCGATCTGGGCAAGTTCAAGGATCTGCAGAGAGCTCGAATATTGCCTATTTTTTTGGAAGACAGTTTGATAGCAATTGCTAAGTCTCGTCGATCCTGTCCAGAGCAAAATTCCATACCTGAGAAATTTTTTTTTGAAGATCAATTATTTCATTCGCTTGTTCAAGCTTTTTCTGTAGCTTTTCATTGGCTTCTTTCAAACGTTTATTTTCCGCTGCCAACCGTGCGTTAGCCGACTGAGCATTCTTATTTGCCGCAATTTGCGATAAATCTCTTTCTGTGCGCCACTTGTTCAAGTGATGAACGTAGAGACCTTCACGCCTCAATGCTGCGGCAAGATCCGGTCCTGAGAGTCCATCAGTTTCCTGCAGAATTCTCTCCTTGTCCGCCGCTGACCATTTGCGCTTTCTTGCGCCAACTGAAACTTCCGGGTCGGGCTCACCAGGCTCTTGGTTTGCTTCTTTCTTTTTAGCTGAACGTGGTTGCGGGTGATTCGTCAAATCATGCCAATCTGGATGCTTCGGTCTCAATCGCTTGAACCAAAAATAATAGTTGTTCTTTTCGACATTCATCGCGCGGCAGTATGCGGTAATTCCGTCTGGATACTTCCTCGCAGCTTCTATAATCTTAGTCCAGTATTTTTCCCTTGCAGCTGGAGTCTTACCTGGAGTTTTGTTCATTTCAAATACTCACTTTAAGCAGCAACGCCACCATAAGTAATACCACTACCGGGTATTGCGAATGGATATGCGTTGGCGATAGGTTTAAAGGACTAAAAGCCCTTAAAGCTCAGAGGACCAACAACCTACAGTTTTCAAGCTACACTTACCGAAAAAAACTAACTTAGAGTGTCTCACTCATCATAGACACACAGGGTTTCGGCTGGGCATCCAGGTTTCGATGTCGTGTTTCCTTACTTGTCCCAGTCCCATGTCACCGGTGCAAACCGCTACAACTCTGTAGGGGAGTTCTAGCGCTTGAACGATTTCTTCTGCATTGTTTAGAAGGGCATTGTGTTCTGCCCGTGATACTTCAGGATCGTTGGCACAGAAGACTACTTGTTCGACCTTTTGGAACTGGTGGACTCTGTAGAAGCCTTTGGTGTCGCGGCCGGCTGCCCCTGCTTCGCGTCGGAAGCAAGGTGAAATACCGGCGTATCTAAGCGGCAATTCTTCTACGTCAATTGTTTGATTTATATGAATTGATACTGCACCGACCTCTGAAGTTCCGGTCAGATACAGATTGTCTTTCTCCAGATGATACGCGCTGTCTTCACCTAGCGGGAAATAGCCAGTCCCGAACATGGCAGTTTCATTCACCAGAAGGGGAGGCAAGACAGGGTTGAAACCCTTTTGAACGACGTGATGCAGAGCAAATTGCAGAACCGCTAGTTCTAACAATGCACCTGGACCCATCAATGCATATGCCCGTGAGCCCGCTATTTCTCGTGCACCGTCCATTTTCACCATCTTGTGCATGGCAGCCAGTTCTAGATGGTCCCTTGGTGTGAAGTCGAAGTTTCTAGGTGTACCTATGCGTTTGACTTCTACATTGTCAGCGTCTGTTTCGCCTTCGGGAGTTTCTGGATCGGGAAGACCTGGGACAAGTGCAGCTAGCTCTTCGAAGCGTCTTTCAAGGTTACTTAGGCAAGCTTCGGCAGCTTTCAGTTCTTCTCCTAGCAGTTTGCCTTCTTCTATGTGCTTGTCTCTGTCTTTTCCATCTTTGACGAGCTTGGTTATTCGATTGCGATTCTGTCTTAGATCGTCAACCGTTTTCTTTGTTTGCTTTCGCTCAGTCATTACAAGAAGCAGTTCATCCAGATCAAGTGGAATTCGCTTTGTGCGAATTGCTGCTCGGTACTTGTCTGGGCTCTGCTGAATGTCGTCAGTGTCTATCATCGGTCCTCCATGGCGATGCGAGGCACTACAAATGAAAAAGCCTCGCTTGTAAAAGCGGGCTTCGTGTCCAATTCAGTGAATTGTATGAACAAACGTCCCCGCGTCTCTACTTAGGAGACGACGACGAATTTGTGCGGTGTTGTTGTTTGTTCATATGGTCAGTATTGAATGACCGCATTTATTTGTCAATAGACGAAAACGGGTATGTAAACCAGCCCAGTAAATACGGTCCTTAGGTTACAGGGTGTTCTTTGCGTATAATTGAAAGACTGTATAGTTCAAGTAAATTCAAGTTGTCAGGCGATGAATCGGGAAAAGAGAGCTGCTTCATACCGAGCCAAATCAGATGAGTCCTTTGCTGCCGCAAAGGTCTGTATGGAGAAGCAGATGTACAGGGCTGCATGTAACCGAGCCTGGTATGCCACTATGCAGATTATTACAGCCGGTGCCTATCAAGAATTAGATTTGAAGCCTACAAGCGAAAAGCAATCCTTTTCTCATGCCTCCCAGCACCGAGTATTTGGTGATTTGTTGCAGTCCGCCGGACGGCTCTTTGAGCATGCTCATTTGCGCATTTCAATCCGAGAGTCCCTGGATAGGCGAAATGCTGCTGACTACGCGATTGAAGAGGGGCATTTGAGTTTGGCTGATGCCAGAAAGTCTATTTCTACCGCCGAAGAAGTAAGGCGGGTGGTTACCACTATCGTAGGACCTGCATGGAAATGAGTCAGAGCCAAGACATCTACAGACCTACTGAAGAAGAAATAGACATGATGAATCAGCTCGTGTCTGCGTTGAGAGACATGGGTGATTATCGTTTTCAGTTTGCAGAATTACTACCCGATGCGTATTCTTCGATTCTCATTTCAGTCAGACCTCCGGAAGGGTTTGATACGTCTGGCGACGATATGACGTACGTTCATGCGACGGCGCAAGACATTTCAGATCAATTCTCTCGAAATCTTGTTGTTACGACGACAGACTACAGTGAGGGCGGTCGCAAGATGGCATACGACTTCAGCGCACCTGGTGATTCTGGCAATATAGTCCAATTGAACCCAAACAAAGTGGAAACGGAACTGCCTCGCAGGGCGGCTGCTAAGCCTGTTGTGAGACCCGTTGGGAATCAATCTCTTTTGATTCTCCTGGAAGAAGCTTGTGGGAAGGCTGAGACTTTCTTAGGTCGAGGTTTCAAAAAAGAGAGCGAAGAGCTGACGGACAAATTGGCTGAAGTTGTGAGCGATCTTATTGGCAAAAATAAGTTGTCTGTCGTTGACGATGAAGTCAGCGCTATTTGTTCTGATATTGCGCATCTTTTCTTTGAGCTTGGAAGAGAGCAATATGCAAGGAAATTTCTTGAATCTATCGGGATGGATTCACCAACTGCAGACAAGCAATTGGCGATGTATTCCAAGCGCAAAGCTGAATTGCAAGCCACTGATAGAAGTTTTGTTTTGAAAGAGCTGGAACAGATTATGTCCAGATTGACTAAGTTTACTGAGCAATAGAAATTGCTGAGCGCTGACTTGGGATTCTGTCCAGTAAACCTGTGGTCTGTGAGTCTCCAAGCAAACTAGGAACAATTTATGACATGTGTAATTTCATTAGCTAAGAGCTGTCTGCTGCGTTATTGTATCTAGATGGTCTTTTTTACAAACGCTGCGCCGAGAATCTTATCTTCTCCGCTCTCGAATTTCACAAACACTAAGTCGCCGACATCGTTCGAGTGCATCAGCCTTCTGATTAATCCGCATCCATAGCTTTGATGTACAACCTTGTCACCGATGAATAAGGCCGTACCGTCTGACAGAACAATCGGACCTTCGATGATTCTGGGCAACGGAATTTCAATTTCGAGTTCCTTTTCTTCTGACATCTTTGTCCTCAGGGCTTAGCTAGCTTCAAATATAAACGAGGGGGAGTCTTTCCGTCGACTAACGGTAGATTTCTTGCCCATCCGCGTTCTTGGGCTGCAGATGGAACAGCGTCCAATGTCTTCAGGCACATAGATGCGAACGGGTTCTTTGGTTTTCCAAGTCCAATGTCGATTCTCGAACTGCCTAATTGCCCCCAGTTGGCTTCGTTGCCTCCCTTAAAGCTCAGTTCCGTGTGCAAAATGTCGTCTTTTCCTATGTAGCGCCGTACAAGCTCATGAAACCTCGTGCCGTAGTTTCTTTGAGAGACATGCGTTGCCGCATCGTATTCACCCATCTCAGCATAAGCTTTAGAAACTGCTTCAGCTGCTTTGTTCAGTTTCTCTTTTACGGCGGCTCTATCAAAGCCCTGGGATTCTCCAGCTAAGTACACCTCTTCCGGAACATCTAGTGAATAGGAGAATCCGCCCTGCTCATCTAATGAGTGCTTGAGCTCAACCTTTTCGCTGGGCTTTACGCCGTCAGGAAGCCCTTTGTCTCCTTTCTTGAAAAAAACATTTTCGTCTGCGTTCGTTATTTCATCTAGATAGCCTTTCGGCACACCGGCATACTCGAATTCAGGTGCAGTTAGACCCTGTCTGCGCAAATACTGATATAGCATTTGCTTCATTTCTTGTGCCGCCTGCGGAGTAGCGTCGCGCGCTGCCGCTATTGTTTGCTCAACTGCTTTCATTACGGCAGCATCTACTTGTGTCGCAACACCATCTGCAATTTTTAGGGCGAGTTCCCCGCCTTCGCTGCTGCCAGACGGATTGATGAGAAAGAAGCCAAAATGTCCAATTACCTTTCCCTTTTCAGCATCAGGTAATCCGGAATATTCTTCACTAGCTTTGATTATCTCGGCTCCGAGTTTTTCCATCGCATGATTGACAGCGTTGGGATCTTTTGCCATCGCATCGAAGGCACTGCCGATTGCGTGAAACATCGGGTCGTTGATCGCGTTTGGATGAGAGAGGAAATCGACTACCGTTCCGTCGGTTAGCGCTTGCCACGCTATTCTTGCGGCATGTTTGGTTTCTTCTTTTGCCTCGTTGAGACCAATCCCAATACCTATTGCTTTATCGATTTCACCTTGCAACCAGATTTTCCAACCTTTTGCATCAGTTGCTCTTTCGGTGGCGGCGGCGATAAAATCTTGAAGCTTTTCGGTAGGTGTTCTAACATGCAGACTCTCTTCGTAATCCATTCCCATGACTAGGCTGGTTTTGCTAGTCTGCTGCGGAACGTAGTCTATTACTGTACCGGTGTCTGCGGCCGAGCCATTCCCCGGACCTTCGTCGTCCACTATTACAAATGGGTTGTTCTTGATAGAGGCAACACGAGCTCTATACTCCTCCAGTGTCTCGCCATCTTTGGTAGCTACAAGGCTCGGATCAGAAGGTCTTAAATCGTTAGCATGCGTTTTCGCAAAGGCTTGACCGTGCAGCTCCTGGTTTGGCTGCCCGCCGATGACACCGCTCTCAGCAGCCTTCTGAGAGGTTTTAATGGCAGAACTTTCTGTCTGATCCGTCACCTCAGTTTTCTTCTGGGTCTCGTCAGCCATGTTTTGGCCCTAAAAACGGTACTTTGTTCAAATATGCCCGTCCAAGCCCTAATTTATTCGCTATGGAAAGTCTTGTCCTGTAAACCACCATGGCCATCAACAGGAGACATCAAGCGCCGAAATGAAGCAAAACCCGAAGGCGACTGGCCGTATGGTATTTCGAATGAACCCATAGTGGACGTCACTTAGAATCAGCTGATCAGAATGGGGCTGATAGGAAGGGTTAGCTAAACAACTCCGCAAGAACAGTTAGTTCTTGTCACTTTGCCTTTCGATTTCTAGTCTTTTAAATTCATCATCAAGTTGATCTTTGTCGAGGTCAATTTTGGGTATTTCTCCACTACGTTTGTTGAGCGTCGAGAGCAGCCATACACCCACTCCAGAAGTCCCTAAGCTTAAACAACCCATTGACACACCAATCAATGTTTTAGGAAACCCAGTATCAATCGATGCGACCAATGCCAAAGCGGATATAAGAAAGAGTAATACTGGAAGAAAGTATTTTATGGCAGTCATCGCACGTCCGCATGTTGTCTTGCATCCAAGACCTCCACCGGTATCAACAAGGCAATTAGAGCAAAGTCCCTTGTTGCAATTTTTGCAAATACCTAGGGCTTCGAAATCTGGATGGTTAAAGCATCTCATTCTTGTAGAACGTTATCCGAATAGAATATTATGCAGCTACGTGTTGATTGTCTGAGTTTCGTCTTGACTGGAGCCTTTTGGCGGAAAAAACTAGTAATAACGAGAGCAGTGACGTAATTAATGCATTGCGCGTCGCTAGCTCACCGCGCCATTGCAGCCAATACAAGAAGTGGAGCTGATGAAACAGTATTCGCCAACGCGATTTGTCAGCCGCAGGAGGAGTGACGTATTTAGGAACTGTATCAGGTACACCAGGATAGGCGATTTTTCCATCTTCGGTGTGGTACGGACTTCCTAAGCATCTGTCATCCAAAGTGTACACCCAGGAATAAGGACCCTCATCGGGAAAGGCCTTGTAGCTGCTATCAACGACTACAGCATTGCAGCGATAGTCAGCAATGAATTGCCCGGCGAAACCAATGAATGCGCCTACCAATGCTACAACCATGTAAGACCAGGACATAAGTTTTGGGCTCAGGAATGAAGGCTCTATGTCCATCTTACAAGATGTTTGGAGGGCTGGCTCGGGAGAAGGCGACTGCTCGCTTTATCGAAGATAGCAGGTAGCTTGGTTAAATGTAGCTGGAAAAAATACAAAAGGGCGCTTATCGGATCAAATCCGTCCGAATAAATAGTCTCGTTTCGGGTAAGTAAGCATTTGGGGTCCTTTTATTTTTCCAGTGTTGCTGAGGTCGCGTAAAGATTTCAGTTCAAACGGATTTTGCGCTTGAGGTCATTTACCGCTTGAAACGAATAGTATTCTGCTTTGACGGGACCTGGAACGCACTAGCTGGCATTCCGACAAATGTAGTACTCACAGCAGCTAGCATCAAACGCCGCGCCGAGAATGGGATTGCACAGATTATCTATTATGACGAAGGCGTCGGAACCGCTTGGTACGACAAATATATTGGCGGTATGTTTGGCTGGGGTCTTCTGGAGAATGTGCGAGAGGCCTATCGCTACTTAATTTTTAACTATGATCCAGGAGACGAAATCTTTGTCTTTGGATTTTCACGTGGTGCATTCAGTGCGCGTACATTTGTTGGGCTTATGCGCCATGTTGGACCTATCCGAAGGCTTTATTCAGATCAAATAGATGAAGCGATCAAGTTGTATCACGAGCGTGTAAAGAGCGCGGATCCATCAAATGAAGAGCTTCATCGATTCCGCGCCAAATGTTCTGGTGATGTCTGTATAGATGCAAACGACGATGAATGGAGAAGTAAAAATATTCCTGGATATGTGAAGGGATCGGCTCCCATTCTCAGAGTTAAATATTTAGGCGTTTGGGACACAGTTTCAGCGCTTGGCGTTCCGCAAGCATTTCCTGGAAGTGCGCAGATGAACATGAACTTCCGGTTTCATGATCCAAGCGTTACGGACTTTATTGAAAATGCCCGTCACGCAGTTGCAATAGATGAACGTCGCGTTCTGTTTCCACCAGTCTTGTTTGGAGATCTGACTGCACTAAACGAAGCAAGAGATTTCAAAGTAGATGATGAAAATGCGCCATATCAAGAACGCTGGTTTCCTGGTGTGCATGGCTCTGTCGGGGGTGGTGGAGACTTCCGTGGACTATCTGATGGGGCTTTAGCTTGGGTGCTCAATGGCGCGAAAAGAGCCGGTTTGGAATTAGACAGTGCATCTGGATCGAGAATTCAAAGTATTGCTCCTGATCCAATGTCGCCCGTCGTAAATGCAAAAAAGCCGTCAACGAATCCTGCGTACAAATGGAAAACCGATAGGGTAGGCCCAGATCACCTGTACCAGTTGTCCAGCTCTGTCATACGAAGATGGAAAGCCTCAAGGGAGAAGCTGCCCGAAAATAGACTTTACCGACCAAAGACGCTTACAAAAGTTGCTAAAGCGCTAGACGAATACAAGCTCGTTGCGGGGACTGAAGTATTTGAGTTGTTGCAGGATCACGTTGTGCAACAAGGTGAGACGCTCAGCGCACTGGCCTACAAGTACTATGGGCACGCGGATAAATACAAGGCAATCTTCGATGCCAATAGAGATACACTGGATTCTCCGGACGATCTCTTCATCGGTTGGACATTGCATATTCCGAAGTTGCCAGAATG
>JAIETE010000271.1 GCA_019745505.1 Candidatus Obscuribacterales bacterium | reverse complement strand
GAGGAACATAAATGGGAACTCCGGGCATGGGCGGAGGAGTCCGCTTTAATTGCGTGTTTGATGGGTCGACACGAGGAGAAATCGCTGCCGGTTTGCCGCGAGTATAAAGCTCTTTGGTCTTTTCGTCGGCAGCGGCAGCCCACTGAGGAGCAATGGTCGCAATCACAGAAACGAGCGCGCTCATTGCTCTTTTTCCATGAGTGCATAACCAGCTGATAAGGCGAGGTTTTTGGTCTGTAAGTATCTTTCCATTATCGGCGCGAGAAATTTGAATACAAGGAAGCTCGGGACTTGCGAGCAAATCCTCTGCCTCTTTCTTGCTCATTGAAGAGAGGTTGTAGACATTTTTGTTGCAGCCGCCGCAGAGACGAACCTTATCGTCGCCCTTCATATCGTCCCAATCAACGCTGCACGGCATTGCGATGCAAACGCGGTCCAGGATGCTGTCTTCGTAATTTTCTTGATTCATTGATGAAAGTCTCTGGCGGTTTTTCGCGTGGAAAATTGAAATTGCGATTTCTAGATTCTAGTCGAGCCGCAAGAATTTTGCTTACTTGACTGATCTGCAGGAAAGGCTGCAAACCTTCAATAGAGTTGCGTTTTAACCGTTATCGCTGCGGCAGTCACTTCTCTTCCGCCAGATTGCCATGCCAATTAAAGTGTTAGCAAGAGTTGATTGAGGGCAATCTAGTGGAAATTGAAAAACGGCTTTCCAAAATACAGAAAATCAGCGTACAGCATGAGAAGGTGGCTGCGGTCCGGCAATTGATGGACGAATTCGAATCGGGCGCGCTGCATCGAGCAAACTCCGCGTACATCTATGTCCTGGGCAATATGTGTTTGAATGATTTGCCTGAAATGGCAATCGAGTGTTATTACCTTTCGATGTTTCTCAACTCGAAAGCGTTTAGAGAAGGTCGAGAACAGGCAGGGCACGACGTCGATGTCTGCATCATGAATGTGTTGTCGATGCCGGGAATGAGCACGCCGGCGATGCACAAAAGAATCGATGAGCTGGAAACGAAGTATGGAATTCGTCTTTTCTCGAATCAAAAGTAAAAGGCGCAGAACCTAAGTCCTGCGCCTTTTGAAGTGGTTGAGATGATCCTTACCTTACCTAATCCATTTATTTCGTAGGGTTCAGATCGAGAAAGCTTACCTTCTCTTACCGCCCTTTTTTGCAGCCTTTTTAGCTGGCTTAGCGGCTTTCTTAGCTGGCTTAGCAGCTGCCTTCTTAACAGGCTTAGCAGCTTTCGGCTTAGCAAGAACCAAAGTTGGTTGCTTGGCGCGGCCGTTTACGATGTCCTTGAGTTCCTTACCTGCGCGGAATGCCGGTACTCTTGCTGCTGCGATTTTCAACGGAGCGAGAGTTCTCGGGTTACGGCCGGTGCGTGCTTTACGATTGCGACGTTCGAAGGTTCCGAAGCCGACGAGGGTAACCTTGTCGCCTTTGGAAAGAGCGCCAGTGATGGTGTGAATGAAGGCAGAAAGAGTTCTGGTCACTTCAGACTTAGCTTGACCTGTGGTCTTAGCTACATTTTCAACGAGCTCAGCTCGGTTCATTCGATTTCCTCCTTAGTGGAAATACTCATCCCAACCCACAAGACGGAATACTAACACCGCATAATTGAATACACAATAGATTTGGCCTGCAAATTCGAAAAATTCTTTTTTGGTCTCCCGTTCAAACAATGATTCCAGCGTGATCGTAGAGTGCCATCAGTTTTGCGTTTCGCGGAAATTATGATGAGACGGTTTGTTTTGCTCCAACAAGAATTTTGCATTTCCTGCAACGGCATAGCCATCAGATGTTCAAATGGATCACTTTTGGTCGACCCTGAAAAACCATGATGGGCTTTGGTTTTCATGAGGTTTGACGGTTGGTGAAATTGGGTGAAAATTCAACGCGAGATATTTCTCGAAGATCTATAATGCACATCTAAATCGATACAAAAACAGCTACGAATCTGCGTGCGCGAAGAAGGTAATTTCTCATGACAACTTGTGATTTTGATCGCATCATTACCGCGTCGATTGTGACGATAGTTTGCGGATTCAGTCCCTATGCTGCATTCGGGCAATCGCAAGTTAAACCTGCAGCGACTACCCAGTCTCTAAAGTCTTCAAACGATCCAGCCAAAACTCCGATCACACAGATTAAGAAGACCCTGCCTGTGGCTGGCGCGGAGCCAAAAGCCGCAACCTCTACTGCGGCCGAAGTTCACAAAGCTCAGGTGACAAAGTCGTCGGTTAATCTCCAGGAGCATTTCAAAAACGGCTGGCAGATGTATCTGCAAAATCCGAACCATACTGGGTTTGGATCTTTGATGGCCTTCGTGCCGAAGGGAAATTTGCGTTGGAGTTTTCCTGCCGAGGGTGCTGTTGATACTTCGGCGGCAGTTTATAAGGGCGCTGTTTATGTGGGCTCAGACGATGGGTATCTTTACGCGCTCGCTGAGAATACCGGCCGACTGGTCTGGAGAGCAAAGCTTGGTGACAAAGTGAAATCCTCACCGGCTGTCGATGACGACATAGTAGTTGTCGGATGCGAAGACAAAAAATTGTATGGCGTGAATGCTAAGACGGGAAAAATTCTCTGGACGATGGACACGCAAGACCGCATATCTTCTTCCCCTTCAGTGTTTGGGGGAGTTGCTTATGTTGGTGGATGGGATGGGAATGTATATGCTGTCGATATTCACGGCGGCGCGGTGAAGTGGAAATTCCAGGGCGAGGGGCGCATTACGTCATCTCCTGGTATGACTGGTGATTCGATTATTGTCACTTCGCACGGCGGATACATCTATAAATTGAGCATGAGTGACGGAGCGCTCGAGTGGCAATTCAAGACGGGCAGCAAAATCTTCTCGTCTCCTTTAATAATGGATGGGCACGTCTACACCGGTGGCTGGGACAAGAATTTCTATTGCGTCGATCTCTCGAGCGGCAAACTTAAGTGGAAAGTGCCAGGGGCTGAGAGTTTCAGCGTTTCACCCGTAGGCGCCAACGGAAGGGTTTTTGTCGGCAACGACGATTTGAAAATGTATTGTCTCGATGCGAGCACAGGAAAAATGCTCTGGAAGACTCAGTTGAACAGTCCTGTTCCCTTGCTCTCATCTTCCCCGGCGATTGCCGGCAATATGTTATATGTCGGAAGTTCCGATGCTAACCTCTACGCGATTGATTGCCGTAACGGCGGTATCAAATGGAAGTACAAGACCCAAAGACCAATCGTGAGTTCTCCTTCGATTTCATCTTCGGGTGTCTTCGTCGGCTCGCAAGACGGAAATCTCTATCTGATCAATTGATTGCTGGAATGTCGGCGGCCCGCCGACATTGACTAATTGGGTGAGAAGAGTAAACGGCAAGCGAAATTCTCCTTACGGAATTTCGTAAGGCTCTTCCTTCTTAGTAGATTTCTTCTCCTCTTCTTTAGGCTCTTCTGCTTCTTCGTCGCCCAAGTCAAGAGGTTTTACCTTGTCCAAATTTTTCTTCGCGTTCTGTTTGTAAAAGGCGATCGCTGCTTGATACTGAGCAGTCTTCAGCGCTTTGACATATTTAGGTACGAGCATCAAGTATTCCATCGGGTCGATCAATTCTTTCGTGTCCGCTTTAACGACCGTGTAGTGCACGTGCACACCGGTCGAGCGTCCTGTCGTTCCTGCATAGCCTAAAACACGACCTCGGCAAACCCATTCGCCCGGTCTTACGCAAAATGCATTCAAGTGCCCGCAAATTGTGCGAATGCCAGGATAAGGATAGGGGTGAAGAACCTCGACGTGATAACCGAGCGCGCCGCGCCAACCGACTCTTATTACCTGCCCGTCAAGCAAGTTGTAGACTTCCTGGTTCAAATGCGCGCCCAGATCAACGCCCGAATGAAAGTCTCCGCGTCCGGTCACAGGGTGAATTCGGAAGCCGGCCTTTGATGTGACCAGTCCCATACCGACTGGAGAATAAGGAATGTCGTCGCGCATGGGAGAAACGAGAAAGCGAGGATAAAACGGCTCAGGTCCATGCGGGCTTGTGTATGAACCGGCCAGACAGGAAACTGAAAGCGCGGGCAAAGTGAGCAGCGCCAGAAGTGTCGGCAGCAATGCGGAAAGTCGCCGCTTTCCGTTGCGTCGATTCGAGACTGATAGCGGATTCGCAATTGGTTTGCGTCCGTCGGATGCCACTATAGAACTCCGGTGCATCGAAGGTAGACATTATAAGTCTTACCACGGGAAGCCTTTATTTTTCCTGACTCTTGAAAACGCGGTTGTTCGAATGCCTGCCAATGCAGTTGTAGCAAGCTGGGGCAATTGATCGACGTTCTTGAAGAATAAGCTCGGGGGGGCGCTTACTAAATATTGTGCTGATCGCCGTCATTTTCCAGTCACAATAGGACCAAGTGCGACAAGAATGGCAATGCAGGCCGGGCCAAGCACAGGAAGCAATAAACCCGGAATGATTGCGAACAGAACAACAAAAATTTGAAGCATCGCACGGTTCAATTTTGTAATCGGAGCAAGCCACCAATGCAGTGCGCAGGCGCCGATTTCCCAGACAAATACCGCTGATATCAAAAGCCTTGCAACCGGATGGTTGAGGAATGGGGTGATGAAGCCCGCCGCCGTAAAGTAGGTCGCGAAATAGATTCCGAACTGCAGTCCTAGTAATGCGCCGTACTGGATAAGCAGGTTTTTTCGCTCAGCTTGGACCGCTACTTCTGTTCGTTCTACCGAACTGCCGGTTTCCGACCTCGGCTTTGAACGGTTGAAGAAGAGACCTTCGCCATCAGTTATAGGATTGGTCATTCAAGAATAAGAAGGCAGGGAAATCTGGATGCCTTCATTCAATCTAGCATGTATGAATTGGAGGCGAGTGCCTTATTGCTGATGTATGGCATTGTCTCTGCCGTTGTTTGTGACCAACGGTGCACCCTGCGCATGCGACCAAATCACAGAATTGTTATTGCCGTTAGCAACGACGATTCCCAGTTTGTCCGACTTGATGCGGTTGTGGTTTCCATTGATTGTCACGATGCCGACTTTGCCGGAAAGCTGGAGCAGGCAATTGTTTCCGTTCAAAACAATGGAGTTTCCGTCGCAGTGACCTTTGATTGTCTGGTTGTTCTCATTCACAACCATATCAGTCAGAGTCGGACCATTCGGGACCGAAATCGTAGACGGAGTAAATTCACGAACCTCCACCGAAGTCATTGCTCTTGCATTCGGCGATGTAATTTCGACGGCTGAATTTCCAGAGTTGATGATTGTCGTCGAGGCGCCGGTGACATTCACGCCCAGCTCCTTAGCCAATATATTGATACGGGTTTTGAGCGGACCATTGCCTTTTTGTCCGAGATTGTCGATTTCGAGTTTCTCGACCCGGGTCATGAGCGGCTTGCCGGCCGAATTCTTGCCGTAGATTTTCATTTCGATGATAGTGACTTGCTCTTCGGCAGTCGGTCCGGCCACTACAGGCGCCACATAAGTACGCGTTCCGGTATTGTAGGTCGATGTTTTCACCGAGGTGACCGGCCCGCGTTTAGTAACGGTTTTGACGACCTTTGTACTTCCAGATTTGTTTGTTTGGACCGTCACCCCTTGTCCCAGGTTGACTCTTGAGCGTTTGTATCCGTCGTTGCTGTCGATCTGAATTCCGCTCGGTCCCATTTTCACATTGGCTCGGTTGCCTGTGCCGCGACCATTAATATTGATGCCGTTAGGTCCGATCGTAACTGTGCTTCCATCCTCGCCCTGGATATTGATTTGAGCAAAACAAGCGGAAGTGCAAAGGAGAAATAGGGCTGCTACGGCGCCAAAAGCTTTCATGCGCGAACCTCCAAAATCATCGAAGAGGCGTTCATTGTAATGCGGATTCGCCCTCAGGTTGTTACTGAGTTGTTATCGATTTATCCGACCAATCACTTCTTGGGCAAATGGCTCTGCTCGGTCTTTGAGTTTGAAAAATCGAGCTTTTTGAATTGCTGACCTTCAAAAATATGCAAAATTGACCGAAGCTTTTTGTGATACGGCTCCGCCTTTTTCATATTGAGCACGAATGCACTGTTTTTCGCATACTTGCCGGATTTGTAATCCGACCACAAGAGCTTCTCTTCGCCGGGCTTGAGCGGTCGCTTTACACCGATTGCAGCCGCTGCCTTTTTCATATGCCTGGCGTATTGCGCTGCGAACTCGGAAATACTGGAGTTGTCTTCAGCCTCTGATGCCAATTTTGATTTTTCAGTGCTTTTCGAATTTGTGTTTCCGGATTTCCCATCACTTGTTTTTGTAGTGTTTGACTTGCTTTCAATCTCCGGCAGTTTTGCCCAACAATCGGTTGCGCAGAAAATCAATACTAAAGCGCAAGTCGTTTTGAGTTTTTCGATGGAGCGTGTCATTTTGGTTTCGGTAGTGTCTCAGTGATGGAAAATGACTGAAAATGCAGGCGAGACCATGCCCCTCACAGAGGTGATTTACCCAATCTACCACGTCACTTTTGTGCTACCTGGTTATTGACCGGGGAGTAATTCGTCCAGAAGTTTATTGATGACCTGCGGGTTTCCTTTGCCCTTCAGCGATTTCATTGTTTCGCCGAAGAAGAATTGTCTGACTTTTACTTTGCCTGAGCGAAATTCGGCAAGCTGATCAGGGAATTTGGCGATGACCTCTTCCACCGCTGTTTTCAAACCGGCCTCATCCGAAACTTGCGCGAGACCTTTATCCTTGATGATTTGGTTGACGTCGCCGCCGTCCTTCAGGAGCTCGGGCAATAGTTGTTTGGCAGTCGTGGTGCCGATTGTGCCCTTGTTCACCACGTCAGCGAGATCGGCAATTGTTTGAGGAGTCGCTTTCAGTTGCGTGAATTCCAGAGAACTTTCATTCATGAAGGCCAGCGCCGGACCCAAAAGCCAGTTGGCTACCGTCTTTGCGTTCGCGCCCAGGTTTAGAACTTCGTCAAAGAAGTCGCTCATGTCCTTGTTTTCAGCAAGAATGTAAGCATCGTCGGCTGACAGACCGCATTTCTCTGCGTACCGCGAGCGCCGCGCTTCCGGCAATTCAGGCATTGCCTCTTGAACTTCCTTTACCCAGTCGCGGCTTACGGTAAAGGGCACCAGATCCGGCTCTGGAAAGTACCTGTAATCATGCGCGTCTTCTTTGGAGCGCATGGCAAATGTTTTTCCGGTTGCTTCATTCCATAATCTTGTTTCTTGCACGACCTTGCCGCCGCTCTCTACAAGCTGCTTTTGGCGTTCTACTTCAGAGATGATCGCGCGCTCCACGGCCTTGAAGCTGTTCATGTTCTTGATTTCGGTGCGCGTGCCGAGTTCCGCAGAACCAGCCGGTTTTATCGAAACGTTTGCATCGCAGCGAAAGCTTCCTTCTTCGAGATTGCCGTCGCAGACGTCTACGTAGCGCAGGAGTGTGCGCAGCTCGGTCAGGTATTCACGCGCTTCTTCGGCAGAAGTTATGTCAGGTTCGCTGACGATTTCCAGGAGTGGAACGCCGGCGCGGTTGTAATCCGGGCATGAGTGTGTAGAGCCGTGGAGACCTTCTGCGCCTGCGTGAACAAGCTTGCCGGCGTCTTCTTCGAGGTGCGCGCGCGTGATGCGAACTTTCTTGCCTTTGACCGTGAGGTTCCCTTGCTTGCAAATCGGTTTGTCGTATTGCGAGATTTGATAACCTTTCGGCAGGTCCGGGTAGAAATAGTTTTTGCGATCGAATTTGGAAGTTTCCGCAATTTCGCAGTTTAAAGACAGTCCTGCGCGAATTGCCAGCTCCAGCGCGCGTTTGTTCAAGACCGGCAAAACACCAGGCATTCCGAGGCAAATTGGACAGACTTGATCGTTCGGTCCTTGTCCGAACTCAGTCGGGCAAGAGCAAAAAATCTTGGTCTTTGTTTTGAGTTGGGCGTGCACTTCCAGCCCAATCACAGTGTCGTATTTCATCGTCGGTCTCTTCAGTCATGGGACTGCCGGTTAACAACCGGCTCCATAAACTAATCGGGGACCGACTATTCTACCCTATTCGTTGGTTTTGGGCGGCTCGGCAGGAGTTTCGGTCGTGGTTGTCTCGACCGTTTTCTTCGTTTCCCCGCCGGCTTTATTCTCGGTTTTCTCTTCCTTTACTTTTGTTTCTTTCACATATCCGGGCCGGCCGAACATCAAGTGGAAAAGAGGATTGCGTTTATTCAGTACCTGATTGAGCTGCTTGGCTACAGTGTCTACGTCTGTCGCAGTCTTCTTGACCGATTGCATCGTCGCTGACACGTCGGTTGCAAAATTGGGCTGGTTTACAAGCTTATTGGCTTTGTTGACCGCTTCTTTGGCGTTTTGAGTAATCTCTTTGAGATCGCTTCTCAAACCTTGATCCCCGACCAGTTTGTCGACCTGTTTCATTGAAACAGCAACGCTTTCAGTTGATGCGCTGAGCTTCGTCATCATGTTCAGCATGTCTTCGCGCAGCGGTTTATCTTCAAGCGTTTTAGTCAAATTACCGAGCGCGGTTTTGACGTTTTCAGAAGTCTCTCTGGCTAACTGAGCGGTTTCCTTCAAGTCCGTCGTGAGAGCAGGATTGTCCAGAATCTTCTTCATGCGAGTAGACACGCCCTTCACGTCTTTGAGGGTGCTGGAGCCTTCGTCGAAGAATCTCGTGGCGGAAAGCGACGTGTTGCCGAATTTATCCGATGTGCCTTTCAAGCTTTCCGTAGCCGAGGAGAGCTTTTCCATGTTCTTGTCCAGCTTGTCGGCTGCGGACTGGATGCTCGCCATTGTCGTGCCGGATTTCTCCAGGGCGTTTCTCAGGCTTGTTCTCGACTTCTCTGCGGCAATGTCATCCGTGAAGCTGCTGAAGTTCGTCGCGATCTTGTTGAGGTATAGCTCAGTGCGGACCGGATTTTCACCTTCTACTATGGAGTCCGTAGGAATAACTGCCGGAGCCGGTTCGCCCTCTTTGATGTCCGGCAAGTTGATTTCGATGTACTTGGCTCCTACAAGACCGAGCGTTTGAATGGTGACTTTGGAACCCTCTGTGATGGGCACGTCCGTTGTCGTAATCTTTAAATGGGCGATGACTTCGCTCTTTCCCTTAAGGTCGATCTTTTCCACAACGCCTACGCGGACACCATTGAGGTTGACCGGGGCATTGTTGGCCAAGCCGGCGACGTCGGCAAATCGGACGCCAAAACGTTGCGGCGCTTCCATGGAGAACGATTTGAGCCAGCCCCAGCCAAAGGTGAGAAGGCAGAAGGCGACGAAAGCAAAGAAACCTACCCGCCATTCATAGTGAATGGACTCCTCGGGCTTCTTCTGAATGGGTGTTGAATTCAACTGTTTCGTCCTGTCTGTTTCTCTGGTCTTGGGTTCAAATAGTGCTATCAAGCAGAGGTCCCTCCCGCTTAGCATACGCAAATTGCTGGATATACGGATTTGATGAAATCAGTGCTTCATCAGGTGTTCCTTCCCACTCGATGCGCCCGTCGTGCATGAGAAGCACTCGATCGGCTGTGCGCGTCCAGGTGGATAGTTGGTGAGTGACAACGATGGAGGCGGCATTGAGCCTGTCTTCCAGCTCGTTCATGTAGTCTTCGATGACGGTCGAAATAACCGGATCGAGCCCGGTTGTAGGCTCGTCATAGAATATGATTTTGGGATCGTTGACTATCGCTCTGGCGAAACTGGTTCGCTTTTGCTGACCGCCTGAAAGTTGGGTCGGATATTTGTCTTCGAAACCGCGAAGACCGACCAGTTCGAGCTTTTCGGCGATGATTCTGTCCTGGTCTTTGCGATTCAATTTGCGCCTGCGCAGAGCAATGGCAAGATTTTCTTTTACCGTGTATGAATTGAGAAGGGCTGAACCCTGGAAAACAAGCCCGACTTCATCGGAATGCATGCGAATGGAGCCGGAGTCCGGTTCGAGCAAGCCGCACAAAATTTTCAATATGGTCGATTTGCCGCAGCCTGATTTGCCCACCAAGCCCAGGATTTCGCCGGGATAGACATTGAAAGTCACGCCTTTAAGAATAGGTTTGTCGCCGAAGGCTTTGTATACGTCCTTCACTTCGACCATAGGTTTGATCGTGCCGTCGATTTTGGGAGGTTGTTTTTGGCGTACCATCTGCAAATCGATCACCTCGGAGCGTATGTGACAGCGGTGATGATGTAGTTGCAGACGAATAGCATCGTCATAGTCCACACGATCGTGCGCGTTGTGGCGATACCAACGTCTTCCGCGCCGCCTCTGGTTCTCAGTCCGATGGCGCAGGAGATGACGATGATGAGAATCGCATTGGTCCAGGCCTTCAAGAAGTGCGTACCGAAATCACGGTCGAGAATAGTTTGTTTGACAGAATCGAGAAATGTCGCAGCCGGAACATTGGCTGCCGAGTAGGCGATCAGGATGCCGGCGACAAGACCAAGGGCCATTGCATAAACGGTGAGCGCCGGCATCATCAGCATGGCTGCTACGAAGCGTGGGACAACGAGAAATTGAATAGGATCCACGCGCATGACTTTGAGCGCATCAATCTGCTCGGTGATCATCATGGTGGTGAGTTCGGCTGCCACCGATGAGCCGACCCTTCCGGCCACCATAATGCCGGCTGTAATCGGGCCGATTTCCCTCACCAGTGCCAGCGATACGACGCCGCCGATGGCCGTATCGGCGCCGAATAGCACCAGCTCGCGAGAAATTTGCAAGGACATTGCAAAACCTGTGAAAAGCGCCGTAAGCGAGACGACAATGCAAGATTCAACGCCTATTTTGTAGCTCTGGCGCCAAGTTTCACGCCAGTCTATTTCACCGCGAATAACGTACTTGAGGGTGTGAAAGAGCAGAATCAAGCACTGCCCGAGCAATTGGCATGCTTTGCCGAATTGATCGACCATGATGTCGACAGGGCGGAATATGCTGTTGCGAGAACGGACTGATGAAACCATAACCCAAATATTTTAGCGGTAAACGGGCGTCAGTACATGCTCATAGCGTTTTAGTTTTTGCTGCGAGCAATTCGGCATAAGAGATAGAGACGCCTGAAACCCCAGCGGGTTCCATGATTTGGGGTTCATTATGCGCCCGGCAAACAGATGCGAAAGTGTTGGTTGTAACTCTTGGCTTCTCGTGCGGGTCTTGGCGTCCCTGCGATGGTTTCGCTGGAGTGATACGCTTCATATATGCGTCGGTGGTTGAGAAAGAATCTTTGGGTCGACGCGACAAGAACGAGGAAAGTTGAATGTCCGCACAAGAGCAGCCGGAGTCAAATCGCGAAGTCGGAGCTGAACCGGAAGAGAGGCACGGTCAACATTTCGGACAACAAGAACAATTCGGGCGGCAGGAGCATACCGCGGGCGCCGAGGAGAAGAAAGGCAAAGCCGGATTGCTCGGCAGCTTGGGTCTTCTGGGTGTAGTTTTGCTGAAGGGCAAATTCTATATCTTTGCAGCGCTGAAAGGTTTGAGTTTTCTCAAACTGGGCTGGCTCTTCAAGAGCTTCTTCATGCTCTTCGCGTCGCTTGCGCTTTACTGGGCGCTCTGGGGACCAATCTTCGCTGTAATCGTTGTCGGCATGCTCATAATTCACGAGCTGGGTCACTACACTTGCATGAAGCTCAATGGGCTGAAGCCAAAGCCGATGGTTCTAGTTCCTTTCCTGGGCGCTTATGTCGAGATGGAAAAAATGCCGGCCGACCAGGCGACTGATGCTTGGGTTTCTCTGGCTGGACCACTTTTTGGCGGTGTCACTGCTGCTGCCTGTTACTACTACGGTGTAACCGCACAAAATCTATTCTTTGTCGCGGCAGGCAGTGTCGGCCTTTTCTTCAATCTTTTGCAGTTGATTCCAGCCAAACCACTGGATGGGGGCTTTGTCATCAGCGCCATCAACAAGTGGCTGTTGATTCCAGGCGTTGGTTTGGTTTTTGCCTACGCCTTCTTTTTCCATTCTTTCATTTTTGCAATCGTCGGCATTATCGCTTTCATGAGCGCGGTTGGCCAGTTTAGAAACCCGGACCAGCTTCCGACACGCGGCGGGCAAGTTCAGACTCCCGCAACTATGCCGCAGAAGGTGCTTATAGGCATTGCCTATTTTGGACTGGCTAGTATGCTCGGCTATCTTTACTGGCTTTCCCATGATGAAGCGATCAGCATGATGCCGGCGAAAGAGAAAGCATCAATCATGAAATACCATCGCGATACGCCCGATCATGAAGCCTTTTCGGAAGAGGACGAGGGCAATGCCGTGGATGAGACTATCGATGAAAGAACGGAAATCAAAAATCGCTGAGTCTGCCGAGCGGTGACTGCAAGAAATCGGATGCGTCGGTTTTCACCGGGCCCTTTTGCCGGTCTGCACTGCTGGCGCTGCTTTACTAAGTCGGGCAGCCCGTTGCAAACGTGATCGGTTGCGATAGATCCGCGAGGTCTATTTTTTCCATCGATCAGCCTGGGCCGGTTTCATAGAGCGCCAGCATGCGCTGTTTTGGAAGTCGCAGTGATATATGCCTTCTCTATTTATAGTTCTATGACCCGTGTCTTAAATAAGCTCAATTAGTTTGTCTCTTTGCATCTGTGCAAGTTTGAAGGCATCCCGTTTTTCACCTACCCCAGATCGCGCAAAAAAAGCCCTAATTCCTCTCAGAACTGCTCCTGGAGTCACCCGATCGATCGCACCGCGATCTGGGGCAGTTCTGCTTTGTGAAAGATAGGGGATTATTAGCCGGGGTTTAGCTTAAAACGGCTCTTCGACCGGATTTCGTCTGCAAACCGGTATTTGTTTTTTCGCATGAGCATCGTTGAGAGATGGCTCGTGCATTCGTGTCGGGTTGCGTCTTTTTGCAGCCCACTGCTCAACCTCTCAAACAAACGGAGGTGAATTATGACCACCGCTGAAAACTCTCTTTTCCAGCACAGCAATGTCGCTGGAACGGCATTCGAGGAGCTCTCCGTGCGGGAACAGGCCGAGCGCATCGGCTCGTTCTGCCCGGACGCTCAGCGTCTCGCCATGCGCGTGCTCGACCCTGACGATGCGGCCGACCTGCTGCAGTCGCTGGATCATGCCCTGCGCGCAAAGCTCCTGGCGCTCCTGGATTTCAGCGCCCGTGCGGAAGTGACGGCACTGCTCGCCTACGCTGAGGATGTCGCCGGCGGATTGATGAATCCCCGCTTCATCCGCGTTCGCCCCCACATGACCGCCCAAGAGGCGATCATGTACGTGCGCAAGCAGGTCGCGGCCAATCCCGCCACTTCGTCTTACGTCTACGTCCTGAACAGCCAGCAGAAGCTCATGGGAGTGATTTCCATGAAGGAACTTCTGATGGTGGAAGGCAAGCAGGAAATCCAGCAGATCATGCGCTCTAAGCTCGTGACCCTGCCGGAAAGCTGCGCCCAGGACGAAGTCGCCAACATCTTCGCGAAAAACCACCTGATCGCCATTCCCGTCCTTGACGGCAACGGCTGCATGAAGGGTGTGGTCACCGCCGACGACGTCGTCAACGTCGTTCGTTCGGAAGCCACCGAAGACATGCAGAAGATGGGCGGCTCCGAAGCGCTCGACATGCCATACCTGACCGCCAAACTGCCCACGATGATTCGCAAGCGGGGCGGCTGGCTGATCATGCTCTTCATCGGCGAATTGCTGACGGCGAGCGCTATGGCTCACTTCCAGGATGAAATCGCCAAGGCGGTTATCCTGGCTCTCTTCGTTCCGCTGATCATCTCCTCGGGCGGCAATGCCGGTTCGCAGGCGTCCACGCTCGTCATCCGCGCCATGGCGCTGGGTGAAGTGAAGCTGCGCGACTGGTTCCGCGTCATGAAGCGCGAGCTGGTGACGGGTCTTTCGCTGGGAATCATCCTGGGCCTTCTCGGATTCATCCGGGTAGTCGCCTGGGAGCAAATGTTCCACATCTACGGTCCGCACTCCGTGCTGATCGGGCTCACTGTGGCAATCAGTCTCGTCGGAGTTGTCCTCTGGGGCAGCGTCACAGGCAGCGTGTTGCCATTCCTGCTGCGTCGGCTCGGTTTTGATCCGGCCAGCGCGTCGACGCCGTTCGTTGCAACGCTTGTGGACGTGACCGGTCTGGTCATCTACTTCAGCGTCGCCAGCGCCGTCCTCATGGGGAAGCTGCTATGACAGACCCAGACAGTAGTAGGCGAACGGTGCGGATTGTGCTCGTGAAAACGCGATACCCATTTGCAAGGGGTTTTGCAGAGCACATCCGCACCGTTCATGCCCTTTACTTTTTTCCTCCAAACTTGAACAATGTGCACAGAATCGCTTAAATTGTTCTCATTTGCTTTTACAGGGTGCATCTACGAAATCTGTTTCACAACCATTGGTGTACTTTGCTTTTTTTATTTATTAATAAATGTT
>JAIETE010000226.1 GCA_019745505.1 Candidatus Obscuribacterales bacterium | reverse complement strand
ACTTCACTCGGTAGGCGTTGGATTTTCTTGCCTGCGGTTTTACCGAATGCACCTGCTGAATCATCCGATTGAAGCAAAGGTTGGATGAGGTCACGCTCCAACTTCGCAGCACTGGCGCTAAAGGTAGCCGGGTCTATTTTTCTTGATTCTTCCAAAGAACGATAGAGCCAGGGAATAAACATCATGTAACGCAGCCGTGTCTGAATTGTACTGGTGCCGGGAAAGAGCAAATCTGCAAAGCTATCCCTTACTGCTCCCAAGCCGAGTTCATCGCGACTTTCCTTTTCGTGAAACATCGACAATATGTGCAACATTCTGTCTCGAGCGTCACGATCTAAATCTATCCACGTCAAGGTGGATTCCATTACTTTGATTCCTCACTCTGCTGTAGCTCACAATTCAACCGTCACTTCCGCGAATGCTTCTGAAATTCAAAAACCTTAGCTGAGAATCTGGACCAGTATCATCGTCTCGTTTACACTCATCCAGTTCAAGAATTTCATTGTTTAATCTACTCATTTATTTGTTATGCAAGAATCTCTTGAACGGTTCATCAGCAAGGGTAAGCAATTGTTCGCACTGCTCGGTCGCCGCATCGAAACTCTCTTTGTAAAAGAGAATCTTTTCCCTCATTTCCTGTCGCGAAAACGTTAAATCCGCAGGCAACTCTGAATACAACTTTCTCGCTTCATAGTCTTCTGCGTCTGATCTACTTTTCACAAAGACGTTCTTTTCAACAAATTTCTGAAGATGGGCGTAATTCAAATCAACAAGTGCGGAAGCTTTTTCGAATTCGCCGACCATTGCATAGAGTAATGCAGCCTCATTAAACTCTGGATAAACAAGAGAATAGTCATAATTCTCATTTTCTGACTTTGCTGCCAGCATCGATAAAATCTCTTCTTGCTTTGCCAAGATTCGCAAGGCTTCGCCTCTGTGACCCATATAAAAGTAGAGACGTGCTGCCACACTTAGGTTATTCAACACGTCGAAAATATCCGAGTATTCTTCAGTTTTACTCAATCCTCTCATTGATGATCTAAGCAGTGCTTCGCAAGCATGAAAGTTAGGAACTTCATTCAGCAAGTCCGCTCCGATATTCATGGCGACTTCGGAGGTTTCATACTCCAGCCTACGGCCGCGCCCGGACATACCGGACGTGGTTATTAAAACGTCAATTTCGCCCAGGGCGGAGATCTGATGAGCAATCTCATGCAGTTTAAATACCTCCGGGTCACCGGCTTGCATACCGCGTGGGAGGCTAACAGACACTAACAGTGTTGGAAAGACTTCTTCCTCTACTCTTTCAACGAATCGAATTCGAAAGTTGCCATGTTTGGCTAATTCGCGTGTCAACTGCTGGATCAGTTGCATCTCGTTTACTGTAGGCTTTGGACCTGCGGCTCGAGGCGCTACGAATTCTGCACTTTTAGGTGTGTCTTCATTCATTGCCAAGCAGGTCCTACAATTTTGTATACGACCTGCCGGATCTGGTCAGCCGTAGAAAGTGATCGTTTCGCCATTTCTTCGGTCAATGCAGTATCAATTCCATAATCCGCATCATTACGCCGTTCAAGTGCTTGTGCTATCAGCGTGGCAAGATCTTCGTAGCTACGCATACGAGCAGCACGACAGAGCTCTCTATAGATTCTGCATTGAGACATATGGCTAAAGTTGTACTCCTTCGATTGTGGAGTTAGATTCAGTTCCTGATAAACGCCAGCCGTAATTATCTGCATAGTGGAATACCAGGAGCGATTGCAACTGGCCCGAAAGAGTTTTTGCTCCAAGCAAAGGCGCGCCGCCTTATATGACTCGTCTGATTTGGCTCTATAAAGAGTTGCTAGCTTTCGACGTTCCATTGCACTTGACTACACACTCCAATGGCTCAATTCTAGTTTCCGCCGAATGTTTCGGATCATTTGAGGGGTCTTCCTAGAAGATGAGAAATTCTTTCACTTTCGGCCAGGTAACCAATGCGCCTTGAGTGGCAAGGGTTTCGGGAAACAGGTTGTCAGTTCCACAGAAATTCCACGAACTTGCCACGACCCTTCCACGCTTTGGACCATAAAGTATCCGAGCACTGGCGCACCTGAGGAGTACGAGAATGTCTGGTTCGAAGAAAAACGGCATCAAAAACATGTTGGGAGCATTGCCTGGTTTGACAATTCTCGTCGGACTAGGTTGCCTGGTGTATGACGAAGCGACGGAGCGTTCATCGAAAACAGCCGTAGCAAAGCCAGTAACTGAATTGCAGTCTATTGTCCGGGTGCAACAGGGCAATTTGGCAATGTCTGGTGGTTCACCGACAGTCCGTAAGTCGTTTGTCCAACAGCCGGATGATCCGCTCACTACAAATGATGAATCGAACGACCAACCTGTAGGCCACTTTGGTACAGCAACGCTCTCGGTCCATAGCGTCGAAAGCGGCAACACATACACGCTGGACGCGGAAATAAGTGGGGGAGAAGTGGAGCGCATCTATTTTCCCAAAGGCGGCTGGGTCGATTTGGTCGAAAGTGAAATAGATTCGACCGGCAACGGCTCTGGCACTGACGAACAAGGCAGACACTGGGACTTTGAAGGATTTGACGGAGGCACTTTGTCAATGAATACAGAAGAAGAGTCTGACGAATCGGAAGAAGCCGAAGAATAGACAATTGATTTAGAAGTCGGACATAAAACGGATTACTTCATTCACTGCTTCCTCAGCGGTCGGCCAATGTTTTGATTCCGTTTTCGGTTCTTCATCGTCGTAGATCGTCGTCCAGAATTCGTCTGTCCGTCCTCTGCACACACGGACAGAAGTTGAATGGGTCTCTAGGAAGAACTTATACCCTGGTGAATCGGACTTCCGCTCCCATCGAAGGCCGTTTTCTGAAGCCTTTTCCAATACACGAGAAGGCAAAGTGTTATTCGCGTATTGATAGGAATCTTCCACTGCTTTCCATCGTTCGTCACCGGCGAAAAATACCAGTGCACTTGCAACAGCTTCTTCCGGCGTATCAAATTTTGTCAGGAAATCTCCAGCATTAGGACCATAGTACTCAACGCACCAATGCTTCTCATGGCTGAACATCCAGAGTCTGTGGTGCTCATGGATCACAATGAGTCGCCCTTGATAATCATTGACTTCAGGATCTTCCAATTCATCATATGACCGATTATGAACTTCGAGCCCGGCATCTCGCAGTCGCTGAATACATTCCGGTGGAAATTTGGGCATTGTGTTTCTCCTCCAGATATTTTACGCCGCTCTCCGGTCTAGAACATTTTGGAGTTCAAACTGTAAAGCTCCTTCAGTGTGCTGAATTATCTGCGCTGCAACTATCCGCCCATATGCAGACATAACAACGAACGAGAATTGCATCTCGGTCATCTCGTCTTCAATTTCCCGCATATGAATATTCAGATCGATTGATCTACGTTCCGCTCTCAAGTCTGAGCTAACTTGCTCACGAAATCGGCACTTTGCCTGAATGTATCCTTGATCTGGATCTGCATAGGTGAGGGACCAGGAGTAATCCTCAAACGAGAATGTTCTAATTGTCTTCACTACCGCGTCGTAAACATCGGGATAGCGTGCCTTTATTTTTATCGGCGGGTGTCTGTCCAGCGATGCATCGCTCCGTTCGCAAAATGCATAAACAGCAAGTGCGGCTACTAGCAAAAACACGAGTTCCATTTAGCTCGCCTCCTCAATTTGTATTGCCGGTTTCTTCATCATCTTCTCCACGTCGGCGCTTGATCTCGTCATCGAGAGTAAAATGGACGGATATTTCTGTCGGGTCGTGCGTCAAGTCATCTCCTGGATCGCGATCTAATCTATCGAGATCAAATCCAGGCAACGGCAGGGAATGACCATTGACCAGGGCGTCATTGCCTCGGTCCATGTCGTCCCGGATTTCCTTGTCAAAATCTTCTTCAATTTCGTAATCAGGTATTTCTGATTCGTTTTCCTCCGGCTCTAAGATCGGAGTTTCGTCTTCATGCTCGTATCCATTATCCGGATACAAAAACTCTTCGCGCTTCAATGTCTCCTCATCAAATTTCATGACTGCCTGGTGAAATTTGTTGGAGGAATATCCAACTTGTTTCTCATTACCTTCCTCAAGGGACTGTTCATACAGTTTGCTGTGAGAATCTGCAGCACCATCAAATCTTGAATGCGGGCTTTTTAGATCGCGGTTTTCGTACTCGCAATTGAAATCTTGCAGGCGATCTTTGTTCAGCTCGTATATTTTTGAGTCCAGTTCAAATTGATGTTGACGGACTTGCTGTTTTGTTTCTGAATATTCATCGCGAGTCGAAAAACTAGAATAGAGCTGAAAGCCTTGCTGTTTTAGCAGGTCGGCATGCTGTCTCTGCTCTGAATATTCGGGTTCGAACAGTTTGCCGGCCAGATATGCCAGCCGTTCATTATCAGATCGAAACTCAGGTAACTGGTCTCGACCTTCTTCTAAACGGACATATCGCTCAAAGCTCTCTACAAAGTCTCTGGACGAACGAAAGCCGAGCATGCGGTGATAAGACCCAAGATCTTTTTCACGCTGCTCAATACCCGTCAGAACAACCTCAGATCGCTTAAACGGATCGGTGTCTGCATCATCTGGAAGTTTCGGTAAGTCAAACTTCGTTTCCAATCTTTCTGAGGTCTTTTGCAAAACGTCATCAACAGTTTGATTCAATACTTCCTGATTTAGTGGAGTTTGACTTGTAGATTCTCTGGTTTCCAAGAATTTCCGATAAATTTCCGAGCCTTCTTGTGACCTGAAAAAATCTTCGATTTGTTCGCGGTCACTAGTCCAGTTCGGCTTCGCTTGCCCACTGGTCATGGCGTCCATGTGCTTTTCTGCCAACTGCAAGCGCATCGCACAATCGACGCCTTTTACGAAATGCTCGAACCGCTCGTCACTGCGCACCGCCTCAAGCGACTCATATCGTGATTGAGTCAATTTCTTGTTTTCTTTGTATGCGTTTGGGAAAACCCATTCAGGATCTTTATCCGACAGATCAAGAATTCTTCCAATGTCCCTGTCCGACCAACCTTCAATGAAGGGCGTTTCTCGCTCGGAAAGATATGACGTCAACTCCTGCGCAAAGCGGGTATCTCCCAAATCGCGCTGTTTCTGCCTTTCTTCGTTGATGGGCACCCCAGTGTTTTTTTCCGGGCTACGGCCGGGCACCTCTATGCCCAGCTCTTTTAAAACATCAAAATCATGAGGTGTTAGCTCTATACCAAGATCTTTACGGGCTTGTCGGTCGTATTGATATTGCTTTGTTCTTTCTTCTTTGCTGAAGGACTCCTTCAGCAAGTCATGTTCGACGATGTGCTGAGTCTCTCTGTCTAAATACAAATGCTTAGCTATATGGCTGTCACCAGCGGCCCGCATTGCTGCAAAGTCCGATTTATCCAGTTTGATGTCTATCTTCTGAGTGCGTCCTTCGTTATCCAGGTCTGCTGTGCGTTCTCCTCTGCCTGGCACCTGGACGTGTATGTGGTAGTTGTCTGTGTTCTTCTGGTACGCGAATGAATATTCCATTCGCACTCCAAGTCTCTCTTCTAGAACTCGCATTTGATCGCGGGCATAATCGACAAGGTCAATATCATTGACGCCCGGAGACAAGATCAGCTTGTGACCGGCAAACTCGCCGCGATTGCGCATCGCCATATCGATGCCTTGCTCACGGGTAATTTCTTGCCCGTCACGATTAAAGAGCTTGCGTGTATCCGGCTCTCTATCATGATCGATTTTCGACTTCATCATGTAATCAACATGCTGAATGATATGCCTTGTTGAGTCATTGTTGCTTCGAATGAAAGAGCTTTTGACGATTGCTTTGATCTTGTCGGCTCTATTCGAATAGCCTTCTCTAAAATATTTGCGCGCGCGACCGCTTCTAGTCGCTTTGACATAGAAGCGGCTGCCGGGCTGATTGAGCTGCATCCTTGGGAAAGCGCTGCGCTGTATTTTGTTGCGACGGCTGAAACCTTCGTCTTCCAGAGAAAATGGATTAATGCCCATATATGCACCTCGGATTTTTTACGCTGCGTTTTCAGTCTTTTCAGACTCGGATTTTTTTGGAGGGCGATTTTCCAACCAGTGGACGGCAGCAGATTTGCTCTTGTCCACAAGTTGCGCATACGACTCTTCCGACATGCCCTTTGTCGGGGTGCCCATTCTCCAGATCATGGAGAGGAGATACAGGATCTGCCCGGTTGCATGCAGTCCCTTCAGATTCAGACGGACCAGGCGGTCTTCGATTTTCTGTAACTTCGCCATTACGTCTTGCTCTCCCGGATGCATGAATGCCTTGTCCATGTATTTGACGTACATGTCGATAATGCTGCGAATAAGAACGCTGATATTTGTTTTCTTCTGATCGGCAATTTTGTCCAGTATCAGTTTTTGTTCTGGTGTCAGATAGATATGAAGCGGCACCAGATTTTTTGTCTTAGCCAAGATGATAGACCTCGTTAGTGATGATTGTTTTTTGTGTTTTGTTGTTGATGATTGAAAGTCAGTTTTGATTGGTGTTGATTGGTATTGATGACTGTGTTTTTTTGATTTTCAATCGCCTTTCGCAATTTCGAATATACCACCGCTCCTCGCTTTCCATGCGGCTTTCAATGTCATTGATGACTATTGATAGAGTTTGACCGAAGATGCTTTTCTGTTGATCAACATTCTCGAAAACTCATTTTCTGCAATTTTTCTCTACAGAAATTCTTCACAATCGTCGATTTCGGCTGTCACCGCTCATGGTGCCAAGAATCGCATCGATAAATAACCATCAATGAATATCAATGAAGAAAAACACGCCATGGCAAAACGCAGTGATGCCAGACATCGAGAGACACGGGCACCTGTAAAATTCAACTTCTAAAATACAAGTCCAGCTCGTGATAAGTGTTTACGCTTGCATTTTGAGCGGGAACACTGCAAGATGTAAGACAGTTGGTGAAAAAACACTTTGGGAATCCCGGCAGAAAAATTTGGGCACCCACTAAAAGCCACTACCCGTCAGCGTTTCGACAATCGGGCGCCTGGCGCGTTATCCTGCCTCCGTACCTAACGGGCCTCGTGGAAATATCAAATTTTTGGGGTATCGATTGTCACTGGCTAAAACTTCAGCGGATCACAAATCATCAAGGCGACAAATCTAAAATGCCTGCAAAATGCCTGTATGTAACCGTCAATGCGTTCTCAGAATCTCCGGGGAAAAGCGTCAATGTTGTAGGTGACTTTCACATACGAAGTTCTAGTCAATCTCGGCACAGTATCAAGGGGAAGAAGCGATCAGATAATTAGGTGACTATCGCACTAGGATGGTAAGCCCGCGATCTGCTACGGATCGATGCATTTGGACATCTGGGCAACAGAAGCTATACGGAGCCGATACTCTTGTGTGCGGGCCAATCAGGTCCCATCGATAGCTTCGATCTCTCTGCCGAGTAGCGGGATCTTTAGATTCCGCTACGGCAAAAAAACACAGCCTTGCGGATGCAAGGCTGTGTTTTGAAATCTGGGGGAAGTTTACTTCTCCCAGATTTCGTTGAGATCATGGAGGGCTACGATGTGCTCTAACTCCCTGCGAATGTATGCGATATCCATCAAATCCGCGCGACAGTCGAAGCATTCACGACCGCACATGACTCCGTGTCTGCACAGAATGCCACGATCAACTAAGTTTGCATGTTTTGCGGTCCATTCATAGATCACGCTTCCGATGAACTGAGCGGTTTTGGCGAAGATGTAGTCTGTTAACGTCATGATATGTAACCTCTTGAATGTATACGATGTGCTCGAAGAAAAACGCACCCGGGCTGGTGCCCGGGTGCGTTTTGGCTAGCTACTCTGCGTAAATTTCGTCTAGATCATCTGTCTCTGTAACGGGTTCGATTTTGCGGAAGCCTGAGTTGGTTACGAAGGCCTTCCATTCAGTGCACTCTTGGCAGTACTCATCAGTCATGGCGAGGTGCATGCACAGAATGTCATCACCCACCAAGTTCTCGATGCAGATCTCCCAGTTATTGAAGAGGCTTCGAACAAACGATGCGGTCTTAGCGATGATGTAGTCTGTAAACGTCATGATGTATCTCCTTAGGTGTAGAAGTAATCCCGCCCGAGCAGGACACCCACTGGTTACCGCATGGGGGGCGGGTCAAGCCCCTGCCGCTTGGGCTTGATGCGCCTGGGGCCCCATGTGGTAGCCTGTGGGTTCCGTCGGCGGCGGACTACCGCTAAGGGAAAGGAGGCATACAAAATGCGTGCGCCAGCACGCGGTTAGCCGACGCTCTCGGCTGGCAGCGAAATTTTTTGAACCTACGGCAACGAGGATTTAAATGGAGGGGACCCGCTTGCGGGGAGGCGCCGTTTAAGCCGCAGGCCGCCAGCCGCGCCAGCGGCATACATAAATCCAACAAATTTCGCGGTTTTGTACGCCCAGACTTCTAGGTAACCGAGTCAGCCCGACAAACTATGCGGCCGCCCATCACTGCCGCCACCATCGCAATCCAAAGGCCGCGGGGTACGCAAGTGCAAGTGGTCTTGCACTTGCCCCCGCGATAAATAAGTTTGCCGACTGCGTGAGCAGTCGGGCCTACCTTGCAGCCACCACTCTGTATCAAGAGGCTAGCCGGCGGAGTCGTGCCGACTCGCGCGCGAGCGCGGGGAGAGTCACGACGGAGACGCGCACGCCTCGCGCGATCCCTGCCATCTCTCTAAATGTCTGGGCAACCAGCCTAAAATATCTGGGCAACAAATTACGGACTTTCGATCCCCCGGAGGGCAAACTGGGACAAACCAAAATCATAGGCACCGCAGGCCGAAATTGAAAGCACCATATGCGCTATCACAGAGGAAGACCGCACTTTCTCAAATGCGGTCTTTCTTCTCTATGTTTTCTCAGTTTTGATCTAACTATTGCGCCACAGCTCAGGATGCAATTCTCGTATGCTGCTGATTCCGTTCACTGTCACGATGATGTGATCGATCACCGTCACGCCCAGGAGCTTTCCAGCTTTGATCAATTGATCTGTTGTTTCTAGATCTTCCTTGCTGGCCGTCTTCGATCCGGCCGGGTGATTGTGCGCCACTATCATCGCGTAAGTGTTCGCAAGTAATGCGGCCTTAAAGACTTCCCTTGGATGCACCAGAGACGCCGATACCGATCCTTTGGACACCAGGTTGTAGCTCGTCACCTCATGCCGTGCGTTCAAGTGAAAAGCTACAAAGTACTCTTCTGCGTTATGTGGCGCGCCACATAACTCAGATTATGTTGCGGTTTCGATTATGTGGAGCCAGAGCTAAAATGAACAGCCGCGCGCGAAAACGCTTAGATTCTCGGCACATAACTAGACAAATTAAGAGCGGGGATCAAAGTATTGAGCATCAGGATTGAACAGAGTGTCGACCGAGTCCCGGCTCTATTGAGCCCACTTATCTCCGCTTGCTCGAAGAGATGACAGATAGTCGTTTCGCCTTATGCGCGCTGCGCGACTCAGCATCTCTTGCTCGAGAAAGTTGCTTGCATCAGGTCTGCCCTCAAGCATGTCCTCGAGCAAATCACAATACTCATCTGAATCGTGTTGAGGGCAACTCAAGACCGCCTCAACGAACTCCTCTGGAGGAAAGTAGGAGTGAGCCTCTATGTAATGGCTGATCATGGGAGGTGCAATGAAAAGTTTTTGTAGGTCGACGGAGGGAAATAGCAGTGCTCCTGAGCAAGTGTTCTGCCAGCAATACTCGCACTCGTGCAAACCACGATGGCAGAGAAAACGGCGAGCGGCCGACAGTCGAACTGAGAGGACATCCCAGACGCCAGGACTCAGAGTGTCTACAGGGTATTCATAGGCGGGATTTAGCCAACCAATACTACAGAGCGGTTCCCCAGTAAACCACCACATGGAATCAGAAGACATATCGGCATAGTAAGTCATGAACGAATTTCCGGACAGATGCACACAGCGATGTTATTCCCTGCGAGAAGGTGTTGAAAACCAGGGTTGCAAAGCAATGGCGCGATTGATGCCTGCCAAGAGTGGATTGACATGCCATTGAGGTCGAATTGATTTGTCCTCTGCGGCACATCTTCTTTAGGTGGTTTTCACTCAAAAGGAGATTGCTATGCTGGAAAATTTTTTCTCGAAACCCAAAACTATCGATCGAATCAGACAGTCTTGGATTGCTGAAAGCATCGAGAACTACGTGCTTTGGTTGGAACAACATGGACACTCCACGCAGACGATACATCGGAGAGTCCCGCTCTTAGTGCAATTTGGTGAATATGCAAAACAGCGCGGCGCCAATAGCATCGAGGATCTCCCAAGATTTATTTCCGACTTCGGAACCTATTGGGAGCAGCGAAGTAATTGTTGTAGGAGCAGCGATCGGCAGAAGACTCTGAATAGAGAAGTGCGTGGTTGTCTGCGTCAAATGTTGTCAATTACGCTGTCTAACTTCGATGGACGTTCTCGAAGTCGGCGCACGTATACTCCGCGTTTCGATTTTACGGAGCAATTTTTCAGATTTCTGACGGAAGAACGCGGTCTAAGCAAATCATCCATGCGAGTCTACATCTGGGCTTTGGGCGTGTTTCAGGCATACTTAGATCGAATAGGAGTGACGCAGGTAACACAACTTTCTCCGCCGATTCTTAGTGGTTTTGTTATCGATGTCAAAGACTCATTGGGAAAAGCATCGCTAATCAGGGTCTTGAGTCCGGTGAGAATCATGCTGCGGTATTTGTTCCGAGAAGGGCTCGTTGAGCGTGATTTGAGCAATGTTTTGGAGTTGCCGCACATTTATGAATTGTCCAATTTGCCAAGATCAATTTCATGGGATGAAGTTAGACGCATGCTCGAAGCTGTTGATCGCCGTACGCCCACCGGTCGAAGGGACTATGCAATTTTGCTTCTACTCGTAACGTATGGACTGCGAGCGCGAGAGGTCGCTGCCATCAAACTTGACGATATCGATTGGAAAAGCGAGCGTTTGCTGATTCGAGATCGAAAGGCCGGACACTCAACAGGCTATCCGCTTTCAAAAGTTGTCGGCAATGCAATTCTAGAGTACTTGAAAAAGGATCGGCCTGAGTCCAATGAACGGGAGTTGTTCTTCCGAATGCAAGCACCGATTCGCCCCGTATCATGGCAATCAATCTCTGGTCGCGCGGGACATTACTTACGACTGGCCGGAATTGACGTGACAAAAGGCGGCTCACACACCCTCCGGCACACATGCGTACAGAGGCTGGTTGACGCTAAGTTCTCTTTGAAGCTGATAGGAGATTATGTCGGTCACAGATCGGCTGATTCGACACGAGTTTACACGAAGGTGGACACCGAGTCTCTTCGTGAACTCGCCCTTGTGATCGAGGAGGAGGTGCTATGAGAAAGAGCAAATGGACTGGCTTCCGAAGCCCGCTAGCAGAGCCTATCAACGCATATCTAAAATACAAAAGGGCGCTCTGTAAAAAATATGTGACGCAAGAACAATCGCTTAGGGTTTTCGATGCGTACTTAGTTGAGACTGGTCTCACTACCATTGACGAAATCACGACTCAGGTTGTAGACAAATTTTTTGCCAACCGACCTCCTTCGCGCCCAAACACGCACAATCAGCTGATCGGCAGTTTGCGCCGATTGTTCCAATGGATGTTGAGTCAGGGAATGCTGAGCGAATCACCTTTGCGCTCGACGAGAAAAAGGCGTGCCACAGAAGAGCTCAAGCCATACATCTTTAGTTCTGATGAGGTAAAAAGACTGCTTGTTATGTCAGGTCAACTCCGAAATACAACATCCAATGCTCGAGGACGAGCGAGCAAATATCGAATGATCTTTACCCTGGCATATGGTCTGGGGCTGAGGGTAGGTGAGATTTCTGCACTTCGGGTTGGCGACGTTGATGTTAAACAAGCGGTTCTGACAATCAAGCAATCAAAATTCGGAAAGACTCGTTTAGTGCCTATGGGCCCCAAGCTTGCGCATCAGTTGAGTGAATTTCTCGATGAATTCTGTAGCCAGGACAATTCCGATCCAGTCTTCTCGATACTCGGAGACAAGCGAGCCATGTCGAGAACCACAATCACCGTGGTGTTTCATCAACTCGTATTGAAGATGGGATTGCAGCCAAGCGGCGGCGAAAGATCACCACGACTGCATGATCTACGTCATTCGTTCGCGGTAAACACTTTTTTGCGGTTATATCGGGAGGGAAAGGATCCATCACAGCAGTTGCTCCAACTATCGACGTTTCTTGGACACTCAAAACTTCAACACACCACAGTATATCTGTCTATGACTGATGAGCTGCTGAACGAAGCCAATAGTCGCTTTTACAAGTTTGCTGCTGCGACACTACAGGAGGTAGCACCATGAAATTTATCGGAGAAATCCTACGGGCATTTTTGATCGACTACCTCCCGGTGCAAAGAGGACTTCGACCTTCAAGTGTGAAGAGCTATCGAGATGGTTTGCGTTTGTTCTTGGTGTTTGCATCACAAAAGGAAAGATGCAAGATTACAAAATTAGAGCCACGGCATTTCAACAAGGATAATTTGATTGATTTTCTTGCTTGGCTTGAGCAAAATCGGCAAAATTCTGTTCGAACACGTAATCATCGTTTGGCTGTGCTGCAATGCTTTTGTGAATATCTTGCATCTCAAATGCCTGAATACATCTCGGAGGCGCAGAGGATCGCAACGATCCAAATTAAACGATGTCATCCTCCGGAGACATTTTTTCTTGAAAAGGAAGAAGTGAACCAAATGCTCAGAAATGCTTCGGCTGCTAAGCAAAGCAAATTGGCTTTCAGAGACAATGTACTTCTTCTATTCATGTACAACACCGGTGCCAGAGTTCAGGAGGTAACAGATCTAAAGGTAGAACAGCTCGAACTAGACGCGCTGCGAGTTCGTCTACACGGTAAAGGTGGCAAGTGGCGAATGTGCCCACTCTGGAAAGAGACCGCCGCTGCTTTGCAAAAGTTGATCGGCGAACCAGCACGCGCAAGCGGTGATCCGGTCTTTCTTTCCAATACCGGCAAACAGCTGACGCGATTTGGAATCTACAAACTCGTCCGCAAGCACACACAACGAATCAGTAAGACACGCTCAAATGGTTCATTCAAGGCAGTTTCACCGCATACGATTCGGCATTCTACAGCGATTCACTTGCTTGAATCGGGAGTAGAAGTAAACGTTATTCGCGGATGGCTTGGTCATGTCAGTCTTGACACTACAAATCGCTACGCAGAGATTAACATGCGCATGAAAGAAGAAGCGTTGAAAGCATGCCTGCCTCCTACGTCAAATGAAACATGTCACGTTGATGTTCGTTGGAAAGAGGATGCAGCGCTGCTGAAATGGCTGGATTCCCTTTGAAATTTATGTGCCTCAATGCAAGGGCTCCACCACGCACCGGGTGCGCTTGTTGCCAACTCCGGCACATATTCAACTGCGGCACAAAATCTGAATAGAACTTCATCGGCGTCACGAATCGCTCAATGTCCTCAGGACACTGAACCGGTAATGCGACCTCGCCAGGTTCCTTGATCAACGCCAGTTTGATCTCCGGCATCATGTACTTAAGGTGCTTCTTCAATTCCCTTGCACTGATCGCACCCGCCTTGCCCGATTGTTTTACTGCCGTTTTGCTTGCCGCTTTCATCGTCGCTGCAATCTTGCTTTCTACCGCTTTCATTTCTGCTGTGTTCATTGCTGCTGTTTGCATGGTTGCTGTGTTCATTGATGCTGTTTGCATGGTTGCTGTGTTCATTGATGCTGTTTGCATGGTTGCTGTTTTCATTCTTCGCCCCTCCAGGGTCTTTGGCAGCCCGCGCCGCACATGCCTCGCTGCCGCCTACCGGGACCAGGGGGCCCCTGTGTGCAATAGCGGCGTACGGTACGAAGCCGCTATTGACACAGGGCTGGTTCTGGTAGGCTTTTCGCCGGGCAGCATAGAAGCGGGCTGCCTCAGTCAGCATGCCGAAGTCAGCATGGCGCCCCAGCGGGGCTGTCGCCTCAACGAACCAATCGCCTCAGAGGCGCCTGATCTTTCGTATTCTTTCGATCCCCTTTAAACGGAGCCGCCCGACTCGGCTCCGAACTGAATAGCCTTGTATCTTCAGCCTCTCCCAAACTCTTCGCCTTCATGCATTTTGAATAATATGAATGACCAAAGAGAAACCAGCGATGGGCGTTGATGACGTGAAAACGGAAGCGTCGCAGCTGCTTTTCTTCGCTCTCGAAGTACTGCGGTATCAGCTGCAGAAAGACCAGCATAGCCTCTAGAAACCAACGCCCTTCCTCTTCCGCCGTGGTCGGTGGTGTTCGACCCGCGAAGGCTGCAGGCGTCTGGGTGTAACCCATCTTGTGC
>JAIETE010000106.1 GCA_019745505.1 Candidatus Obscuribacterales bacterium | reverse complement strand
CTGAGGCGTCAGCCGGCGTCCTTGTCCAGCTCGGCGATGAGTCGCTCGAGCTTTTCGACACGGGCGCAGGCGCCGGCGTATGCTCCTTGCGCAGACGCATAGCGAATGCGGTAGGGATTGTGCCGATGCCCCCACTTGAAGCCGTGATAGAGCCGAGACATGCGAGCGCGATGCTCGCGAGCAACGGCTCGGTCGGCCTTAGCCTTGATGAGGGCGTCACGGCGCTGGTCCGCTGAAAGGGCGCGGAGGCGAGCCGTTTCGGCTTCGTCGGCCTTGCGGGTCTCGCGCTCCAGGTAGAAGTTCAAGCCGAGCAGCGCCGCTACAGGGAGCAGCGCGGCGGCGGCGATGAGGAGGATGTTCATTGTTATGCTCCCAATTAAAGTGTGAGTTCGTAGCAATTGAGCACGCGCTTGCGACCCGTGTAGGTTCCGACTTGCTTGAAGCCGAAACGCGGGTAATAGCCGTTGCTTCGCATGCCGACCGGGGTCTTGAGACCGACTTTCTCCATGCCGCGCTTACGCGACGCGGCAATCAGTTCGGTGAGGAGAAAGCTGCCGATGCCGCTGCTCTGCATGTCTTCGGCGACGCCGATTTCATGCAGAGTGGTGGCACCGTCCTGGCGATGGTAAGCGCGCAGGAAGGCGACGATGCGCCCCTCTGCATCTTCCACCACGCGGATACGGTGCTGCGACTTTTCGCCCTCGGCGTCTTGGTGTTTCACCGCGTCATCCACGACCACCTTCGGCAGGAAGCCGAAGGAGTCGCGATTGTTCTTGCTGTTGATGATCTTGCGGATGCCGAGGTAGTCGTCGGGCTTGGCATTGCGAACTGTCAGCTTGGTCGGCAGCTTGCTGCGATGGGCGATGCAGGAAGGCCCCCCAGCCAGGAGACCCAGTTTTGATTTGGTCATTGGTGCTCTCCTCTGGTTAGCCTTCGAGCGCTGCAGCGAGCATGCGGTCGTAGGTGCCCTGGCGGTCGAAGTCCGTCTTGGGCGGGTTGTAGGGCAGCGCGTCCGTGTAGATACGGGCGAAGTCGCCGGCTTGCGCCGCGCGAATTCGAGCGTTCCACACCTTGATGAGCTGGGCGGCGCAGGCGTCGGGAAGCGGCTCGCGGCGAGTTCGAAACTTGCTGGCGAAACGTCCCATCCAGCCGTTGCGGCGAACGTTCTCGAAGATCTGCACGATCTCGGGCACGTCGCTCACGCCGGCGGTGCTGATGATGAACGGCGCCTTCTCGTAGCGGAACGGCATCTTGCCGTCAGCTTCCCAGCGAATCTCGCTGCGGTCCGAGTAGGGAATCGGTGTCACCGGCGGTGTCAGGTACACCAGCTTGAAGCCGGCGTCGCCACCCTGGACAAACGCGATGCGAGCACCTTTCAGCTCTTGCACCTTCTTGGGGTGCATGAGGTTCGTCTTGTGGCATCCGGTCAGACCAAAGCTGCCGAATTCCCAGAACGGGTCCGAGCGCATCTCGGTCGGACGTTCCATGTGCGGCTGCCGGAGCAGCGCGACGAGCACTGTCTGCTTCTTGGGCATGTTCTTCTCCATGAGATTTGTTATGACAAGAGAGCCACCGCACTCGCGCGCGATGGCTCTCGTTTGCATTGGACAAACCGCACAGAGAGACGCCCCTGCGCGATTTCTAGTTTTCGGCAGTCACCGGCTCGGTAACCTGCGCGACTTTCTCCGCGACGATGACGCCCGTGGTGTGCGGGTAGGGCAGACGTGCACCCAGCTCGCCGCCGTCGTCGGCGAACAGCCAGGCATGCCCTTCGTAGCGGTTTTCCTCAATCCAGGGATTGAGGTAGCTCTCGCAGTGAACCATGCGATAGCCGAGCGCGGTGAACTCTTCGGCCCACTCATCGGTCGTCCAGACGCCGAACTCCTCGTTGACCTCCATCGCCCAGTTGACGACGTAGTCTTTCTTCGAGAGGAATTCATTGGCTTCGTGCAGCGTCATGCGGAAGTGCGTGACGCCGTCGAAGACCCGCTCTTCGTAAGCGAAGCCGGGGTTTACCGACTTGCCTTTGAATTCGCGGGCGAACTTGCGGAAGCGCTCCTCGAGTTCTGCGTCCTTGCACTTCAACCACACCAGCTTGTCGCCATCCTTGGGTTTCACCCCATCGCGGATGATGACGCGACCGCCCACCATCAGCTCCAGCCAGGCGTTCTTGAGTGCCAGCCGAACCTGATTGCGGTCGTAGCCGTTGTACGAGTAGACCTCGTGCATCACCGACGAGAAGATGATGGTCGACACCGTCCCTTCAGCGAAGCGCTTGTGGATGATGTTGCCCATCACGACTGCGACGTTGTGGTTGGCGTAGTGCTGGCCTTCCGAGCGGTGCAAAAGGTCGCGCGACAGGTCCATGCCGACGATCTGCGCCTTCGGGTGAAGGTTGGACAGATGAATCAGCAGAGTGCCCGTCCCGCAGCCTTTGTCGACGATGTAGTTGCCGACGATCCAGCGGCAGATGTCCTGGATCTTCACTGCCATGCTGGCGTCCATGCCCTGGCTGTAGACGGCGAAGTCGCGACCGTGCGACAGTTCGCCGTCGTCGTTGAGGAGCAGGTCGCTGAAGAGCGTGACGACGCGCTCTTCCACATCATGAGCTTCGAAGACCGCGCGGGTCTCCTTCGATGCCATCGAGCGCCAGTCGCCGCGTTTCGCCACTGCTTGCAGCAGGTCGATGGGCAGCTTTCCGGCAGTGCTGGGGACAATCGCCTTGAACCCGGCCTTGGCAAAGTGCTGATTGACGTCCGGGTTGGACGAGATCAGTACCGTGTTGGTCGAGTCGAGCAGCGTTGCTCCGCCGGATTCCAGCTTCACGACGTCGGTGATGTGCCCCGTCCATGCCAGCGAATCAGGGATGTCCGCGGCGGCGTGGATTTCGTAGGGGCGACCGAGCTTCTTGGCGAAGCCCTCCGCAATGAGCTTTCGCTCGTTCGAGTAGAGCGGGTGGCGCTTGGTGCCGCCTTGCCCGTCTGCGGTGATGACGAAGACCAGCTTGCCGGGAACGTGCTTGAGGGCGCGCTTCAGCGAACGCTCCTGGTCTTTGGTCACGCCGTGCCAGCGGCCGACCAGCAGCAGGTAATCGGGTTTGACGCCGAGAGCTGCTGTGATCTCCGCTGCACCCAGCACCCCCTCTTTTCTCAAGGGCGCCTGCCGGGGCGATTTCTTTACATGAGTCTTGCGCATAGTTTTTCTCCTGCAAAGGACACGCATTACCGGCAGTTTGATCAGGGGAAAGACCAGCGGAGGCTCGCGCCATCCGCCGGTCTTATCCTGTCTGCTGATTTTGCGTCACCTGTTTGTGGGTTGTCTTGGCGTCAGGACAACCCACGCAGGGAGTCGCCGACGCTTACTTGCGAATTGCCTTCTTGCCCTTGAGGGCAGCTTCCACGGTGCGCTTGGTCGGCTTCACCATGTTGGCGATGACCGCGTCCGTGAACTGCACCGTGTTCACCTGGTTGCCGTTCTTCATGAACCGCGCCAGGTCACCGGTTGCCGTCTTGGAACGCAGCGTCTTCTCGATGGCACGAGTGACGCACACGGCGGCCTCGTCCCAGTCGATGTACTCCAGCATCATGACGCCGGAGAGCGTCAGCGAGCAGGGGTTCGAGATACCCTTGCCGGCGATGTCCGGAGCGGTGCCGTGGGTGGCTTCGAACATGGCGCTCTTGGCACCGACATTGGCGCCCGGAGCGATGCCCAGACCGCCCACCTGACCGGCAGCGTCGTCCGAGATGTAGTCACCGTTGAGGTTCGTGGTCGCGATGACCGAGAACTGCAGCGGCTTGCAGAGCAGCTCGTAGAACGTGGCATCGGCGATGCGGTGGTTGAGCAAGATCTTGCCTTCCGGCAGCTTGCCGCCATGCACCTTCCAGAGGTCGTCCTCCGACACCATGATGTCGCCGAACTCCTCAGCCGCCAGCTCCAGACCCCACTTCAGGAACGCGCCCTCGGTGTGTTTCTGGATGTTGCCCTTGTGCACGATGGTCACAACCTTGCGGCCGTGGTCGATGGCGAACTCGATGGCGGCACGCACGATGCGCCGCGATGCGTACTTCGAGATCGGTTTGATGCCGATGCCGGAGTCTTCGCGGATATCGTGACCGTGCTTCTTCGCGAGCGCGATGAATTCGAGCGCGGCCTGGCTGCCGGCCTCGAACTCGATGCCCGCGTAGACGTCTTCCGTATTCTCGCGGAAGATGACCACGTCCAGGTCCTGCGGGCGCTTCACCACGGACACGATGCCCTTGAAGTAGCGCACGGGACGGACGCAGCTGTACCAGTCGAAGTGCTGGCGCATGGTCACGTTGAGGCTGCGGATGCCGCCGCCGGTCGGAGTGCCGAGCGGACCCTTCATGCCGATGCCGTAGTAGTCGAGCAGCTCCAGGGTTTCCGCCGGCAAGGGGCTGCCGAACTTCGCCACCGCCGCGTCACCGGCGTATGCCGGCAACCAGACGATGGACCGCTTGTCGCCGTAGCACTTGCGCACCGCAGCGTCGATGATGAGTCGCGTCGCGACTGAGATTTCCGGCCCGATGCCATCGCCGTCGATGAACGGAATGACGGGGCGGGTCGGTTTCGTGGCTTTGCCGTCGACGATCTGGATGATTTCGCCATTCGGGACGGCTTCGCCGTAGAACTTTCTGACAGGTTTTGACATTGTTTGAACTCCTTTCGTCAGAGGTTTCAACGAAGAACAGTTGGTCCGCTCTAGCTCGCGTAAAGGACGCGCGAGTGGGAGAACGGACCGGACAGGCTTTCAACCTCGGCGCATTAATACGCAGCGAGTGTCGAGCGCAGGCTCCGCTAGGCAGACCGGCACCGGTGACACTTGCAGCTGTTAGTCAACCCTCGGAGGTTATTCCGAGAGAATTGCCGAAACGATGGATAGGGCTACGTTGTCGGTGTTTGACTAACTAAAGGCTCCAAAAGTTGAAAGAAAAGAATTACGGCTATGACCTTACCGAGTTTTTGGGCATGTCAAGCAATGCTTATTGCCTAATAATTTACGCAAGCCCGCGCGAAATTCCGAAATCTTAGATTTCTAGGTTCACCTAGCTGCGATAACTCATAGAACAAGCCGAGATGAGTTTGAAAATTGAAACCATGAGTAGAGTGGGCTCTTGAGTTTGGAAGTGCTCGCGCGAATTTGTTTATCGGCGTTGCTCGTCCCTGTCGAAAGGCTTCTGAAGGGTGCTTTCGGCACAGTTGTGTAGAATGGAGTTAAGAGCAACTATCGACGGGTGACGATTCATGTGGCGAACTTCCACACGAGTCCTGCAAATCACAGCCTGCCTTCTGGCTGTATGCTGCTTCGTATTCGTTCGCACAACGTCGCTAGGCGTGCACGGAGGGGAGAGCGCCGTCAAAGCATGCGGCGAAATCTTCCATGTTTGTATCTCCGGCTCTCCGGAAGTATTGCTCGAAAGCAAGCCACACAAAGTTTCGCGGCTCGATTCACCAATCGGATCGCGCATTCTTCTCAAATCGGAAGTTGAAATCACGCGGCGGTTGGAGCAAACTCAGTGTTTGCGCCAGGCGAGCATTCTTGCCAGAAAGCAGCCGCTCTGGCTTCTAAATAAAGCTTTGTTGATTTAGACATCGAGACCTGGAACTGAAACCAAAGCTGGTGGCGTCTTCTCTTCGGCAGAGAAGGCATAGCCGGTAACAATCGCTCACGGTGACTGAATCACCTGGGCTGGCATTTACTTAGGAGTTTCCTGATGTCGGAACTTGCTCTTATCGGTGATCTTGCTCTGATCTGGATTGTCGCGGCAGTCGCAGGCTATATCTGTGCGCGCCTGAAGATTCCTCTGATTGCCGGATATACAGGTGTCGGCATCATAATCGGCCCTCATTGTCTGCGCTGGATCAGCGAACCTGGTGATGTTCATGTCCTGGCTGAAATGGGTGTTGCTCTTCTGCTCTTTGCCCTTGGCGTGGAGGTTTCTCTTCGTCAGATTCTCAGGTGTTCAATCAAAGTAGTTGGCACGGCAATCCTGCAAATTGCCTTGACGGTGATAGCTGCCTGGGGTTTAGCGCGTCTCTTTGGTTTCGCCATGACGCCTGCCGCCGGCATTCTGTTTGGCTGGATCTGTGCTTTGTCCAGTACGGTTGTCGTAACCAAGACGCTCATGGATCGCGGCGAGATCGACGCTATTCACGGGCGCATGTTGCTGCCGGTGCTGATTGTTCAAGACCTCAGCCTTGTACCTGTAATTGCTTTGCTGCCGGTTTTTTCGGGCGCCGGCGGAGCCAATATTTCGCAAGTAGTGCTATTGGCGCTGGCCAAAGCAGTGCTGCTCATCGGTGGCGTACTGATTGGTGCATATACTGTCGTCCCGGCGCTCTTGAAGCCAATCGTCAAATCGCAGCATCGCGAACTCTTTCTCCTTACCATTCTGGGATTGTGTTTGGGAGTAGCGATAACCAGCGACCACGCAGGACTGTCTCTTGCTCTTGGAGCATTTCTTGCTGGAATTATGGTCAGTGAATCGCCCTATGGCTCGCAAGCTCTTGTCGATGTAATGCCTCTGCGTGATTTGTTTGCGGTCGTCTTCTTTGTCTCAATCGGAATGTTGCTGAATCCGGCATTTTTGGCAACGCACGTCTTTGAAGTATTGGTCTTTGTTGGATTTCTTCTCATTATCAAAACAATAATCGGCACGGCCAGTGCATTTTTATCTACAAGCAATTGGTGGAGCGCACTGTTGTTTGGGGTCGGACTCGCCCAGATCGGAGAATTTTCATTTGTGCTGGCAATGCTCGGCTACCAGGCCAAACTCTTGGAAGATTCGCTCTACAACCTCTTCTTTGCTGGTGCTGTTATCACGCTCGTTGTCTCTCCTATCCTGATGAATTTGGTTCCTGGTCTTCTCGGGAGATTTGCATCCGCAAAATCCAGAGAGGAAGCTGGTATCGTTGGTGATGGCATGGGTGGGCACGGTCTGAACCTGTCAGGACACGTCATTATTTGCGGTTTTGGCCGGACCGGACGGAATTTGGGATTGGTTCTCAGTGGAGTGAACATTCCTTATGCCGTGGTCGAATTGAACGCAAGTATTTTAGAAGAACTCGACGCTGAAAATATCCCGCACGTTTTTGGTGATTCGGTCAGCCACCTTGTGCTGCAACGCGCAGGCTTGGCGCGCGCACGGGTTCTTATCATCACCGTGCCGGACCCTCTTGCCGCTTTGACCATAAGCAATATGGCAAGAGAAATGAATGCTGATGTGAAAATTATCGTGCGCGCTCATCGCTCCGAAGACATCAATGTTTTGCGTGCCGCTGGGGCAAACGCCGTTGTTCAGCCCGAGTTCGAAGCCAGTATCGAAATTTCACGCCTCACACTAATGAGTTTGAACATGGGCGATCCGATTATTCAAAGAGCATTGCAAGATGTTAGAACTCAGCGCTATCGGCTGTTTCAGCCAGACGTTGCTGAAGCTTCGTTGGCTCAGCTAATTGGTTTTGCTCACGACGAATTCATCGGCACCTGGTTTGTCGTTGCCCAGTCTCCCATTGTCGGTCAGAGCTTTCAGCAGCTCGACATAAGGCGCCTGACGGGCGTGACGATATCTGCCGTGCGGCGCGGCAATAATCTTGTTGTTCATCCTGATCCCACTTTCAAACTTGCCGTAGGCGATGAGTTGTATGTGGTCGGAACACAGGAGCAGCTCGTCGATTTCGAGGACACCTATCGGATTATTCGATTTTGCCCGACTTCCGAATACACGAGCGATGATATAAGTCCTTCTAGACTCCTGCTGGAAGAAGCTTAGAAGGAGGCTAGAATTACTCTCGGTCGCCTACTGCCTAACCGCCCAAATATTGCCTTGCGCACTCGGCAAGCAAGGCGGAACCGAGTGGCAGAGCCCTTTCGTCTATGTCGAATTGCGGCGTGTGAATAGCGCGCGGCGAATCTTCGATTTTCGTTCCGAGAAAGAAGAACGCACCTGGCACAACCTGCGACATGAAGCTGAAGTCTTCGGCACCCATCTCATATGTCGATTCGACGACATTTTCCTTGCCCAAGATGCGCGAGGCGACGGAGCGCACCACGTTGTTTATCTGCGGATCGTTGGTTACGGCCGGATTATCCTTGGTTCTTTTGATCTCGAATGAACCACCCATCGCTTCGACGACCGACAGAGCTTTTTTCAATTCTGCGAAAATCAATTCGCCCACTTCCGATTCGAAATACCGCGAAGTGCCAATCAGCTGGACTTCTTCGGCAACGATATTCGGTCTGTATGTGGTGCTCTTGATGCCGCCGAAGGTCAGCACCGCCGGCTCGAGGGCTGATTTTCTGCGCGAAATGATCGTCTGAATTGCTTGTACCGCTTGTGCTGCAAGAATAACTGCATCTATGCCGTATTGCGGGTACGCGCCATGAGTAGGAATGCCGCGAATACTGATTTCAAATGTATCGCAGGCGGCGAGCATGGCACCGTCTTTTACTTTGATTTTGCCGACTGATGTTTTCGGATCACAATGCAGCGCGAATACGGCATCCACGTCGTGCATGCAGCCTTGCTCGATCATTAGAGTGGCGCCCGATTTTCCGTCGTCGTTCACCATCTCTTCGGCAGGCTGAAAGAGAAAGCGGACCCGGCCATTCTTCGGCGGGTCTTGTGCCAAAAGCATCGCCGCTCCGAGAGCGCAGGCGGTATGGGCGTCGTGTCCACAGGCGTGCATTACACCGACGTTGGAAGAGCAATAGTCGTTGGCATTCTCTTCTGTGATCGGAAGAGCGTCCATATCGGCTCTCAATGCTACCGTTCTGCCGGTGGTCGCATCGCCAAGCTCTGCAATCACACCCGTGCCGCCCACTCCTGGACGCACGTCATAGCCTAGCTTGTGCATCTTCTCGGCTACCAGCTTGCCGGTATTGGCTTCGTCGAAGCTCAGCTCTGGATGCTTGTGTATGTGTCGGCGCAATTCGACAATATCGGACTTGAACTTCTCGACCTTTTCCAGGACGGGTGCTTGCTCGACTTTGCTTGACATGGCTATTTCAATCTCTTCCTATCGAACGCGTCGGACACGTTCCTCAGGGACAAAACCCGCCGATCATACAACGCACGCCGGCAATGCACACGATGATCTTGATAATGTGAATCAAGAGGGGCGCCCGGTGGTATAGGAATCATTAGGGCTATTCGCTTTGCGGGTGGGGGGAATCTCGTCTATGGTTAAACGTTCTTTGTCGGGCGCAGTTTTCGGATGGGCTGCCTTTTGGTGTATTTCGAGCGCTGCTTTCGCGCAGAATTCGACTGGCTCGGGCGGGGTTGGAGCTGATGACCTCAATACCCGGATTCACCGGCAGCTGCAACGGATAGAGCGGGGAGTGAGAATCGGAGCGATCACGGCCGATCAAGCCAACAGGCTGAAAGCTTCCGTGCTCAGCCTGCAGGGGCAGGTTGCTGCAAAACGTCAACCTGACGGTACCTTGAAGAAGGAAGACCTGACGCTGATGGAAAACCTGTTCAATCAGAACAGCAACATGATTCACTCCGCCATTGGCTCCGGCGAGCATAAGGCGGACGGTTCTGCGGCTGTTGGTCCGGCGTGGACTCCAGGCAAGGATGGTGCGCAAGACCCTCAATCTCTGCTCAAAGAAATGAAGATTGAAAACCGCCGAGAGTTGCGGCAAGAGCGACAGGCAATCGAACAGAAGTTGGAGCAGCAGCAACTGGATTACGAGCACCAGATGATTCCTGAGCTTGCCAATCAGAGAAAAGGGATTCTGAATGGAAAGCAGCAATTGAAAGACATCCGCAAAGAGCAGAATGCAAACTAGACGTTAATCTGTCGTGATTGCGAGGAGATCAGTGAGCGATACTTCCAACGAAAACTCGTGTCAGTTGCGGCATGACAGAGTTGCCGGTGCAAGAGGTCTTCGCTTCCAGACATTGCTTGCCAGGACGATTTTTCTGTTCTTGATGTGGGCGCTTTTCATGGGCACGAGCGCTCGTACCTGCGAATTGCAGCACGTTGGAACGATCTTTGATAAGACGTTCGTCGCGCATATTCCGCTCAGTTTTGTGTTTGCGATTCCGTGGATTTCCGCAGTGATTCTGTATCTCTATCTGATATTGCGGAAAGCTGGCTAAAGCCTTGCTGCTACTTTGTTTCGGCAGGTGTTTCTGTTTTTGTTTCTGCCTGCGTTTCTGCTTTTGTGTCCGCAGTATCTTCTGACTTGGATTGAGCGCCTTTTGTCTCGACCTCGGAAGTGGTTGTCGTGGACTCGGTTTCGGTAACACTCGCAGGGGCAGGCGTGGATGTCGATGTAGATGTCGACGTATCAGAGTGTTTTTCCTGATGATCCTGCCAATATTGCCAAACTGACACCATCACCAGTGGCGTGAGGATGAGAGCTGAAACCAGTAAAATTTCAACCCAAAGTGGAAAGCCTCTGGGATGCAATTCGGGTTGGTCGAATTTTTCCATTTTCTGTCTCTTACAGAGTAGTTTTTTGCAATCTCAAGTCTACAATTCTTCCGCCGAATGTGGTGAAACCTTCTTCAAATTTTGCAAGCCTCTCAGCCTTGGCAATTTGCAATGTGCAGAGTCCCTTGTACACTATGTTTTCAGTTATGTTGGAGTGGACAAGTGATTTCGCCGGAAAAAGCAGCAGAATACAAAGAGGGCATAGCCGAGGAGCTGAGAGAATTTTCGACTATCTCTCTGTATCTCGCTGTGAATTTCGCGATTCTCTCTACGTTCAAATCACTTATTCTGATTCAGTCCGGTGTCAACGACTTCGTTCACGGATATATCGTTGCGCTTATAGAGGCTGTAGCACTGGGAAAAATAGTGCTTCTTTGTCAGAAAATCCCCTTTTTGAATAAAACGATCAATCAGCAGCCATTGATAGTTTCGGCTCTTGCCAAGGCTGGTTTTTTAGCGGTTGTCGTCTTTTTGGGCGGGCAGTTGGAGGAAAAGTTATTTGCGCATAAAGTCGCAGAAGCAGCTCTAAAGCAGCGCCTGATCGTCGATGTTACTCATATTCTCTGCCTTTTTGTCGTTTTCTTCCTGATGTTCGTTTTTCGCGAGCTCAGTGCTGCTTTAGGACCTGGAAAGCTGAAGAACCTCCTTCTCAATCCAAGAGCGTTGGAGCAAAGTCATTAGCTGAAATTTGTCGAGGCTTTCGAACTCAAAGCCCGTGAAACTTTACGGCGATATACGATAAAAGGTAGTACGGGTGCGCGAAAAATAAATGCCCGTGAGATTTGGTGTTTGTGCTGATGGCTAGAGTGGTCTGGCGAAATAGACAGCGCCGGCACGGAAGAGGGGAGTTTTAAGGCTCCGACTCTTCCGTGTTTGCGCGGTTTTGCGCCGTTCAGATACGCCCGAAACAAGCCGCAGCACTCAGTCTTTGCAGGACGGGCTGCAAGTCTGGATGATCCGCGAGCTTGTTCCGGGCGTGGAGCTGAAATTCAGAGATACCGAGCGACCTGGTGCGAATTACTTCGCGTCCTTGTCGTTGGTGTCGCCGGAGCCGGGCAGATTGGGGTTCTTTCCCTCGAGGTTGTCGCCATCGCGCTTTTCATTGTCGCGATCTTCGCTGCGAGGACGATTGGCGCGCTCCAGCAGACCGGCGAGCTCGTAGAGTCCCCAGGTGCTGAAGATCATGAGCACGAAACCCAGCTTGATGCAGTCGACCGCGTAAGCTGATGGGTCGCCGCCGGTGCCGATTGTCCAGAGGACTCCCAGACCGAAAGTAGGGCCCATGATGGAGATGGTGACGATAAGTCCGTAGAAAAACGATTGCCAGAAGCGATTCATAAGGGTGCTCCTCATATCTTTGGGAACGCAAGTGGAAGCGTCCCTTCAGCCGGTTTGAAGCGCGGCTGATTGGTTGAACAACTCGCTACCGCTGGACTGCTTCTCATGAACTCTTGCAAGCTCCCCGTATGCGTTCTGACCAGACAAGTTCAGACCCGGTCGCTTGCGCGGCTTGGTTGCTGATGGTTGTTTGGAGGAGAAGCTATTGGCTGGGGAAGCTGGTGGCTGAGATCACGAGGGGTAGTTAGAGAGTATCTCCGACACTAGAACTAGTAATGGCTCAGTTGCAATAACTCATGATAGAAGCTGAAAAGAGATGATCTAAAAGCTGTCTGCGGCCATCCCGAAAACTGGCAACTGGATGGGATCTTCCCTTGCCGGTAACAAAGTAGCGCAATTGGCGGCACGTACTTGAGAATTAGCGCGGCTTGTATATTGCCCAAAAAGTGCGGTTGTAAGGATGGGTGGCGACGACCCTTCGGTTTTCAATAAGTGTTGCCTCTAGAAGCTATGCGACAAGCTTTGGCGATGTCAGGAGGTTGTGCGAGCCTGGCAATCAGTTGCAGGGCTGTCGTTCGACTCTCCTGGCATCCCGAATTTGGATGCCAGTGTTCTGCTGAAATTTCAAAACTCGCATTGAAATTGTGTCTTCTTTGCGTGACGTGCCATCACTATTGGTGCTGATAATGTTTCGCTTGGTGGCAGATTTGCACTGTATATGGTGATTTGTTGAAATAATTAGATGTCAGTATGAAATTTGAGGGAACTTTGCAAACCTGGAAGTAGTCAACGCTTTCAGCCCTGTCTATATTCAATGTGGTACTGCCGGTGCCATCGCGAAAATAAAATGGATAGACGGTTGATTTTTTATACGACACCATTATGATAATGTTTTAGAATCTTGAAAAATTCTGTTTAGCGCCACTAGAAGGAGCGATCGATGAAGAGGACAGGTCTTAACGCAATCGTCGCGGGTATTCTGTCCATTGGACTGGTTCTACCCGCGGTAGCACAAAGCTACAACGGTCAACAATTACAAGGACGTGTTACATATGTTCCGGCCGGAACATCCGTAGACGCAGTTCTTACGAGTCCAATCGACAGTGGAGTCGCCAAAGCCGGCGATCTCTTCAGTGCTAAGTTGTATACCCCGATGTATCTCGGAACCGACCTGGTGCTTCCCGGCAACACGGCTCTCGAAGGTCAAATGGTATCAGTAGATAAGAGCGGCTTGGCCGGCTCGAACGGCAAAATGACCTTGAGACTTACCGGTGCTGTAACTCCTGATGGAGTCAGATATCCGTTGTCTGCGGTAATCACTGCTAATCAAACGGCTACGGTTGTACATGAAACGAAGGACGGTCAAAGTCTTAAGGGCAGAACCACTTCCAGCACCGTTAAGAGCGGTATTGTAAGAACCGGTCTCTGGACTGCAGGCGGTACTTTGCTGGGCATCTGTTTTGCACCGATTGTTGGTGGAGCCGTCGGAGCCGGAGCTATCGCGGGTGTCGCTACTGGTGGCGCAGTCGGTCTCGGCAGCAATTTGTGGCGCAAGGGCAAAGATGTAAAAATCCCCAGCGGCACAAGAATTCAGTTTGCTCTCGATCAGCCGATGTCGCTTACCCAAAGCGTAGCCGGTGGACCAGCCAACTATCGTTAGGAACGTGAAAGCAGTTAACTGAAGTCAGTTGGGTTAGGGGAAACAAGAGGCGAGGGATCGAAAGGTCCCTCTTTCTTTTTCTATTCCGGTTTATGCCTTTCTTTTGCTTCTCGCAGCGCCTTTTTCGGCTTTCGGTTTTGATGCCGACGCTTCCTTGATGACGCGCAGATTTGGAAGGGCTGCACTATCCTGATTTTTGACCAGCATGGCGACTATTTCACGAAGCTTGCTTTCGTTTTTCATTTCCTGGTAAGTCTTCGCCAGACCTAGACTAAACGCCGTATTTTCGGTTGATCCTGTGTACTTTTGAGCGCCGTTTTTGAATTGAAATTCTGCTTGCAGGTAATGTTTGGATCGCAATTGCTTACAAGCTTCGCGATAGTCTTTCACCCAAAGGTCCGGATTGTTTGCGTCTTTGTCGGTCCATCCGCAAGTGCAGACGATGCCTCCTGGGCCTCCTACTTCCAGCTTTGCTCCACCATCGGTCAGGCTTATTTGCGGTGGTGATTTCTTCCAGAGCGAACCAAGATCGGTTGCTACTTGCTCTTTTACGAAAAACTTCGAGAGTGCCCTCTCGGCTTTTTTCATCTCGGCGGTCGACCCTTCGGATTTGGCTTTGGCAAGGGCTTTCATATACCAGGGGCGCGCTTCATCGTAGCGCTGCTGCATCGCATACCACTCGCCGGCGCCTAGGAGTTCGGCAGAAAAGCACTGTCCGACCGACTCATTTTGTTGCAGGGTTTCTCTCAACAGATGCTCCGCCCGAGAGATGTTGTTTTGCTTCGTATAGCATTCGACAAGGTCGAATTTGAGCTTGTGCTTTGCATCATATTCGGTGGCAAGTGGAATGAGTTTGGTAAGCAATTCTTCTGCTGTTTGATAGTTTCCGGCTTGGTAGGCGGCTTCCGCGTATCCAGCCAACTCATTCTTATATTCTTCGCTTGAATGATCG
>JAIETE010000292.1 GCA_019745505.1 Candidatus Obscuribacterales bacterium | reverse complement strand
GCCCTGGACTTTTGTCTTAACTCCGGTTGCCATGATTACTCACCCTCCATCAGTCCAACCATTCTACTCCAACGAAGCTTAGACCGGTCGTCTAGCACCAATCATGAGCTCGTCAGCGGCCACGCGCGACCCGATATCTGCTCGGCAGGAGCGATCCTGCTGTTTTAGAGTTCAAAGGGAGCAATGGAACTTGGGAGCAGAGTACATCGAGAAATATTTGAATCGCAGGCCCGGATTTCGTAAGCTAGGTTTTTGGAAGAAGTGAACGTGGACGAGAAGTCTGAAAGTGCCTGCTAAATAGCAGTTTGCAATTCACTTCTCACTTTTTTGAACACTTTCAGAAGCTGCATATGTGCGCTTTCCAGATATTAACCTTATAGCGACTGCCGATCCAAGAAAAGAGTACAGCGCTATCTGCAGAACCACTTGTATCGGCAAGCCTAAAGCGTGGGACCTCGGCAAGTTAACTGTGTTTGGATCGAAAAAATCTGTGCCTGGATAAAGAATTGCTGAGGCTTGAGTAATCCAATATAAAGAAGCTATTGCTACAGCAAGGCCGAAGTCGAAGTTTGAAATTTTCTTCTTTCTCCAAAGCAACCAAAGCGAGAGTATTCCGAGACATACGCCCATACTCATAGTTTGCCCGTTGTGAAACTTCGCGTGCGGTGGCCAGTTAGGATTGAAGATGTGCGTTTCATCCCAATCGAAAATAAATGCACCAAATATAGTTACTAGCGACACTAGGCTTACAAGAATTCTGTCAAAAGGAAGTTTCATTAACAACCTCCGCTACTGAAGGTTTTGGCGCGCCTTTGAAGCAAATTCATAATCTGTGTATCCGGTTGCTGACTCAGGTCCCCGTCCATAAAAAGTCTGCGGGTTGGAATCATTTAGCGCTATATCATTCTTGTACCGATAAACTAAGTCGGGATTCGATATGAAAGGACGCCCAAAAGAGACCAAATCCGCTGCCATGTCACTAAGAACGAGCTCGGCTTTAACATCATCGTAGCCGCCATTTGTAATTAAGGGGTGTGAGCAATCCCCGCGAAACGTAGCAAGCACATTCTCGATAGGAACACCTTTTTCAATGTCTCCTGGACTTGGTTCCATTAGGTGTACGTATGCCAGGTCAAATTCATTGAGTTTTTCTATCGCATATCTGAACAAAGATGTTGGATCTGAATCTCCCATGCCATAAAAGGTATTGGAAGGAGAGAGTTTTATACCGGTGCGACTTGGCCAAATGTTCGACACTGCAGATACTACTTCTTCGAGAAATCGTACGCGATTCTTTATGGAGCCTCCATAATCATCGCTTCTATGGTTGCTAACATCTTGTAGAAATTGGTCAATGAGGTACCCAAAAGCACCGTGAATTTCGACTCCATCGAAGTTTGCCTGTTTAGCAAATTCAGCGGCAATGCTGAACTCGTCAATTATTTTAGGGATCTCCTCCAAGTCAATCTGTCGCGGAGTCGGCAAATCAACTTTTCCTTTAGGTGTATGTAGATCACCTTGTCCTGCCACTGCTGATGGTGCTATAGGGTGTTGACCAGCTAGGAGATAGGGGTGACATACACGACCAGAGTGCCAGATTTGCAAAAAAATCAGGCCGCCATTTTCATGAACCGCCTGGGTGACTCTTGACCAGCCAAGGACATGGCTTGATTTATACATTCCTGGACAATGCATGTAACCATGACTCAAAGGCGAGACCATCGTGCATTCAGTAACTATAAGACCTGCCGAAGCACGTTGAGAATAATATTCGGACATTATGTCCGAAGGGGTGCCGTCCTCTAGAGCTCTGAGGCGAGTCATTGGCGCCATAACTATCCGGTTTTTTAATTCTAGCCCCTTAAGAGAAAAGGATTGAAAAAGGTCGGGTTTTGTCACAGCCAAACGAACTCCTGTGAGAATAAGGAGCTTTATTATGGCTCAAAATTTAGAAAAACCGATGAATTGAGCAAGAATGGAACTTGCCGATTTTGGGCCATTACTCAGAAACTAGGTTCTTCAGGTATTCCGCTGGAGAAACTCTATAGACTCTTTTGAATGCTTTGGAAAAGCTAGATGCAGAGGCAAATCCTGTTGAAGCTGCTATTTCATCCACGGACAAAGCCTTAGAAGAGAGTAAATGCAGTCCATAACTCAGTCGTCTTGACACAATATATTGGTATGGAGAATAACCGGTGGTATTTTTGAATAGGCGAGAGAAGTGATGGGGGCTTAAGTTGCTGAACTCAGCCAAATCTTGGAGGCAAAGTTCCCGCTCTAAGTTTGAGTCGATGAAGTCTATCAAGCGCTTCAGTGGAAGTTTCTCATTTGAGTTATCCCAGAGACGAGCTCCGGCTTGATAACAACTGGCGAATTCGTTTGATAGCAACACCGCCAGGGAACGAGCAAAAGGCTGATTAGTGCTTGTCTTATCAAGCCAATCCGGACTGAGTGCCAACTTGAGCAAGGTCGTAAGCTCTTGTCTTGCGTGGAAAAAGGAAGTTTTCTCGTATCTCCTGAGGCTCATTTGGCTTAATGAGCTATCCAGAAATTCTTTCCCGATCAGAATACCGACGCTGTACCAAGCCGAATCCCATTTTGCAGAATGCGACACTCCAGCAGGGGTCCACAATATAGTAGTTGGAAGCAACTGTCTAACCACGGTGGCATCCTTTGTGCTCCACATAAGCTGATTGAGACCGTTGGGGCTGTAAATGAATTCGTCGTACTCGTGAGAATGGAAAGGAACAGAATTGGCGTGCTCACTATGCCTTAGAGAGAAAGTTACGAAAGGGCTTCTGAAAGTCTTAACCGTGTGATTGCGAGGCTTCTGAAATGCTACCTTGCCTATCAAAGATTCCATAGCACCGTAATTACTCCGTACTGCCCCTAGGACCACACAATCTCCAAATGATTGTTCCCGCGCTTAAAAAATCGGCTTTTTCCACAAAGGAATTTGCAGTCGCGAGAAAGTCGATTTAAGAGACAAGATATCCCGAACCGAAATGGTCGCCTGATGGTCCCTAATCCGCGAGGGCATTGTACGGCTTTTTTGCAGAAAGGAAAAGCATTTCTTCTGTGGTCAAGCCGCATTGCTGCTGGGACTCTGCGGGAGCCCTGAAGCGCTTCAAACCACTGCCTCGAAACGCCTTCGGGTATGGAAATCTTGCGTTTCGATACCGTTGGAATCTTTCCGGACGCCTTCAAGGGCAGGCTAGAAAAATGTCGTTGCATGTAAAAGGCTGCGCCTCGGCGAATTATTTTTCAGTCGATACGTCTGGAAATGACTCCTAAATCGCAGTTTGCCATTTAGTTACAAATCCGGACCGAAGCCAGGGTTTTTACTCTGTTGCCCGGTCGGCTCGGTGGGTAAGTTAGATACATGAGTCACCGAATCTCACAGCGCTTCAAGTCTTCAGGCACCTTCACGGCGGTGTCTTTGATTTTCGCAGTAGCTGTTAACCCGGCGCCCACATATGCCGATTCGAATAGAGGTTTTTCAGAGCATGTGATGAGCATGGCGAAGGAACGCGAGAAGGTGAAAAACATGGAATGGAATTCACCCACCAAAGACTCGGCAAACACTGGAAGCACGAGTAAGTCCTGGACGGTGAGTAATCTCGGGGACTATGAGAAGCCATTCCTGGATTCTTTGAAATGGAAAGAAAATAGAGTGGGAAATTATGTTTTGCGAACCGGCTGGATTTTCGACAAATGGATCGCAGCTACTCAATTCACTCGCAACGGAAAACATACACTCACTGAAATCACACCACCATACGAATATGTGATTATGGTTGATCCCGTGACGGGGCTGCAGAAGAAAGAACCGACTGCGCTGGACGCCGATCACGATGGCAAACTGGAAATCGCTTTCTTGCACGAGAAGCTCAATGACCCGAACTATCATATGTATACGATCTATCGTCTCGATGATGATTCACCGCACCTGATTTGGAAGTCCGGCGGAGAACTGGGCGATTGGGTGAATGGGCTCGCCAGAAGCAAGAGCGCAAAAGTGAAACTGCGAACAACCAATTAGCAGATTGGCGGCGTACTAAATTTCGAAGTCCAGATATTTCTTCTTCTGCACGACTTCCTTAGCAACCGAGCCAACAGTCGTTGTCTCGACTTCGCATCCGGATTGATACTGGACCTTCGAATTGTCATTTTCCATACTGCGAAACATTTGCAGACCGGAGCTTTCGTCAATTTTCAGCATGAGAAAACCGGCATACAGCTTTGCGGCCGGCGTGCCATCCCTGCGCAGCCAATAGATCTCCCAACTATGCGTCTTCAATGGAAGCTCTCGCGCTTCCTTGTAATAGGCATAAAGACGGCTTCGCGCACCTTCACCTGCAACGCTGTTCTCCAAACGTTTTGCGCTGAAGAGCTTCAGAATCGAGCTGGGCAATTCCTTTGAATTTTTGAAAGATGAAAAATCAACGAGGGCGAAGTTCAAAAACTTCTTCTTGTCCAACAACGCCGACGCGACTTCACTGACCGTAGTGTTGGTCCCGAGACAGCCGCTGCGGTAGAAGACCTTACTGTGGTCCGCAGTCAAGGCTTTCAAATCCTTGTCCGCGTCCGCCGCATTCTTTCTTGCAATTCTCGAATAGTGAGCCAGACAAGCAGCGTACAATTTACCTTCGGGCGAGCCTTTCTTCTGCAGCGCCTGCAACTGTTCTTCAGAAATTTTCTCAGGCTCCAAAAGGGCCTCTCGATAAGCAAGGTAGAAGCCGGATGGATGTGGCGCTTCCCCAATAACCCCATCGGCAAATTCGCTAGCCTTCAACAAAGTTGAAAACCACTTCTGGTCATCGGCTTCGGCTGGCGGAGTATTTGTCATTGCGATTGTAATCGTTACTATCAACAGCGCTAGAATTCGTCGCATAGTTAGAAACTCTCTCAATCCGATGCGGCGCCGGACACATTCGACGATGCAGTGGCAACACTGACAGCACCGGATGCAACCGCCTGGTCGCGCACCTGCAATAGCTGAGCCGTAATGCTCACCGCGATTTCCTGAGGATGATTAGACCCTAAAGACAGTCCGATGGGACAGAAGAAAACTTTGGACAACTGCTCAGGAAGTCCTGCTTCGGCAATGTCTTTCCTCAAACGAGCAGCCTTGGCATCGCTGCCGATTACGCCCAGGTATGGAAATTGAATACTATTCCAACGGTTCAATATTTCCAACAAGATTGGCTTGTCGCTGCTGTGCCCCATAGTCATGAGCAAGACAAATGAATCGCGCGGTATTTCAGGCACGTAGTCTTTCATTTCCGTCAGCAAAACGCGGCGCAACTTGGGCGAATCCGGCAGTTTGTCCAACCATTCGACGCGCGAGTCAATGCAAGTAATTCTGCAATCCAGCTTTTCCAGTAAGCTAATCAAAGCATTTCCCACATGACCGGCACCAAATACGGTGATATTCCAGGCGCGGTGATTGAATGCTTCCAAATACACACGCATCGAGCCACCACAGGTCATGCCTATGTCCTTGTTGAGACTCCATTCGAAAAACTTCGCAGTGGAATCGTCCTTACCGCCCGCGCCTGCCAGCCCCGCAGCTTTGAGCATCGCTTGCGACTCTTGAATTACACGAGCCTCGATCTTGCCGCCGCCAACTGTTCCAAAATAGGCACCATCTGCCGTTACCAACATCTTGGCGCCAACATCAGCCGGCACACTTCCCTGCGTATCGACAATCGTCGCGCACACAAACGGCGTGCCTGCGGCAAACAGATCGCTCATGCGCTCGTAAAAGGTAATCACACTATTTTTCTCATGAGGTAATGAATATTATGCCTCATGTAACATGCCAAAGCACAAGCGGATTCAATTCGCCGCCAGAGCCGCCTCGATTTCGGCTGTCAGCTCTTCCTTCTCATTCCGTGAAAGCCCAATGTGGACGGCTTTTACAATGCCCTGCTTGTCTATGACGATGGTTTCGGGGATAGCCTGGACCATGAAGGCTTCAAATCCCTCAGCATTGGAGCTGGAAGGAATTGCGTCGATTTTGCGCTGTTCCAAGTAGACCTTTTCTTGATTAATACTGCCATCGCCAATGGCGTAGAAAACAACACCCTTGTCCTTGTATTTCGAGGCGACCTCACTAACCATCGGCAAACCAAAACGACAAGGCGGACACCAGGTCGCCCAGAAGTCGATGATAACGACGTTTTTGCCTTTCAGGTCGGCCAGGTGCAGGGGGGTGCCTCCGGTCGGCTGAATCAAAATGTTGGGAGCCGGCTGACCGACAAGCTTTTTAGCCGGGTAAGAATGATTGCGACGCGCCTGCGTCGCCGGATCTTTGAAAAATGAATCAACTGCCAAAGCAGCGCCGCCCACGATGCTTGCGCACACCAATGCCTGCAAAATCAGCGCAGGAATAATCTTGATCGAGAGCGCTTTTGACACACCAATCACCGAAAGAACTAATACGCCCAGAAGGGCTATGCCTAAAGACACGCTGCCATGAAAAAATAGGAGGACGAAAGGCGCCAGAGAAAACAAAACGACCCGAAGGCAGCGAGGAATGGCTTCTTTGAGTGTCAGAGCGACAGCGATGCGCGGGCGCATCTTCATGCCGACAAGGGCGGCGAAGAGCCCCCAAACGGTTGTTATAACCAGCATCCCGACGAATAGAATCAGCGCAACCTTGGCTCCATCAGCAACCATCATATCGGCCGACAAAGTTGAGTCGCCGAGAACCGCACTGTAACCAACAATCAGAGAAAGGAATGCCAAAAAGACCAAGCCATCCCAGTAGCTTCCGCTGCGAACTACATCGTCAAAAAATTTGCCTGGCTTTATAAAGAGCCAACGCATGCCTGCAAGTTTGTTTTTAATCGCGTCCATTTAGTAACCTGTTTCAATGGCTACTACTATACGCTCTTCAAAAGCTTTACGCAGAGCATTCATCGGAGCCCAAGCGCAATCAAATGGGAGATTTTACGTACCAGCCATAGACAGAGATTCCCAGACCAATTGCGCAGCCCAAGCCCAGAACTACAAGAAAGCAAATCCATACAGAAGACAGACCATTCTGAACTGAAGCGCTTATCAGCCTTAAGACTCTTGCCTCACCCTGTTGTTGTGTTTCCGCATCCAGCCTGCCAAGCAACTGGCCGAACTTTTTGCTGAAGCAAAAAACCGGTAACAAAATGCCCAAGCATAACAGCGCTAAATACACTGTTTTACATATAGCGATAAATTGGTCAGAGTCGATTTTCATGCGGTTGCACTCACAAAGATAGAGAAAACTTGGTCCCAGCAAACTGCATTCTAGAGATTATTCTAGCGCTAATATACAGACTGGATATCCATCAAGATGAATTGACTCGGCAATTTTTGAATGTTTTGCTAGGGTCATAGTACCTGCGCGTACTTAGTTTGTAGAAACCAGAAAGGGAACGCATGCAAACATCATTGATACCCGGCAAATTAAAGGTGTTCGAATCCGACGGATTCTTCTGCGCATCTTTTGTCTCTCCGGGTTATCCAATGTTAGCGGCGCGCGATGACGATTTCGTCGAGCTCGCCGAGTGGCTCTTGGATATCGGCGTCCACGAGGAAGTCTTCGAGATGGATTTGCCAATCGAAGCTTCAGTCAGTCTGCCGAAATTCGTGGTAATGCCGAGCGCTCAAACACTCGAAAGACGTTTTAGCCGAGAAGCCTCATACCTGCAGTCCAACGCAGCTTTTCACCCGCCCAACTAAAGACCTACCGCCTTTCACCCCCAAGCGCCGCGAGCACCTGTCAGTCGCCGGCGCCTTCTGACATCCAAAAACAAAATTGAGCGGGAAGTTCGTTAGCTGGGCAGCGAGAAAACGAAAATACCCAAGCTCAAGAGGCACTCTGAAGTTTCGAATCAGGGGGAGCTCCCCAACAGGCAACTATCCAGGATGAACCGAAAATGGTGTAAGCAAGAATGAGTGCTGCAGTAAGCGATCTATAGTCCCTAGCCGCAAAAGCCAAATACTCTTCAGCAGTCAATCGACGCAAAATTCTTCCATGGCTCTGCAGAACATGACTGCCATCATTTTTCTCCCAGTCTTCCGACAAAACTCCTCCGCTCATTTTCCTTTCGGATAAATAGATTGAGTTAGAGACGTTTGTAAATAACAAATAGAAGAATGAAATCGCAATCAATCCAATGAAAACGGCCTTCGTAATTCGTGTTTGCTTGCGCCAGAATCGTGCTCTCACAATCGCTACGAGCATCGCTAAAACAAACACGAGCGGCACTACGATCCAACAGCCTTGATTGATTCTGGCCAAAACCTGCTCGTTGATTTGAGAGCCAAAAGTCTGAATATGCATTACCAACGCGAGTGTCAGTCCGCAAGCTTCTAGCACGCCCACTGCTACCAGCAATGGAAATCGCAAATTACCCTCCAACCGCCCTCCAAATTAACCACAGGGCAAGACTTACGACAATTGTAAAGCAATGATAACAAAAGCGAAAGGTTGCCAACAGGTAGCTTATACTCGGAACATTGAAAAAGACAAAAACAGAAACAAGACAACGAAATCGCATAAAGAACATGCCGAAATAAGCCCTGCGTCAATGTCTCTTCTAACAAAGCTCCAGCGGAACTAACCGCGCAAAGCCCTCCCGTCAGCACATCAACTAAATCGAGGCGAAACCACGTAAGCGTTCGCCAGTTTCTTGCATCCGAGGAAAAGATTGCAATGATAGCCGAGCTCCTCAAACCGTTTCATTCCAAGGAAAAAACTCAAGTCCTCGAAGCGATCAATACATTGCGCTTCAAAGTCACACCGGAAAACATCGCGCTGACCACGAGCCTACCGGTCGCAACCGCAGCCCAACAACTCAATATCATCGCCTCAGAAACATCAGCGCACTTGAAGGTCGACTCTTCCGGTGCGCTGCTCTATGAATTCGCGCCAGGCTTCGAGCGCGCCTATGTCTACGATGTCACGAAACATCTCTTCAGTGCCAACGGCAATTTCTTCATTCGCGTTCTGCGCCTTCTCATGCGTCTGGCCATCGGACTAACGGTGGCGGCTATCAAAATCGTCTTGCTGGTCTTGAACTTTTTATTTCGCGCGCTTTTCGGCATACTGCTCATCGGCTCGATCATCGCAATTGTAATCGGCATCTTCGCAGCCATTGCCGCATTGTTAGACGGAGACGGTCCAAGCATCGACATTGGCGATATTGGAGGCGGCGGCGGAGACTTGCTCTCCGGCATCGGCAACGTCGACTGGAATTTCGACTTCGGTCACTTCACCTACGATTTCATCAGGCTTTTGGACTGGAGTTATTACTGGTCGGACCCTTGCTACTACCATTCGTATGGATATTCATACGACTACTATTATTCGCCGCAGACTGCCGCTTCACGCCCGTTCGCTACCAACGATTCAGGTGCTTCCGATTCGCGTCAGCGCGGTGATTTCGTCACCAATTGCTTTTCATATCTATTCGGCGACGGAAATCCGAATGCGGATTTCAAAGAACGCTACTGGCATCAAATCGGACTGGCGATCAAACGCAACCATGGTGTAGTGGTGGCAGAACAATTGGCTCCCTACGCTGGCGACCAGAGCGGAACCGAAGACTGGATGCTCCCGATTCTCGTGCACTTCAACGGTGCGCCGGAAGTGACTGAGAAAGGTAATATTCTCTATGTCTTCCCAACTTTTGTTCGCGAAGACAATCTCACCACACAGCCATTGAGTTTGAAACCACAACAAAACATGGGCGGCGGAGACCAACTCAGAGACTTGTACCGCACCCACTTGAAGCGCCAAGCAGACCAATCTTGGGGTGGAGCGGCAATCAGTACACACAATCAACTGTCGCGTTCTTTGGCGGAGCGTCGTTGGCAATTTTCATTGCAAGACGTCGACTCCTCGCTGAAAATCGGCACGCTTACATTGCTCAACTTCTTCGGCAGTTTCTGGCTGTACACTACTTCCGCACACATGAAGATACTTCTGCCGTTTCACCACATGTCCATATACATGCTCGGCTACGCTATCTTTCTGCTTGCGTTTCCTGCAGCACGCTTCTTCTGGATTTCCTGCCTCAATGTCGGCATCGACAAACGAAACGCACAAAGATCCAAATTCGCTGGCGAGCTCTCAGCGCCGACCAGTGAATTGAAAGAAAAACTCAGCGAAGCCAGCGCTCATATCAATCACTTGCTGCTAACCCCGCAGCCTTCAATAGTTTTCTCAACAGAAGAAGATTCACTCGAACAACAATTCAGCGAAACGCAAAAAATTGCCCAGGCGCCTAAATTTGCCGCGTCGCGCAATTACTACAGCAAATTGTAAGTAATTTAATGTACTTGCTCCGGCACGCGCAGGAACTAATGGCGGGGTACCCCGTCCCTCCGACATCAAAAGATGTGCCGGGCTCGTGGGCCGGGTTGCATCTCCACTAAATACGGAGAAACAAGATGAGAATTTTACTTGCGGCATCATTGGGCATAACGGCTGCGCTGACTCTCTGCATGAGCACTGGTGCTTTCGCGCAGGACAGCGTTGTAGTTACAAGAACAATTACCACTACGGACCCTGGTATGTTGTTCGGCACGATCACAACCCGTCGCGAAGAGCTCAACAAACTCTACGCCGACGCTTTGGCTCAAAATCTGTTGGCTGAGGCAGAAAAGAATCTGTTGAGAGCGGAATTGGACAGAATCGCGGCTGAAGAAGCAGCAGCGAAATCTTTGACAGGCGTGGCAGCCAGCAGCAAGGTGGTTATTCTTGCACGCGATATAGACACTCTCGGCGACCGATTCAACGTAGTTTTGAAGAAGCCGGTATTCGTTCCGATTGTCGAAGGCTCGCACTTCACTATTGTTGAAGGCAAAGTAGTCGAACTGGACGACGTTGCAAAACGCCGCTGGGACTTGGAAGGCAAGATCAATAAGTTCCACTTGGAAAACCGCATTTCCGCATCGACCGCAAACAATCTGCGCAGCCGCATGGATCTGATCGCGACTCAGGAAGCTGGGATGCGCGCAGACGGCAACCTCGATCTTAAAGAAGGTCGCATTCTCTACAGCGAATTCGACAAGATCGGCTCCGACCTGGACAGCGCCGGAAAATAAACGCTACGGATATTCAGAAAAACTGAAATCTAAAAGTGTGCCCCTCCACGGGCACAGAAAGCTCCGCACAGGCGGAGCTTTCTGCATTTAATCACTTACATAAGCGGAACTTTCGTGCATATTTTTGCTCTTAAACAAAGAGCCTGACTTGCAATCGGGCTCCGAACTCAAATCACGGCATACTTTACAGGCAGGAGTTTCTCATGCGGTATCTGGCATTGGCGACAGACTATGACGGCACGATAGCGGGTGATGGAACAGTAGACAAATCGACAATCGAAGCGCTAAAACGGGCGAAATCCTCAGGTCGCAAAATCATTCTCGTAACCGGTCGCGAAATGCCAAGCCTCATCGAGCATTTCCCGGAATGGGAAATCTTTGACGCTGTTATTGCGGAAAACGGAGCATTGCTGGTAATTCCATCAACAAAACATGAAGAGATTTTGTGCGAAGCACCGCCGCAATCACTGATCGACCTGTTGAATCAGCATAAGGTAGAGCCCCTGTCAGTCGGCAAAGGCATATTGGCCACCTGGGTTCCGCATGACGGACTGGTGCTGCAATGCATTAAGCAACTCGGTCTGGAATCGCAAATCATCTTCAACAAAGGCGCAGTGATGATCCTGCCTCCCGGCGTCAACAAAGCCAGTGGTCTGGGCGCAGCGCTAGAGTATCTGCAACTCTCCCCTCATAATGTAGTGGCTGTCGGCGACGCAGAAAACGACCACGCCTTCCTGACCGCCAGTGAATTTTCCGTAGCAGTAGACAATGCGCTGCCGGCCCTTAAAGAGCGCGCTGACTTCATCACTAGAGGCAAGCGTGGGCAAGGTGTTGAAGAACTTATCGACATGCTGATCGAAAATGACCTGATCAATCTCTCTCCCAAACGACACTTCATCTCGGCGGGTACACGCGAAGATGGAGAAAAAGAGATGATCGACCCATACAATACAGGCATACTCATCTGCGGCAGCTCAGGGGCAGGCAAATCGACCACTACTCTGGGAATTCTCGACCAACTGTGCCAGAGCAATTATCAATTTTGCTTGATTGATCCGGAGGGCGACTATGAAAGTTTCAACAATGCTGTCGTCATCGGCGACACAGAACGCGCTCCTACAATTGAAGAAGTACTTCAATTGATGGCAGATCCCACAAAGAGCGTCATTGTCAACCTGCTCGGGATTCCACTGCAGGACCGACCGGAGTTTTTCACTAATCTCCTGCCACGCTTGCAAGAACTTCGCACTTTGCACGGACGGCCTCACTGGACTGTTGTCGACGAAGCGCATCATATGTTTCCGGTCGAATGGAAAAAGATGTCGCGCCTTGCGCCGGAAAACTTGCGTTCAATTCTCATGATTACGGTGCATCCAGAACTGATCGCGCCTGAAGTCTATTCTTCCGTTGATTTGCTTCTCACCATCGGTGACAAAGCAACCGACAAGATCAAGATGTTTGCAAAAAAGTCCGGTCTGGAAGCGCCAAAAATGCCGAAGCAGAAAGACCTGGAACAAGGCTTCGGGTTTGGCTGGTTTACCAAAACATCCAAGCAGGTCGAGCTTTTGAAACTGGAACGCTCCGAGATTGAGAAAATTCGCCATCGCCGCAAATACGCCGAAGGACAATTGCCGGAAGAACGCAGCTTTTACTTCCGCGGACCAGATAGCAAGCTCAATCTGCGCGTTCAAAATCTTGTTTTGTTCAATCAAATTGCCCAAGGAGTAGACGACGACACCTGGAATTTCCACTTGCGCAATCACGATTACTCGAAGTGGTTCAAAGAATTCATCAAGGACGAAGAACTATCGCAGGAAGCGCGGATGATTGAATCAAACAAGAATATCGGCGCGACGGAAACACGTAATTTGATCTGCGCCGCTATTGAAAAACGCTATACACTTCCAGCAACCGGCGCGGCTTAGACAGAGTCAGGCGGCCGGTCGAAGTGATTGAGACTTGTCTAAAATTTGCCTTGAGCGAAACTTTTCCTGAGCCTCCGGGTATTGGAGTCTGTACGAGAGCGGACTCGAGGTTAATTCAAATGAGTGCATGGGCAAGGCGGGCGTTTATGACTCTGACTCCAGCCGTATTGGCTTTCCTTGCCCTGGCGCCCCTCGTACAAGCCGGAGAGGATCCTGGTTCCACAGCATCCTCCGGCGACCTCAAACGTGCCTTCGGCGGTTTCGGTTTGAGACGGCCCCCGAACATCGAAAGAGGTTGGTCAGGCAAGGGCAAACCACAGCTGCAAGAGCTGGTAGTGGACGGCGTTAGTCGCCGTTACTATATCTACAAGCCTGACTCAGCGACAATGCCTGCGCCGCTCGTTTTAGCGTTCCACGGCGGCGGAGGCAATGCTGAGGGTACAGACAAATGCGCGGGAGGTCTTGCACGACTGGCGGACGAGAAAGGCTTCATAGTGGTCTACCCGGACGCAATCGACAAACACTGGAATGACGGGCGACCGGCTATCTCCAAATCAAATTACGACGATGTAGGCTTTATCTCCAAGCTTATCGATCAACTCAATGCACAGAGACTGATCGATTCCAAACGCGTTTATGCCACTGGAATTTCCAACGGTGGTTTCTTCAGCCAATATTTGGCGATTCAATTGCCTGACAAAATTGCAGCAATCGCGACAGTTGCAGCATCGGTTTCAACCACTTTTCTCGATCTCAAAGGCACTCCGATTCCGATCATGATGCTCTTAGGCACCAAAGACACGCTAGTCCCATGGGAAGGTGGAAAAATTGGCGGTCGAGTATTGCGCAATTCAAGAGGCGAAGTAATCCCCGGAAGGCAAGCACTGGCATTTTGGCTGACAAACAACAAAAACAGTGCCCGACCCCAGTGTGCAGAGTTGCCGGATAGAGATCCTACCGATGACTCGCGCGTGATAGTAGAACAATACGGAACGGCTGACAGCGCTAATGAGGTGCTGCTGTATGAGATTCGCGGTGGCGGGCATACATGGCCGGACGGCCAACAATATCTGCCGAAGACCATCATCGGACCGGTGTGTCGCGATTTCGACGGCAACCTTGCAATCTGGAATTTCTTTGAGAAACACTCGCTGAGATAGTCGAAATACCAGCTGCATGCTCTACACCTGGCGCCTGCCCTACATTATTTTGACGGGCTCTTTGCCTTTGCTCTTCGCCGACGAGGCGGATTTCTTGAGCTCCGTCAAACGCATCAAAATCTCTTCGCCGGTAGCCGGCAAGTTGAGTTTTGGAACCTGCCCTTTTGCTGCGTAGATCAAAGCATCTTTTACGGCGGCCCAGACAGCCAGACCCAAGAGCAAAGGCGGCTCTCCAACGGCTTTGCTGCCGCGCACATTGAGCGTATTGTTGGGGTTGTCGATGAAATTACAAG
>JAIETE010000331.1 GCA_019745505.1 Candidatus Obscuribacterales bacterium | reverse complement strand
CTGCCATCTTCTACACCCATGCCGCTTGGTGTGCCGACGACAGCAAAGCGTTCCCGCAAGCCCGCGAATACAGGCGTCTGGCTATCGAGGCTTATAAGCGCTCCTTGTCGGACAATACCTGCCCTCAGGATTCTCGCGGTGAGACCGAATATCTAATCGGCGAATTGATGCGCAGAGCCGGAGATTTTGAAGGAGCTCGCGACCACTTTCGCATGTGCATCGGCCGCCTGAATGCTCGTTTTGCATTTATGGCTCGCAAATTAATGAGACTTTGCGAGCAGGGCAGCAGCGAATCTATTCAATTTGAAGCAGATGCACCGATGCAGGCGCCTGCCGCCTCTTCGGGATCGGTGATGGGAGCGAATCTGGCTGCGTCCAGGCCTGCCGCCGCTGCCGGAGCGCCTCCGATTGCATCCGGACCCAGCCCCAGAGCGTCATACTCCGGTTCTTCCTCCGGCCCTCCAGGCTCTTCAGCTTCTTCATCTTATGCGGGCATGCCGCCTGTCGGCTCGCCGTCATCCTCTGCAACCGGTTTGCCCGGTCAGGCAAAACCGCCCGGTTCTTTGCCCAATCTACCTGCTTCCGGCGCCAAACGCCCTGATGCGGGGGCTCGACCTGAAGGTCCTCCTGTGGGGCCTCCGGGCAGCAGCAAGCCAAAGCCGAAAGGTCCGCCCACACAACCGCCGCCGGGAGCGCCGCCCTTGGCTTGAGCTTGAACATTTTGACTACGGTCATTTAGCAAGGAGATAATTTTTTGGGTTACGTTCAGCGAGTCATCATCCTCAATAAGCCTCTCAAGGTGTTTGGTTTCGAACCAAGGCAGCTGATATTGCTTTCCGTCTGGGTGGTTTCTGGTCTGATAATTGCCGGACGGTTTCCACAGGACTGGAAATTCCACAATTTCCCCATTGGCGTATGGTTTTTCATCCTCTGGATGTGCGGTGCCGTGGCTGTCGTCATGGGCACGCGACTGAAGCCCTTCTCCTGGTGGAAAAATATCCTCACGTACCGTTTGGGTCTGGCTCCCAATCTCTATGTTTCACGCGCCGAACCTGCTCCGATCTATCCGGATGGGAATATAATTGAGGTTAAAAAAACTAAAGAATCGTTCTATGTTCAAGCAGAGAATACATCTTCAGACCCGGATGACTTTTAGAAGTCCGGCTTTTGCACTTTTGGACCACATCTAAATACACTGGAAACCCGAATCAGGAAACTCAATGGCACAGAGCTACGCTGCATCACGAGGAAGAAAACGCCCACCTCCGGGAGGAGGCGGTGGTAGTCGTGGTGGCGGCCGTGGTGGCGACGGTGGTTCCGGAACCGGCGCCAGAGGTCGTTATGGCGGCTATGCCGAAGGTGATGACGGTTTTGAAGACGATATAAAGCCGCCGTCAGTCAGAGGTGAGACGACCGGGCGCGTTTTGCGCACCACACCTCAGCCTTCCATTCAAAACGTGTTTGCCGGTTTCTACAATTCGCTTCCGGGCGCCGTGCGCGACATGCTGCCTTTCGGCAGCGATGCTACTGAAAATGACTCACACGATGATGAAGGACCTCCTAAAGATTCACGTCCGGAGTCGAGCTGGAAGGACGTTTGCTATTTGTTCGCCATTCCGGGCGATGATGAGGACGAAGGTCTGGTCGTGCTTGCCGACGGCAGTATGCGCAAGTACATAAGCTGCAAGGGTATCAATGCTCTGCTTTTCGACGAAGCCGATCGTGAGTCGATGGCTCGTCAATTCACCAATTTCGTCAATTCTTGCGAATCTGACATTCAGGTGATCATCAAATCGCGCAACTTGCCGGTTGATGAATATCTTTCTCGCTATCAGACCTTGATCAAAACAGACAACGATTATCTCAAGTGGTATGCGGATTACACCGATAAATGGTTCCGCCGCCAGCAGGATGTCAGCTTTGTTCCGCAGCGCGAATTCTATATCGCCGTCAGTTTTCAGCCGCCGGATTGCCGCGGCACGACTGGTTGGAGCGGCAGGCGATCGATTCAAAAGCACGAAGAATATGTTGCTGTTCTCGACCGCTATACACGCACGGCATACGAGCAATTGCGTGTATCCATGCTGCGCCCGCAGGTTTTGAACAGACGCCAGGTGCGCAATTTGATCTATTCAGATCTCAATCCCAGCTTGTCCGAAAGAGATCCGGAAGCACCGCCGTCACGCCCTGATATTTCGGAAGTCTCATCGCTTGCCGGGTCTGCTCTGAAAGTGTCTGACGAGTCGATCTGGTTGGACGGCAAATACATCGGCACGCAATATCTGGAACAGCTGCCTCACGAAACCTGGATGGGCTGGCTTGTAGACCTGCTTACACTGTCGGTCGAGTATCAACTGTCGCTTTTTGTCCATTGTTGCAACCAGGATAAAGTGCGCTCCGATTTGAAATGGAAGCACCACTTCGGGCGAGTGACATCGACGCAATTAGCCAGCCCCGACCTTGAGGGTATTGAGGAGACGCGTTCGGCTGCCACTGCAATTCAGGACTTCTTGCGTTCGTCCAATAAAGCATTTGACACCAGCTTGTATATTCGAGCGCTGGCTAATTCGCCCGAGCAACTCGCATCCAACATGGATGAAGTGCGCCGTGTCTTCAAAAACCGCGGAGCACTCTTAGACAGAGCGCAAATGCTGCAGCTTGACGCCTGGCAATCGACTCTGGTTGTCGGCGTGGACAAGCTGGCGATCATTCACAGAATCATGTCGCCTGTTGTAGGAACATTCTGGCCGTTCTTCACAGCCACGTGCGGAACTCCTGACGGCGTGCCGTTCGGCTTTGCAAGCGCTTCTCGAGAACCGGTTCTGCTCAATCCATTTTTTAGAGGACAGGGGAAAGACGCAAACAACATGTTCGTTGTAGGGACCACGGGGGCTGGTAAATCATTCGCCGTGTCCATGATGATCTTGCGTCTCTTGCCTCTAGGCACCAGGTTTGTGCTGATTGATAAAACCGTAGACAAAAACGGTGCCTATCGCTTTATCACGAAGCTCTTGGGTCCGGAAATGTGCGCCTATGTCGACCTTGGTCCGTCGTCCGGATATATCTTGAACCCGTTTGACCTGGGACCTGAAGACAAGCCCGGGGAGCCATCTGCGGATAAGGTTTCAACGCTCCTGTCATTGCTGGACTTGATGCTGGCGCCTGAAGGGCGAGAAGAAATGAATGTAGAAGAGAAGTCGCTTCTGGACGGTTTGATTCGTGTTGCATACATGGACGCGCAATTCCGAGAATCCGTGCCGACCATGTCCGATTTGGCGCGTGTTACGGCGCAAGCGGCGGCGGATGAAGTCGACCCGTTGCAGCGTGATCGTTTGCAGATGTTTGCTCGTGGGCTTTCACTCTTTACGCGCTCGGGTGCATTCGGCGGTCTTGTCGACGGATATACCAACATCGATACGGAAAAGCTATTCATCGTATTTGATACCAGAGAAGTCAACGAACCGAGACTGGAGAGAATCGCCGTATACATGCTTGCTGAGTTCATCAGGCGTCGTGCTGCCGAATGCAAGCTGCGCCGAATCAGATTCGCGGCGGTGATCGACGAAGCCGCGACGCTAATGCGATTCAAAGCTGGAGCCAGGCTTCTGGATGACCTTTCGAGAAGAGCTCGTCACTACGGTATGATGCTCGTATCCATTACCCAGCAGTTGAAGGACTTCTTCAAACAGGCTGAGCAAGCCGATTCTGTCGTGAAGAACTCACACATGAAGCTGATTTTGAGACAGGATGCTTCCGATCTCAAAATGCTGAAAGAAGCGCTGCGACTCAGTGATGCTGAAATCGCAGCAATCGAGAATTTTTCCAAGGACGAGGAGAAGAGAAAGGATTCACAGCTCCTGCTCATTGTCGGATCTGTGCACGGAACGATTCGTCTGGTGCCGAGCCCCATGGACTACTGGATCTGCACCTCAGAACCGATCCGTGATATCCCGAGACGCGAAGAAATGATCAAGGAGGTAAAACTCAAGAATCCCAATTTGAGCGAGACCGACGCGTGCCGCCAATCCGTGTATTATCTTGGATTGCAGCACGACGGTTGAGGCCGGTTCACTTTCGACTTTCGCCTGCTGACCACCATGGCGATAGAAATAGTGAATACGGAATTCTGGAAAGGAACTGATGGAGAAGCTCTTTCGTCCAAATCGAATATTCGTCATATTTTGCCTGCTTTTGATTATCGTATGGCTGGGACTGCAATATGTTTCCAACATGCGCGTGAGCGAAGCAGCAAAAATGGAAGCAGAGGAAGTATTCGACTGGAAATGGCCCGGACAAGTATCGTCGAATGTCGAGATAACTGATGTTTCGGTGCTCAGCAAGTCAGAGAATGAAGCCAGAGTGCGAGTGAAGGCTAAACAGACATTCACGAAACTCGCTGATGCAAAGAATGCTTTCGACCAGGGCAATCAGGAAAAATCCGCAACAGAAACTCAACCGCAAGGGGGCGCTGCATCAAGCAGTGATACAGCCTGCGTACTAACGCTCTACCGCTCTAATCGCAACTGGGTCCTCGGAAAAGTGGAGTTTGACTAATGTATTGGAGAGTAAGAAGAGTCAGTCCTGAACAAGTGGTTAAGACCTACGGTGTGCACGCCTGCCTGGCCGTAAGTCTTCTGGTCAATGGTTTTTTGCTCATTACCCGTCCCAATCCTCAAAAGCAGGTTTCGGGCGAGTTGAAGACCAACCTTGACGTATTTGCGCGTAATGTGACGCAGCATATCCTGGATACAAGCTATATCAGCTACGAGTCGTCGACAAGATCTCTGCTGCCCAACGGCAGTGTGCCCGGCGAGCTTGCACCGCCTGTGGTGACACAGTTGAAAGCGCGGGAGCAGCTGCCGAAGACTCTGGAAGATTTGCGCGCTACAGCCAGAACCCTTGAATCTCAACGGCAGGTATCGGCCGTAAGAATAGATTCGGTCAATCAAGGTGAGCCGGATGAGAAGAGTCTTGTGCCTCTGGAGGTGACCGGAATGGTGGCCATTCACTCTGCCGATGAATCGGTTTCCGGCAATCCGGTCGGATTCAAATTCATGTATAAGGTAGGTATGGCAGCCAATCCCAACAATCCGGAACAGAAGCGACCTATTGTCGTTGAGTTCAGGGACTTGTCCGCCGGGACCAGGTAGACAGGTTTCGCCTATGCAACCAGTATGGAGGCACCGCTTTTGCGGAAGGCTTCCAGATGTTTCTCGTCCACGGATGAGTCGGTGACGATGGTTCCGATGGCATCGATGTCTGCCACCTTATATGGTGACACGCGATTGAATTTCTGTCCCTCGGCAAGAACATATGCTTCTGCGGAGCGCTCGAGCATGGCTTGTTTTACCAGCGAATCATCATAATTTGATACTGTCGCTCCGTACTGCAGGTCCAGACATTCCATGGAAATGAGACATAAGTCTGCTTGAATGCCGGAGATTTCCTTTATTGTCTGGGGACCGAAGGTCAGCAATAAGTCCGGAGTTACATGGCCGCCGATCACTCGAACATCGAGATTCGGAAGTTCAGACAGGCGAACCGCCGTGGGCAAGCAATTGGTTATGAATGTCGCTTGCAGATCCGGTTTCAGATGCGCTGCCACTTGAGCAGTCGTAGTTCCGCCGTCTATAAAAATCACCTGGCGGTCTTTGACAAAAGAAGCCGCCCGCCTGGCGATCGTGTTCTTTTCCGCTGGTGATTCCTTTTCGCGTTTGGAGAATTGGAATGTCACTTTTCCGACAGGCAGTGCTCCACCATGCACTCTTTTCAGTAGTCCGGCTTCGGCAAGGTCCTTCAAATCCCGGCGAATTGTGTCCTCTGAGACTTTAAGGTCATTGACCAACTCCTGCGAAAGCACTCTGCCTTTCTGGTTCAGAGCCTCGAGAATGCGATTTTTTCTCTCGTCGTTAAGCATTGTCGTTAAGCATTTAAGGAATAGGTGGTTGTCAATGCGGGTTTTTGCATGTATTATCTGGAGTGTGCTGGTTTTTGCTGGTATGTGCAGTAATTATAGGTGGTCTTATGTTTCAAATCCAAGCGTCAGGTAAGATTTCAACCAAAAAGATGCGCCATAAGCAGAAGCAAACTTACAAATTAGCCGCAATCGATCTGGATGGCACCTTGCTCAATCCCGAGCGCCGTATCTCGGACGAAAATAAAGCTGCCGTCGCCAGATTGCGCGCTGCTGACATAGAAGTCGTCCTGGCCTCCGGTCGCAAACACGAAGATATTTATAGATTCCACCAGGAATTGGAGCTGACCAGTCCCATTCTTTCCTGCCATGGTGCACTGGTAAAAGACCCGTTCAACGGCGAGATAATCAGCAATCGCTATATTCCTTTGTCGATTGTTATGCACTTACTGCAAGAAGCGATCGCAAGCGATCTTTCCTGGGTGGTCTACGACGAGCGCGGCGTGCACCTCTGCCGTTCTGAATACTGGCTTTCCGAGTACGTTCGCCGCACTTGCTTCGACAGCCCTAATATTTGCGATTCAATCGAAGAATATGTCTTCACTCATGCAGAGAAAGTCAACTGGATGGGCGACGAAGAAGTAATCCGCCAACAATTCCGGCGCATGGTCGATCTGTACGAAGGCAAATTGACTGCAGTCATTACCGACCCCGATCACCTGGAATTCACTCTCCATGGCGCTGACAAGGCGTCAGGCTTGATGGACTTGACCAAGAAAATGGGCATTGCTCGGGAAGAAGTATTAGCCTTCGGGGACAGCAATAACGACGTCACCATGCTCTCCTGGGCCGGACTCGGAGTGGCCATGAGTCATGGTACGTCCCAAGCTCGCCTGGCTGCCAAGATGATCTCGTCGCCCGGAGACGAAGGCGCCAGCCTCGCCCGAGCGGTTGACTCAATCCTTGGCCCTGCTTAATTTCCCGGACTTTTCGAAACCCAATGCACTGAAAAAGCGAGCGCACAACCCTGCGCCCGCTTTTTCAATCCAGGCAAGCAATACATATAGATCAAACCCGAATCGTTATCGATTCGGGTTTGAAAATTCTCTGTGACCTTCGGAAGGTTGTCAGTTACCGGTAGTTCGGATTTCTTCTCAGGACTTGCGGCATACGCTGGTTGTGCCAGTATTGACGTTGCTCGCACGGGCTGCAGCCACGCGGAGGCTCCTGTCTGTAAGGCTCCTGATAGTAGTCCGGGCGATAGGGCAGCGGCCTTATATACTCGCGGTTATCGTTCCATTGATAGTAGTCACGGTCGCGACCCCAATTGTTCTGGTTGTCCAGTTGAGGGCGTCCCCAACCTCTACCCATGAATATATTGACCACACCACCCGGCTCGTTAATGATCATCGGCATTCTCGGCGGACAATCATCAAAGTCTCGCGGAGGCATCGGTCTGGGAATCGGCCTCTCTTCCGGCGGGCAAGGGCGGCGAACCGGATACTCCGGCTCAGGCAGCGGCTCGACTCGGACAGGAGGTTCCACTCTTACGGGTGGTTCAACTCTTACCGGCGGTTCTTCTTGTTTACAGCCAGGAATTTTCAGTTTCCACTTCTCGCTTATGAAGTCGCGATTGCAATCCAGAGTCTTGTATCTGTCGTGGTTTGCTTCGACGATAGCGTCTTGCATGGCTTGCAGTGATTCTCTACTGACTGCCGCGCCCTGACCTCTGAGTGCACGCTCGGCTACAGTCGAAAGACTGTCGCCCCACTGGACTTGATACATTCCATTCTGATCTAGTTCCAGTGGTTTTGACCTCTGCACCTGTGAGTCTTGAGCCCATTTTTGAGCCCGCGGAGTAGAGAGTTCGTAGTCAGGTCTAAAATTGCATGCTGCGGAATCTTCTGGAGAAGTGCTTTTTTCGCAGTTACGCCATGCGCCGTTTTCTGTGCTCATTGTCAGTCCCTTAATTCAGCCGCCGGACACGATGGTCCAGTTGCTTAAGGTGTAAATTGCGAGAGGGAAGGGCTTGCGCCCGCTTGGAGGTATTAAATAGCGAAGGGCGCGGTTTGCCTATGGTGATTTTCCCCCTCAAGTGCGTGGTTGTTACGCTTCGACATATTTGGCTTTACGCCAAATGCCCACGGGGCGGACAATTTGCCAGTTGCCAGCAAGTTCCAAACCTTCGAGGATTTATTTGTGTTTTCCGGAATTGTTGAAGAAGTCGGTCAGATCACCGAAATCACCCAGACTGAAGATGGGTGCCGCCTGACCATAGGCGCTCAGAAAGTTGTAAATCCAGTCAATTTGGGGGATTCCATTTCCGTAGATGGAATATGTTTGACCGTCGTCAGCTTTGACTCCCACTCTTTCTCTGTAGAGGCTGTGTTGGAGACAATGCGGCGCACGAAGCTGGGCGAGAAGAAAGTCGGCGACGGCGTTAATCTCGAACGCGCGGTTACTTTGAATGACCGTATGGGCGGTCACCTTGTTACCGGTCATATAGATGCTGTAGCAACAGTCTCGAAAATAGAAGACGATGGTTTTTCCAAGCTTATTACTTTTGAATTGCCGGGCGAGCTCGCTCCATTCTTCGTCCCTAAGGGGTCGGTCGCGATCGACGGAGTTTCACTGACTGTCGTGGATTGCCCCGTGCCCGAGGGTGACGACAATCTTCATTTCAGTGTCGCTCTCATTCCTCACACGCTCGAGGCAACAACATTTAAGTCTCTTAAGCCTGGTGTGAGAGTCAACATCGAAACCGATGTAATTGCGCGCTACGTGGCTCGTTGGCTAGAACCTCATCTCGACGAGAAGCTTAAGAAAGTGGCGGCGAAGATATCTTCCGGAGTCTCAAAAGGATAGACTTTGAGGTGGACTTGAAAACGGTGTCCGGGCGACATGAGGCGAAGATAATGATGGCAGAATTTGAGTCGGCAAGGCTGAGTTCCGATGCCGTAAACGAAGACCCGATTTTCGATTCTATAGAAGAAGCGCTGGATGATATTCGACAGGGCAAATTCGTCGTCGTCTCCGATGATGAGGGTCGCGAGAATGAAGGCGATTTGATCTGTGCTGCAGAACTTGTCACCCCGGCGATGATCAATTTTCTCGTTACGGAAGCCCGTGGTTGGGTCTGCCTGGCGCTTACTGAAGAGAAAGCGCAGCAGCTCGAGTTGCCGATGATGGTGGATAAAAACACCGAATCCCAGTCCACCGCTTTTACAGTCACTATTGATGCTGATACTAAATTTGGTGTCACGACGGGAATCAGCGCATATGATCGCGCCACTACCATTCGTGTGGCTGTCGACTCGATGTGCAAAGCATCGGATCTCCGCCGTCCCGGTCACGTGTCACCACTGATTGCCAAACCCGGCGGTGTCCTTCAGCGTGCAGGACACACGGAAGCAGCAGTCGACCTCGCCCGACTCGCCGGCCTCAATCCTTCCGGCGTAATCTGCGAAATCATGAATGAAGACGGCACGATGGCGCGTGTTCCTCAGCTTCGCGAATTCTGCAAAAAGCACGGCATCAAATTCATAAATATCGCTCAACTAATCGCCTATCGCCTGCAGCGCGAACGCTTCGTTGAAAAGGTCGCGACTGCTGAAATGCCATCTGCTTATGGTACTTTCCAAGTTCATGCCTATCGAAATAAACTGGACGGACAAGAGCATCTTGCTTTCGTCAAAGGCGATCTCTCAGATAAGCAGAACGTTCTGATTCGCGTTCATAGCGAGTGCCTGACCGGTGATGTCTTTGCCAGCCTGCGCTGCGACTGCGGACCTCAGTTGGAAGCAGCGATGGCGATGATCGCTCAACAAGACGCCGGAGTGCTTGTCTATTTGAGGCAAGAGGGTCGCGGCATCGGACTTTTGAACAAGATCCGCGCCTACCAATTGCAAGACGGCGGTCAAGATACGATCCAAGCCAATGAATCTCTCGGTTTCAAACCGGATTTGAGAGACTACGGCGTGGGCGCTCAGATTCTCTGCGACCTGGGGCTGACCTCGGTGCGCATCATCACCAACAATCCACGCAAGATCGTCGGCCTCGAAGGCTACGGTCTGACTGTCAGCGATCGCGTCGGACTGCCCGCGGCCTGCAACAGCCACAACCTCCAATACTTGCTCACCAAAAAAGAGAAGATGGGTCACTGGCTGGAAGGTCTCGACAAGAACTGGCAGGAGAAAACAACACCGGCTGGTTTCTCATTGAATTCAATTTCCAGTGAGACCGCATCGGCGGAAAAGAAGTAGCTAATCGCGTCAATCAGCTAACAAAGGAGAAGTTCATGGCACGCAATGACGGTTCCGCACCGGACAAGGGAAACTTCAGTTCGGATGCCAAGCCACGCACTGTGGAAGGAAGACTGATCGCCACTGGACTTAAATTCGGCATCGTCATCAGCCGATTCAATGACTTTATCACCAAGGCATTGTTGGAAGGCGCGCTTGATACCCTGCGCCGCCACGGGGCTGATATCAGCGATGTTGATGTGATGTGGTGCCCCGGTGCATTCGAAATTCCGCTTGTCGCCAAAAGCGCTGCTGAAACAGAAGCTTACGACGCAATCATTTGCCTGGGTGCTGTGATTCGTGGAGCGACGCCACACTTCGATCATGTTGCAGGACAGGCGGTATCAGGAATCGCAAGCGTTTCTCTGGAAACCGGTGTCCCGACAATCTTTGGTGTTCTTACAGTTGAATCTATTGAACAAGCCATCGAGCGCGCCGGTACTAAGGCTGGTAACAAGGGTGGTGAAGCCGCTCTTGCTGCAATAGAGATGGTCAACTTGATTTCGTCGATCAAGACTAATCATGCCGTTGCAAAATAACGGCGCTCAGTGAGCTTCTTGCAATTCCAAAATTTGCTGCTCGGCAAGCGGATGTTCTTTGAGAAACTGCTCGATCGTGTTTGCTACTTTGAGAGCGTGCAAGAGCGGTCCTTCCACTTCGATTTCTCTGAGAAGCAAAGCACGATGCATCGGCAGCTTGCTTTGAATCATTTGCGACATCGTCTTTGAAGTTAGATGGAAACAAATGCGGGGGCGCTCGTCTTCCGGATCGAAGCGCTCAACGACCGCTTTGCCCTTTCGCGCGCGCAATATCCAACCCAGCCCGTCGGCATCTTTGATAATGAATCCGATTGTGGTGCCGTTGGAGGTGGCGCGCTTCAGCAGACCTTCATCAAAGTGCAATGGGATGAACTCTTCGAAGTAATAGGCAGCAAGACGTTCCGTGAATTTGAAAAGTCTGCGCTTTTCCTTTTCTTGCGGCACTCCCCATCCAGTCAGCTCGGCTTTCTCTGCGACATTATGGAAATACTGATTGTCGATCCTCGCCCGCGGAATTCCATATCGCCCGGCCACTTCAAACAAATTTCTTGTTTTTACTTGCAGGTTGTCGTTGAGCATCTTGCGCAACACGCCAGGCAAATTGAGCGTGTCTTTCTCGCTCTCAACCACTGCATTGAAGCCCATCTCAGAAGCCAGTGCCGAGAGCCACTCTCGGTTCAGAGTTGCTTCGGTTGAAACTAAATTGAGCACGCGCGGCCGTGATTCATCTTCCAGATAACGGCAGAAAGTGTTGACCACTTGATCGGATGGCGAGAACCAGAGCGTGTAATCGGGATTGTAGGAGACCTTCAAATCTCCGTTTTCGCGATTATTGCTGTTGCTGTTTTTGGCTTCGTGGTGCTTGTGAGCCATCGCCAGCTCTCTTATGAGAGTGAGAGGCCCGGAATAATTCACGAAATCGGCAGACTGCGAATCGGGTGCAATCATCGGCAGGCGGATCAAATACCAGGGCGCTTCCGACTTCTCGACCGCTTCCATGATTTTGTTTTCGTACTGCTGGCAAATGCTTTCGAAATGGCTTGTCGGCTTGCGGCGCTCGAATTCACACTCTTCCGGTACGACGCCGTCCGTCTGCACGCCGCCCCAGATCGAGGAAACGACAAAGATAGGCTGTTCTTTGAAATACTTGAGCAGGGCCGGCAGCTCCGTGGCCGCCCATGGTGCCCTCGGCACCCGCGGCTCATCGAAATTGGGCGGCAATCCGCAAAATATTACTGCATCATATGTGGTGCTTTGTTTTGCACCCTCGGCTTGATCGATGAACTTGATTCTGTCCTGAAACGTGCGAAAACGCTCGCGACCGCCAAAGGCTTGTTCCAATGCTCCTCGTGCTGAAGAGCGCAGGTCGAGCGGCGACAAACTGAAAAGGTTGAGCGAAGATTTTGTTGGAATGTGCACCGTCCAGCCACGCGTCACCAAGGTGGCGGCTAAAGGTCCGGAAAAACTGGATACCGGGCCCCAGAGATAGGCTGTTTTGTGAGTCACTGACGTCATTGATCCGATAAGCCTCAAATGAAGTGCGCCGGCTGTGAGGTCTCAGTTGGTCGCATCCAGGCGGAAACGATGGTATCGGCAGTCCACCCGAATCGAGGGGCCGCTGGAAATCGCAGCATAAATGGTAGCAATTAATGGTCCTGGCATGCCAGCTTGTTAAGCCCCTTGCCGCTGCTTGACTAAGGCATTTGCGATCAGTGGCTATCTTGGCAAGGGGTTGGAGAAGTCCATACCTGCCTCTACTACCATGGTTCCGGCGAATTCGTCGCCTTTCCTCAAGCTGTCCGGACGTTTCCAGGCTCTATAACATTCCATGGGCAGAACTACCGCTACATAAATCATGCCGACAATCTGAATCAAGCCGGTGACCGTATCGTGCAGCATTTTGTGAGCCGTCTGCCACCAGGGGAAAGGCAAATTGACCAGCTGCAAAACCTGCAGGATGATCTGAACCAGCAAAAGCACGATATACGGCGCGCAGAGAATGATATTGCGCTTGAAAGACTGAGCTACGGTGCAGGGTCTGCCTGTTCGGGCATCAACCACTTGCAATCCCATCAAATTTTTTCCAAATCCACGTCCGCCGAAAATACAGTCTCTGAAAAGCAAAACCAAGGGCATCGCTAATGTCGTGTTGAAGAACTGGCTCAAGAAAGGGATAAATGTCATGGGTACGGAAAGAATCACGCCGATAAAATAGGCGCACACGAAATCTATGAGCAGGGCTCCTGCGCGTTTTCCAGGCTCGATGCGCACGGCTGCGCCGGTTTCCTGCTCATTCGAGTCTTGATATTGGTCTTGCCACTGGTCCTGATTTTGACCCTGACCCTGCCACTGTCCTTGCCCGCCCATCCCCTGCTGATTGGGAAATTGCGCCGGATACTGGCTTTCGTCTTGCTGATAATTCTCGTTGAAATAGCCGCGATTGTTCTGGCGCTGACCCGGTTGCGGTCGTCCTATCGGTCTGCCAGGCTGCTTCTCCGGGCCACCACCACGGTTGCCAAAGGATTTCATTTTATGTTCCTTCCTTCTGGGTGTAGCTGAGACCTGGCAGTTTTAGGCGTGCAGCGCCTTTTCGGCTTTTCTAATAATACCTAGTTCCGGCCTGGTGATGAGGAAAGCTCTCAGTGAAACTACCCTCTCTTGGTATCTATACCCGTATTTAATAGACTGATTCAGCTTTCTTGTCAGAAGCGTCCGAGGAAATTGAACAAATAGTGATAGGTTCAAGCTTTGCCCTTCATGAAATGTACTATTTAGGCTGCATTTACTCGAGAGGATCGCTGAAAATGGTTGAGACAGTAATCGTAGACGGTTTGCGTACCCCATTTGGAAAGCTTGGCGGCGCGCTGAGCACGGTGTCGGCAGTAGATCTTGCTGCCAACCTGATTGCTGAGCTGGTCAAGCGCAACAACTTGAAAGGCGATGCCGTCGATGAAGTCATCCTTGGACAGGTAGTTCAAGCCGGCTGCGGACAAATTCCATCGCGCCAGGCACTTCTTAAAGCCGGTCTGCCCAACACTTGCGAATCCACCACAATCAACAAAGTTTGCGCTTCCGGCATGCGCGCAGTTACTCTGGGCGACCTGAGAATCCGCGCCAACGATGGCGAAATCATCATCGCCGGCGGTATGGAGTCTATGAGCCAGGCGCCTTATTTCGTAGACGCAAATGCGGCCCGCTTCGGCAAACGCATGGGACACGTTCAATTCCAAGATTCCATGATTCATGATGGTTTGGAATGCCCGGTGCAAAATGTTCATATGGCCGTGCACGGCGCCAAGGTAGCCGAAGAATTCGGTATCACTCGCGAAGATCAGGACGCCTGGGCCTTGAGAAGCCACCTCAAATCGCTGGAAGCGATCAAGGAAGGTCGTTTCAATGAGGAGATTTTGCCTGTTTCGGTCAAGAAGGGCAAAGAAGAAAAGAGTATTTCCGCCGACGAAGGTCCGCGCGCAGACACGAATCTCGAAGCGCTGGCGAAATTGAAGCCGGTTTTCTATGACAAAGGAACTGTCACCGCAGGTAATGCCCCTGGTGTAAACGACGGCGCTGCCGTGCTTCTAATCATGAGTGCGGATAAGGCTAAAGAACTTGGTTTGAAGCCTTTGGCGAAAATCGTTTCGCACGCATCGATCGGACAAGATGTCCCTTATCTGGCAACGACACCTGCTCTGGCTACTGAAAAGGCCTTGAAGAAAGCCGGATTGGAAGCCAAAGATCTCGACCTCATGGAAATCAATGAAGCTTTT
>JAIETE010000190.1 GCA_019745505.1 Candidatus Obscuribacterales bacterium | reverse complement strand
GTATCGATTTCCAGCTGATAATCAGGCTTTCTTAGTTTCAGATCGGTGAAGAAAAAATCTTTCAACTCGGGCGTGAAATTCTGACCCGTATGCACCATGATGTGGTCAAAATTCAACTCGTCCAGCATTTTCATTGTTGACCAGAGCTTGATCATCTCGGGTCGCGTGCCAAATATTGTGATGACTTTCAAAACCGGTTTCCTATAGGTCAGAATCCTTGGTGGGAACAAATACTACTTTCACTTCAGGCAAGGGAGTAATCATTCGACCGCCGGAAGCCAGATAGCTCTGACACTTCTCGGCAATCTCATTGAAATACCCCCAGGCAAAAATCAATAAATAATCAGGCGGATTTTCACTCAATCGACGGTTGGAGAAAATCTCGAAATGTGAGCCGGGCGTGTAAAAACCTTCTTTGGCGGGCGCATCGTCAATCATGTAATCGATGTGATCGTGAGAGATTCCGGAATATTGAATGATGGTGTTTGCTCGCCCGGAGGCGCCATAGCCGGCTATGCTCCTGCCCTTTTTCTTGAGATCGGCCAGCAATTTCATCAGCTGATCACGACGCCCGGCCACCTGATCGCCGAAGCGAGCGTATGTTTCTTTGCGGTCATAGCCTTTGGATAATTCTTCCTTGGCCAGCATCTCCACACGGGCGGAAGTCTTGCGTGCGTGGCAGCTGTTTTTCTTAGCGACGTAATAGCGCATTGAGCCAGCGTGGATGGGAATTGGTTTCACATCGAACACACAGAGTCCAAACCGTTCGAAATGTTTTTGCAACGAAATCAAAGAGTAGTAATAGAGGTGTTCGTGATACACCATGTCGTACTGCAGGGATTCGATAATCTTGCCCAGGTAGTGGACCTCGAAAATAAATACTCCATCGTCCTTGAGCAAGGATGCGATAGCGGTCGTCACTCCGTTGATGTCCGGGATATGCGCGTATACATTGTTGGCGACAATCAGATCGGCCTTGCCGTACTGCTTCTCGATTTGCTCGCCTACAGCAATCCCGAAGAAGTCGTTTATCGTGTGTATTCTGGGATCTTGTATGGTGTCGATGACATTGGAGGCGGGATCTACGCCAATAAGCGTTTTCACGTTCTGATCGGCAAAAGGCTTGAGAAGAATACCGTCGTTGCATCCAATCTCAACTACTGTAACTTCCTCGGGGGAGAGGAAGCGCGAACAGGCTTCCATAGCATAGTCTACGAAATGCTCCCGCAGTGTTCTTATGGCCGAGGAAAAATAGAAATAGTTTTGAAAAAGCAGCGCCGGGTCTACGATATCGACAACCTGAACAGCAAAACATTCCTCGCAGAAAAATAGACGCAGAGGAAATTTCGGCTCGCTGGCAAAGTCTTCCTTCTTGAGAAAACCACCTGCCAAAGCCACTTCTCCGAAGTCCATGACAAGATGCATGCGCTTGCCGGCACAAAATGCGCAGGCGACATCCACAGCGACTTGCTGTTTGTTCTTCTCAAACTCTGTGGACAAGGCTGACACCGATGCACTCCAAAACTAGTGACTGAACAGATGCTTCAAATAGCTTCCATAGACTCTGAGCGAATAAACAAACTTCGAAAGCGACTCGCCCTTGCGGCGGGCCGTTAGAGTGTAGGGAACTTCATAGAATTTGGCGCCCAATTTCTTGCCCTGCACGACTTCCTCGATGAGCATAGAGAAACCTTTCTCTTTGGTCATCATGCGGGCCAGCAAAGTGCACTTGATGGCACGGAATCCATTCGTGTAATCAGTGATAGGAACACGAATAAAGGCTTGCGCCAGCTTATTTCCGACCAGAGAGATAAAACGCCGCTTGAACGAAACTCCCTCGACTCTGCTGAAGGGCGAATAGCGTGTCGCTTTAATAAAGTCGTAGGAGAGCATCATCGGACGCAAGAACTGTTCGATAAAAATCGGGTGCTGAGTGCCATCCCCGTCCATAACGAGAGCGTAATCGAAGCCATGCTCGATTGCCGCTCTGAAACCGGCACGATTGGCTTCTCCATATCCGCCGTTCTGAGCGCAGTCGACCACTATAAGATTGGGATAGGTCTCACGCAATTGTCGCAAAACTTCCCGGGTATTGTCGGTACTTCCGTCATTTACGGCAATGACCGCAGTACGGCTGTGCAAAGTGGAGATGAAATCAGCGATTCCGCCGATACACATCTGCGCACTGTCTTGCTCGTTATACATAGGCAGAATGACACAAAAAGTGGGAACGGTTTTGACTCTCTCGGGAGCCCGCACCTTCTCCTTTCTTTCCAGTGTAGTCGTCATTGGTGATACCGTCATAAATCCCCGCTCGGCCTTCTTGCGTCTACTTCAAACCAAGTTGCGCAGGCACCGCATATGATGCCTGATCGTCGTACATTCGTGATACCAATTCTTCCCATGCGGGAGTCTCAAAACCGGTCAGCTTTTTGAACAATTCTCCGTTGAGAGAGCGATTGCAATCCAGCTGGTCGCTTGGTTCAATCTCGATGTTCAAGCCGAATTTGTCTCTAATCAAGGTCAACAGATCGAATTTCGAAATCGGATTGGAGGGAATGTGAATGATGCCCTTCAGGTCCTTATGCCGGGCAATGATGTCGGCAATGATCTCCGACAAAATCAAAGTCGGCCAACCGCTGAAGATGGCTTTCGTATAGCCCTTTACACTGCGCCCTCTCTGGCTCAAGAACCATTCTAAGAGCGCATGCGAACCATGAATCTGGCGACCGATTATAGAAGTTCGAATAGTCAGGGCATTTCCCGACTGCACTTCTCCAAGCATCTTCGAGCGACCATAGAGATCCTCGCAATCAGGGTTTTCCGATTCTCTGTAATTTCCTCTTGCTCCCGAAAAGACACAGTCCGTCGAGATGGTTATCAGTCGCGCTCCATGAATGGCGCAGAGGTCGGCAAGCCGATGAGGGAAAAGCGAATTGACACCGATGCTTATGACCGCATCCTTTGAGGAATCCAGCTGTTTTACGACACCGATGCTGTTGACCACTACATCGGGACGAGCTTCATCGAATGCTCTGGAAATACTCTGCACATCCAGCGCATCAACGCCTTCGATAATTTGCGCGCCTGCGAAAAACTGAGGATGGCTCACCGCCGTCCCCTTGTCTCGCAAAGTTACAATCGCCTCGGAATGCTTGGAGATTACCTGGCTGAGCTTGTGCCCAAGCATCCCCGAGCCGCCAAAAATTAGAACCCTATCACTCATCGAACTACTCTTGCTGGCTTCGCCTTGATACCCCGAGGCAAAAGCTGTATTTTCCGCCTTAAAGCATACCTGGCATTAGCCCTTAAGAACGCGAATTAGCTAGTTCTAAAGCCTTTCTTGACGGACGAGAGTCCGAGACAATAGTGTTCCAACGCAACCAATCCACGCAGTAAGGCGGCCCGTTCATGCAAGAGAGCCAAAACACAAGCACGACAACGCTTGCCGGGGTGCCCGTCCTGATACTGGCCGGGGGGCGCGGCACCAGGCTGGGCGAAATTGCCAAAGACAATCCGAAGTCCATGATCGAAGTCGGAGGAAAGCCCTTTATTGCACACCAGTTGGACCTTTTAAAACGCGAAGGAGCTTCAGAGGCCATTCTACTTCTGGGTCATATGAGTGACAAAATTGAGCAATTCGTCGGAAACGGGGAGAGGTTCGGCGTAAAGGTTCGCTACTCTCACGACACAGACAGGGCACTGGGAACCGGAGGGGCAGTAAAAGCGGCGCTTACAAACCTGAAAGATCTCCCGGATGAAATCGCGATCATGTACGGAGACACTTATCTTGACATACCGATGGCGCCTGTTTTCGCGCAATTCAAAACGTCCGGACGAAAAGGTCTAATGACCGTATGGGAGGCGAATCCGTACAATCAGCCGCAATGGAAAGAGAGAAACACCGCCTTCAACCGCTCAACCGGCTTGATTGAGAAATACGATAAGAAGAAGGCAACCGAGTCAATGCATCATTTCGACTTTGGGCTATCATTTTTCAAACGTTCGGTCTTCGGCAAGCCAAGCAAAAAGACATCGTTCGATATCGGTGATGTATTTCAATCGCTTATAAAAGAATCTCAATTGGCCGGCTTTGAAGTAGATCGCCGTTTCTACGACCTCAACACTCCGGAATCTCTCATCGAGACACGCGCATATCTGGGACAGAATCAATTGTGGCAACTGGGCAGCGAAACTGAAGAGTAAGCATTGAAAGTCTCAATCATCATTCCCTGTTTCAATCACTGGCAGTATTTGCCGGAGGCTCTCGACAGCGCGCTTAATCAAACATATTCAGACTGTGAAGTAGTGATAGTCGATGACGGCTCGACAATCGCGCCATCAGATGAATTGCTCAAAAGTTTGCAGCATGAGCGCGTAAAATTCTTTCGGATTGAAAATTCCGGTCCGTCGGCGGCTCGCAATCAGGCAATTGAAAAAGCAAGCGGTCAATTGATTTTGCCACTGGATGCCGACGACAAAATCGCGCCTACTTATGTTGAGAAAGCACTGAAATTTTTTCTAGATCAACCCGATGTAGGCATCGTCTATTGCGATGCGGAATACTTTGGAAATCGCAACCAAGAGTGGGAATTGCCTCCATACAATTTCCCGGACATACTTTTGGACAATTACATTTTTTCCGCTGCGCTGTTCAAAAAAGACGACTGGAAGCGAGTCGGTGGCTACAACGTCAATATGATCCACGGATGGGAAGATCATGATTTCTGGTTGTCGATTGTGAATTTAAAAAAGGCAGTCGTAAGAATTCCAGAAACGCTTTTCTTCTACAGGCAAGTCGACGACTCACGTACCAACAGATTTAAGGCTGAGCAAAAGATGGAGATGTTCGAACAAATTGCCAAAAACCATCGCCAATTGTTCGTCGAAAATTTCGACTTCATCATGCATCGCTTTGCCGAATTGCGTCAGCTTCTCGACGATGATACTCCGGAGATGGAAGTTAAGCGCGAACTGCAAAACCTGAAAGAAAGAATTCGGCAAATGGAAGCGAGCGGATTTTGGAAATTGCGCAACAGGTGGCAGAAAGTCAAGCGCGTACTCAAGGTTTCAGCCAAACACGGCTCAAAAGACAAATGAGAAACTTTCGTCCTCTTTTATTCCTGGTCAAAAACAAAACCGGCAAAGCAGAGGGTAGAAAGACGACCAAATCCCCCCAGTGCGTAGCGGCGCATCTCCAAAAGCCTGACCGGCACATCGACGTTTTGAACAAAAACATTCAATGTCAGCTCTTCGCTATCTGAATTTTTCAGGGGCGGAAATCTGAATTCGACAGGACCATCATCACTGATCTCGGTTACGGGCACAGAAGTCTCGACGAGAAGTTCTCGTGAAGCTCCCATAATTTGCAAGCAAATCTCGCCTTTCTGCAGCGGGAATTCCACAACCGGTGCAAGAAGAACGCCGGTCAAATTTTTCGATTTCAGTCTTACTTTGTAGCTCAGATAAGCAACACGCAGCATGCTCAAACTGGGCTGCAATCGATAGCCTTTGAAATCGCCTGAAAAAATTGCCGTATCATCTTTTAATCGCTGAAATCCCTTACTGAGGAGGCTCCAGGCATCGAATGTATTGCGGAATCGATCGGAAAGAAAGATGGCTCGGCGCTGCCTGAATAGATCCAGCTCCTGAGCAATAAATTTGCTCTTTTCCCTGACTTCGTGCAATTCAGATTCGAGCTCATCAATTTGCCGCAGCAGCACTTCTCTGTCCGGGCCGGAGACTCTTGCGGACGCGTCCACAGGCGAGCCGTCATAAGACTTGCTCTCCGAGCAAGAGGGCACCATATTCGATACTGCGTGGCTGATGGAATTCATCCTTATTTGCCTCCCGTCGATATCAGTTCTCTCGATTGGTAGAGCATCTGCATATAACCACTGGGCGGCAACCAACCGGAAGTTTCTTCTGAGCCGGGGAAGGACTCTTCGGGCAAAGAAATCAATCGGAAAACGAATTCGCGGCGCCTGGAATTGGCTATCGGATCGAAAGTAATCTCAAGGTCTCCGTCTTCAGTCTCTCGGATAACAGAGCTGGACGCTTCTCTCAAGGGATAACCATCTTCAGTCAGCACTTCCAAAAGCAGATTGCCGACTTTCTGACCATCGGGAGATTGCCCTGGAATACGAATTCCGTATAGTCCGAAGAAATCCGCTCTCACTCTCACATCTCTCGTTTCGACAGTGCTTCCCGGCAAACCTGCCAGAACGGAAGCAATATCTATCATCCATTCATCTTCTACTAATTCCTGGCGATAATTATCGTAAATACGCTTGTATGCCGCTTCCTTGATGCTCTCGGTCAGCGCCGGATTTTCTATCAACCGGGACACACCTTCAAACCAGCCTTCAGGAGTATTCTCGACCAGAATTCCTGTGCGCCCGTCCTCAATACACGAAGAATAGACATCTATATTGGAGTAGACACCGGCTACCCGGCAGGCTCCATAATCTCTGAATTTAGTGTTGTTCTTCGAGCGGTGGAAAATCGTATTCGGCAACGGTGCCAGGCCGATATCGAATCCCTGTGCGTGGAAGTCCATCAAGAATTTGTCATAGTCAGGATAGAGAGGAATCAGGTTGACCCCACGCCTTCCCGCCAATTCCCTGGGTTTGCAGCCGCAAATCGTCAGAGTTACTTTGTCTTGATAGACATCCAAAACTCGAATGATGCCCGACAGGAATTCGTGATATTGATCGTCGACTATTCGGCTTGTCGCATAGACAATGCTGGTGTTTCCAGTCTTTTTGGGCACCTTTGCCGAAACAAGCGAAAAGTCGAATCCCGACTTCAGCATCTTGATTTTCTTGCTGAATGCACTGACACGATCAGCCAGAACAGGGCTGTAGACACGTACAAGACTGGAGAAGGACAAATACTTCTCCAATTGCGCCAAACGGGGGGGAAGCCTGTGATAGCGAGCCAGCTCGGGGTCGGTATCGTAAGGAATGTCCCAAAAATTATCATCCAGATCAAAAATAACCGGCTTCCCAGCGCAAATGGCTGCATTCAACAGATGTCCGTAAGCGGGCTCCGTATTGCGGCAAAAGATAACTACATCACACCAAGCAATGTCGGAAACATTAGCCTTCGTCTCCAATTTCCAGAGGAAATCGACTTTTCCTTTTTCCGCCAGCCTATTGAGCGGCTTCAAGACATTGATCTGGCATGATGCGATCAACGAAGGAATTATGGCTAGAATTTTTGGTGCGTTCGGCATATTGCACTATTTGGTCAGCACTGATTGCGGTGTGTAAGAGCTGGCGGCAACCGCTGCAGGAGCGGGAGCAGGAGAAACCAGAGGAACGTTGGCCACGCAGGATCGATAGTATTCCACCATCTCGGCCGGCTCACCTTCGGCAACCACGACACCTCGATTCAGGACGATGACCCGATTGCAGAACTGAGATATGTGATCCATGCTGTGAGAAACAATGACCACAATCGACGATTTGAGCATCAATTGCACCATTCGGCTTCTCGCTTTCTCAACGAACTGAGCGTCACCAGTCGAGAAAACTTCATCGACCAGGAGAATTTCGGGCTCCATTATGGTGCCGATCGAAAAGGCCAATCGACCCAACATACCGCTCGAGTAGTACTTGATGGGCATGTCGATTTTGTCTTCAAGTCCCGAAAAGTCGATGATTGCCTCTTCCAGTGAGCGCATTTGCTTGAATGAACGCCCAAGCAAGGCTCCATTCAAATAGATATTCTCTCTGCCGCTCAACTCATGATCGAAGCCGGTGCCCAGTTCAATCAGCGGCGTCACTTTGCCTTTGACATGCACGGAGCCTTGTTGCGGCGGATATATACCGACGATCATCTTAAGCAATGTCGATTTTCCGGCGCCGTTCAATCCAATGATGCCCAGTCGATCTCCCCCTTTTATGGAGAGGTTGAGATTTTTCAACGCATCGAATTCGATTACTTCTTCGGCCGCAGCTTTCTGGGGAGAAAGCAATCGAATCACCTTTTCCTTCAGCGCCGGGGTGCGATTTCGATAAATTCGAAACCGCAGAGTGGCGTTATTGATCTCGATTAATGCGTCCACAAAACCTCACAGCCGGAAAATGATGTCACGCTCGGTCTTCTTGAGCAGCGAGAATGCAAGCAGGAATGCAATTATGGTGACGCAAACAGGCGCCGCCCATACTTCTAGCGAAGGAACCTTGCCTTCACAAAGAGACAATCTGAACAGTTCGACAAAGCGGGCGAACGGATGATACGTGTAAAACCACCGGTATTGCTCGGGGACAAGATTGGTCGGATAGACAATCGGCACAGTGTAGAAAACCGCTCCTAAGCCGACCCGCAAGATATGAGCAAAGTCACGGAAATAAACGGTTGCAATCGAACAGAAGAGCGCGCAGCAATAGGAGAACAGGAAAAGCAGTGCGGCAATCGGAATGACAAGCACCGAAGTCATCTTGAACTGGAAACCGGAAATTGCAGCCAAAATCAGCAGGGCAATTATGCTGAATCCAAAATTCGCTGCTTCCGTGGACACTGTGACCATCGGGAAAAACATTTTGGGAATGTAGACCTTCTTAAGAAAACTCTCCGCCCCGGCGATTGAACCGCTGCCTGCAACAACAGACTCACAAAAGAAAGTCCAGGGCAGAAGACCTGTGAATACATAGACGCCGAAAACCTTCGGATCTTGTTTGAAAAGCACCGAAAAGACCGCCGTCATAACGCACATGGTCAGTATGGGATTGAGCAGACTCCAGGCAAAACCAAGCACCGAGCGGCGATAGCGCCGCCGCAAATTATTGACGACGAAACTGGCAAGTGCGAATTTGATGTTGGTCATCTCGCGCAGCGAGCGCACCAAAAAATGTATGAATGTCTCAGAAGCATTGACCGGCGGCTGCTGATCCAGACGACCTGCAAAATCGGCAATCGTGCTGCCGGTCTTGTCGGCGATTTTCCTTTCATCGGCTACGGGCGTTGGCATTGCAGGGCTGTTGTTTCCTTTGCTCACTCAGGATGGGATACGCTCAGGGCAAAAATTCAGGCCACGAATCCCAGACTGGTTCTAAGCATTTAACCGACTGACAATTATAGTCAATAGAAAGACCTCCCACCCCAGGACACGGCTGAAGCTATATTCAGGAAGGAGTGAAGCTTAGTTCATCTTGCAAGAAGGTCCGAGGGCGGGGCTCTTCAAAGAGCAAAATAAGATTTCCGGAGCTGCAATAGTTTTAATTAGTTTCGAAACCTTGCCAAGCAGAAACAAAAGCATGCATTTTAGTACCCCAAGGTGACAATAGAGGAGCCAAAAATCGAGACAACGCTTGACATCCTCCTGCTTTCTACTTCTCCTCTCATGTTTGGTTCTTTGATCAAATATTGGGGAATTACAAATCTATGAAATACCTGCCGGGTGACCGATAAACGACCCCATCGAGAGAGAAACGCGAATGTTTGGTTCGAAAAAGCCACAACCTCCGCCCAACCGGGGCAGAATCAACCTGCCGAATATCAAACACATTCCGACGATGGACATTTATCAGTCCATGTACGAACAAGCCCGGGACAATCAGCCACGTGACGTAGAGCAGCTCTTCGTGGCGCCCAACACGAATCTCACCTACAGCTTGAGCGTCAAATTCGAAAGCGGCAGACACAATCCGCTCTGGACGCTTCTGGAAGATGACGGCACGGAAGCGCAGATGCTCTGGCAGCAAGAGTCCGGCGATTTCGACCTGGTCAATGACATGGTTTGCATGTCGGCGCAGAGCACCCGCGCCATGGACCGCTCAAAGACCGGCATGCCGGCAGTGGATCCGAATGCCGCATTGATACAAGAACATACGTTTCAACCGCAGAACGATGGAGGTTTTCGCACTCCTCCGGCAGTCAATCCGGCCGACCTGGCCGGCTACAATCCAGAGGGTTCCGCGGGCAGTTCCGGCGGCTTTCACCCGACTCAGTCCTCCGGCAATCTCTCCGCTTATCAGCAACAGCAAGCCGGCGGCACCGATTATTTGGGCGACAAAATGCCCTCGCAATCTCAACACGGACCCCGCTTCGTCGATCCGGGTCCGCAGATGGAAACAAAGACTTTTGAGGGTTCGATCGAAACCACTCAACTTTCTACTTTGATCACCACTCTGAACAATGACGGACTTACAGGGCGACTGGAGATTCTCGGGGACGAGAGCGTAGGAGAAATTTATTTCCTCAACGGCGTAGCCATGTACGCGCACGTAGCCGGTATCTTGGGCGATAGCGCGGTGCGAGAGCTGATCACCTGGCGTAAAGGTACTTTTGCGTTTTTCCTCGATGAAAAAACTGAAGTACGCAACGTTCTCAAACCACTTATGGAAACCGTCATGGAGGGGATAGCCCTTCTCGACAAGAAAAAACATCTGGAGCGCATGGGTTTGACCACTGATGCGTATTTGGTAAAGAAGGCGCGAAATTTGAGCGATACCGAAGTCCGCTTGATGCTGACCAAAGGAGAGCCTCTCAATGTTGAACGCCAAATCGAAGTTTATCGAATCATCGGCAACAAGTACTCGCTGAACGACCTGCTGCGCGACAGACCGATGGAATCAGCGGATTGGATTCCGCTCATTTTCAATTTTCTCACTTGTGAATTGATTGAGATCAAACCGCCGGATGCAGTCAAAGTCGGTGCACTGGACTTTCTTGGCGACGGGGCGAAAGAGGTCAATTCATTGCTGGAAGCAATGGTTCGCCAGGAAACCGGGGTGTTGAGCTATTCAGCCTTCCTTCTGTATTTACAGCACGAATTCTATCGATTTGAAGCATACGGCTGGCCGATGTCGATCATTCTTTTCGAGATGAATCGAAAGAAGGAGTATGACACCAACCAGAAGCGCGGCGACCTGCAAACCATGTTTGACGTATTGCCACCGTCTGCAGTGCAGAATGCGGCGAAGCGAATTGAGATGGTCAAAAGACCGCTAGATATACTCGGGCATTACGAGATGCTCGAATATGCATTGCTTCTGCCAAATACACGCACCGCTTCGGCAGCCTATGTGGCCAACCGCATTTTGCAGACCTTAACAGTCACACCACTGATCAAAAACCTGGACAAGAAGAGCCTCAAATTGGCATTCGGTGTGGCAAACCTGCCGGCAGACGGAGATTCACTCCAGCAATTGCTATCGGCGGCCAGAAAAGCAAAAGACAGAGCGGTGGAAGCAAATTTCCCGCTCATAATTTCGAAGAGTTACAAGTAAATGGAAGTCCAATTCCAAGGCTGAACAATGTCGGAAGAATACTTCATTCCATTCAATTTTTCAGACGGGCAGGATATTCGTCCGGAAACGGAAAAGCCGCTGCCAATAAAAATTGGCGACTTGCTTGTTCAATCGACAATGATCGATGAAGAAACTCTCGAGAGTTGCATGGGACTGGCGGTGAAAATGCACGTTCCTCTCGGCAGAATACTTTCCATGGAAGGTCACCTTGCCGAAGAATTGCTGGCCAGAGCACTGGAAGTGCAGGATCTCATTGTAAAAGAGGTTCTGTCTGTAAACAACGGCGTCATGGTCTTGAAACTGGTAAAACAGCAGGCTCTTACAATCGAGGAGGCGGTGGCTCGTGTAAATGCGCTGCCTACTGCAGCCGGAGTCAAAGCCAGCCGGCTGGGAGACCTTTTGCGCGAATCGGCTGCTGCGCAGCAGAAGCAGATAGAGAAAGCGATTATCGATGGTATCAATGCCTCCCTTCCTCTCGGACAGGTGCTATTGAACCGGGGCATCATCACAATCGATCTGCTGAATTCAGCATTGCTCGGTTTGCGCATCATTCGCGACGGGGTGGCCACGCGCAGCCAGGTCTTGCAAGCACTGAGAGCGGCTCGCCTGCGCAAGCTGCCGCTCCTGCAGCCTCTCTTGGAGATGGGTGCAGTGCAAGAAGATCCATATCCATGCAACGACATCGGCTATCTTATGTATTTGTCGGGTCTGATTAACGAGAGAGAGCTTATCTCCGCCCGTGAAATCGAAGTGACAGAGGACAAGACCGTCGAGCAAGCGCTCATTTCTTGCGGATTCTGTTCTGAAAAAAGCGTGACGGCACTGAATGAATTGCTCAATATGCTGATGGAAGGGGCACTGCAAGAAGAGCAGGCTATTCAGCTAACCAAGAAGCTCGAGCACGTCGATTGGGACATTTCACAGGTGCTGCAGGCGCTGGAAGAACAGGAAGATTATTTCGAAGAAGAGCTGGAAGTAGCGGAGCTGCTGAAAGTCACCGGTTGCATTCATCCGGAAGACCTGGAAGTTGCCACGCAGAAGTCCTTGAAAAAACGCCAGTCGTTGGCCGCTTCTCTGCTCGAGTCCGGCTTCATGACACAAATGACCCTGGACGGCGCTAATACGCTGAAATCGCTTGTCGAACAGAAAATACTGGACTTGGAGCAGGCGCGCACGCTGCTTGCATACATTCACGAGAATGATGTAGATATAGCTTCGGCAATCAAAGATTTTGATTGGCTTCCTGCAGCAATGTCTTAATTTGCGTGGCCATACCAGCTGAGAAAACCAAACCAGAAATTCTTTTCTGCATTTGCCTGTTACTGGCGCTGGCCGGTCTGTTTCCTATTGTTCGTGCCGCCAGATTTCTTCTTCTGTCCGGAGTCGATATTCCCAGTAATGACGACGTGATCTTTCTCGACCTGATCAGCCGTATGAGTGCAAGCAATTACAACTGGCTAAATTACTTTCGCGACACACTCATAAACGGGCACTGTTTTGCAGTCGGTCTGGCTATTTTCTGGCTCAATTGCAAACTGACCGCTGCCTCGCAAACAGCCATGATTGCAGTAGCCCTGCTGCTTTTAACTGTTCGCGTCTTATTGATGAACGATTACATTTTCGGCAAGTACCCGACAGGCATCCGATTGGCGGGTTTCTCTTTTCTATCCCTTCTTCTCTTTGCTCCATCGCAAACCGCAGTGCTTGCCCATCCGACATTCGCAGTGACGTGGCAGCTGGCATTGCTCACGAGCATACTCAGTCTCTGGCTGATTACAAAGTGGCCGGATAAAACGACGGCAAAATTAGCGGCAGCGGTTTCAACCGTCATCGGCTCCTGGACAGCGGCGATCAGTCTTGCAGTACTGCCTCTCTTGTTCGTGCAAAATTTCATCAATGGCACAAGAAAGGCAAGAGGATTTCTATGGGTAACGGCAACAGCATTGGCCTCGCTGGCACCATATTTGGTATTAATTACCATCAGGCATAACCACAACAGATCTGTGCTGGATCAGATTGTGGGATTCGACTCGACGATTTTCATCAACATCTTAGGGCGCCCATTCGCCAACGGCACCGGTACTAATTTCGGACATCTCGCGCAGTCTTTCAACGCCGGCTTGTTCGGTCTTTTCTGCGCCGGCTTATTGTTTCTCTTCGCCCTCACATCATCAAAGCAGCAGAGGAATGTACTGGCGCCCTCTCTGTTTTGCCTGAGCTATGGATTACTGACCACTGCACTCGTGGCAACGACTCGCAGTTTCATCGCTCCGACGAACAGTTCAATAAGCTCGCTTTTCTGGTGCGGTTTGGTTGGACTGGCGATTTACTGCTTCCACTTCCCCCCAAACTTTGCGCGCAGCAGGCGCGCTGCCTCACTGCTGGTCTTAGCATGCATACTGGTGCTCACGGTGGCCTACAGCAAAACTTTCGAAGACAAACAATACTATCTCGACAGTCGAGCTCCATTTTCGGCGTCATTGGTGCAGCATTATGCACAGGCACCTACGTATGCCACTCGCATGGTTTTCAAATTAGTCAACGTTCAACCCTTCTCTCTGGGGGTTCCTCTGGAGAGAAACGGCTGGTCGGTTTTTGCGCCACACCGTGAGTACCTACTGCAAGGAGATTTCGCCTTACCGACAGTTGAATTAGAAAGAGAGCGCGGCGGTCGGATTTTCTGGATAAAGCACGGACATTCGTTTCAACCGATTAGCTGGAAAAACTATGCTCATCTAGATCTGGCATTGCAGGGCGAGAGCAAGGTATTCTGGCGGGTGAACATCCCGGCTCGCTGCAGGTTTGCCAGACTGCATTGCAGACTCTTGAAAGAAGCCGAGGGCGGCAACCATTCGATCATAGTCAGAAGCGGTGCCGGTGCCGCAAGTGAATTCTCCTCTCCTCCAGGCGAAGGGCCGATCGATTTGACGAAGTATTCGGGACAGCAAATAACAGTCTGCCTTCAACATCGTGGCGCGGGCACGGCAATATTCGTCTATCCAAGAGTGGAAATAATGGCCCCCGCTGACACCCCGCAGGAAGACATGAAATACGCTCCGGCAAATGTCGTCGACTCGACAGAACTGACTGCAGACCTTGAGCATACCTTGAGAAAGGTAGATGACCAACGGATATCGATTTTTCCGAAGCAAAGAATAACCAGTCAGGAATTTCAGTCGCTGGATTTCCTGGCAACAGGAAAACCCGGATTGGTCAACTGTGTTGTTGCATACAAGAAAGGTCCTGCAAGCGTTTTCGAAATCCCAATATTAGGACAGAAT
>JAIETE010000103.1 GCA_019745505.1 Candidatus Obscuribacterales bacterium | reverse complement strand
CAAAATTGGCTCAGGCAGCCAAGATTATCAAAGCGAAAGCCGGCAAGAATATGAAGGTAAAGCCTAAACAGTGAGGTTTCTGTAATAGCTGATAGCAAACCTGGCAGGAGCGACATCGTTAAGGCCGGCTAACGGAAGGCGTTTCGGAGCCCCTAGCGCAAGCTGCGCTTGCCGAGTGCAGAGCAAGCGGCTTTGCATAACGAAACAGAAAAGCAATATGACAAAAGGTTGCAAGCCGCTCAGGACGCAGGTTCGCGGTTGCGGGCTTCGTTTCGTTTTATTGCGCTTTTTGCCATTTTTGGTCATTTCAGCCCTTTCTTGTTAGGTTTCATCATCAGTTTTTCTTTCTACCCCATTGGTACAACCAGACCCCCGAACCAAATAGCCGCTTCTGTTTCGAGCCCATTTGCCTAGTCGCAGGTGAGACGGAATGAAAGCCGCCGTTTGATTTCAGGGACGTCAAGAGCCCTCAACCAGGACGAAAACATGACAGTTTCTCAACTCACGCCCCCTGCACTCGTCGATCACAAAGGTCTCAACGAGTGGATCTCGGAAGTTGCCGCCCTCTGTAAGCCTGACCGCATTCACATTTGCGACGGTTCACAATCGGAGGCCGACAAACTGACTGCCGAGATGGTGGCGAGCGGGACTCTCATCCCTCTCAATGCCGCGCTGCGCCCCAACAGCTTTCTGGCGCGCTCGGATGTCTCGGATGTCGCCCGCGTGGAAGAACGCACGTTCATCTGCACCAACCAGCCGGAAGAAGCTGGTCCGACCAACAATTGGATGCATCCAAAAGAAGCAAAGGAGACGCTCACGAAGCTTTTCGACGGCTGCATGCGCGGCCGGGTCATGTATGTGATCCCATTCAGCATGGGACCGCTCGGCTCGAACATCTCCCACATCGGCGTGGAAATCACGGACTCGCCCTATGTCGTCGTCAGCATGCGCATGATGACTCGCATGGGCAAGGCCGTGCTGGACTTGCTGGGTGCGGATGGTCAATATGTCCCCTGTTTGCATTCGGTCGGCAAGCCGCTCGCTGAAGGCGAAGCGGATGTCTCCTGGCCCTGCAACCCGGACACGAAGTACATCTGCCACTTCCCGGATACGCACGAGATCATCTCCTACGGCTCGGGTTATGGCGGCAACGCGCTGCTCGGCAAGAAGTGCTTTGCGCTGCGCATCGCCTCGGCGATGGCGCATCAGCAAGGCTGGCTGGCCGAGCACATGCTCATTCTCGGTCTCGAATCGCCCGAAGGCGAGAAGAAGTACATCGCCTGCGCTTTCCCGAGCGCTTGCGGCAAGACCAACCTGGCCATGCTGGTTCCGCCCAAGGGGCTGGAAGGCTGGAAGGTGACGACGGTGGGCGACGATATCGCCTGGATCAAACGCGGCGACGACAACGTGCTGCGCGCCATCAACCCGGAGGCTGGCTATTTCGGCGTGGCGCCGGGAACCTCTGGCAAGACCAACCCCAACGCGATTGCGTCCCTGCAGCGCGACTGCATCTTCACCAACGTGGCCCTGACGCCGGAAGGCGATGTGTGGTGGGAAGGTCTGACGGATACGCTGCCGGCAAACCTGATCGACTGGCAGGGCAAAGAGTGGACGCCGGACAGCGGTCGCAAAGCCGCGCATCCCAACGCCCGCTTCACTGTCTCGGCCACCAATTGCCCGTCTCTGGACGAGAACTGGGACAATCCGCAAGGCGTGCCGATCAGCGCTTTCGTCTTCGGCGGACGCCGCCAGACGACGGTACCGCTGGTGGTGCAGTCCTACAGCTGGCGTGACGGTGTCTACATGGGCGCGACGCTCGGTTCGGAAACGACCGCAGCTGCAGCCGGTGCCGTTGGTCAGGTGCGCCGTGATCCGATGGCGATGCTGCCCTTCTGCGGCTACAACATCGGCGACTACTTCGCGCACTGGCTGTCGATCGGCGAGCGCATCGAAAACAGTATCGTCGACGGTGAGGAGAGCACGCTGCCTCTCATCTTCTGCGTCAACTGGTTCCGCAAGGATGAGGGCGGTGACTTCCTGTGGCCTGGCTACGGCGAGAACATGCGCGTCTTGAAGTGGATCTTCGAGCGCACGTCCGGCGCCGGCGGAGCAGAATCTTCCGAGCTCGGCTATCGTCCGCGTTTCGTCGATATCGACTGGAACGGTTTCGACGCGGCAGACGAAAGCCGTTTCCAATCCGCCATCAAGATCGATGCCTCGGAATGGTTGCAAGAGCTGGACTTGCAGCGCGAGTTCTTCGCCAAGGTCGGCAAGTCTTTGCCGGCGACTTTCACGTCCATTCAGGCAAGGCTGCAGGAGCGCTTCGCTCCCAAGAAGCCTTGATTGGTTTCGCGCCGGCGGACTTGATTTGAAGTAGCGCAACGGGGTCGGAGAGAGCTTGCTTTCTCCGACCCTCGTTCTTTCTCTCTCGATTTTTTTGCAGGATATACGATATGGAGTAATAGAATGGTGTGAAAAAACGACTGCCCAGGGAGGCGCCCGTGAAGACGCATCCCTGAGCATTCGTAAGCTTAGAACCGCAGAACGGGCAAATCCTGCGTGAGGTCGAGAACGAGCACGCCGACAGCGCGGAAGCGCGGCAGCTGGTCGAACTCTTCGCCGACAAATTCCTCAGGCTTGGGAGAGCCGGCGCCCCAGAGCGACTGAACGATGGAGAGCTTGAGCTTCCATTCCTGGCACGAAGCATCGATACCGAACCGCCTTTGCAGTTCGATACCGTTGTTTTCGTCGAAGATGGGTCCAAGCTGTTCGCTGTTCACACCGTCTGCGTCCCAGACAAGGTCGATGTCGCCAGGCATAGGCTTGTTGCTCGTAAAGCTGCCGGCAATCGTCACTTTCTTGCACCCGGCAGACTTCAGCAATGAAAGCGCCTCGAAGAGGAGCTTCACCTGAGCCTTGCGGTGCCGATTGAAAGCGAGCCTGCCGACGAACTCTTCGAAGCTGACATGCCAGAATCCAGGCGGCAGCGTTCCCCATTCCGTAACAGCGGGAAAGTGCAGTTCATGCGGTCGGGCAATGCCTTCGACTCGGCTGGGATCGAGTGAGCGGTGTACGTTCAAGTACCCCTTCATTTCTGTCACCAGCGCTTGTCGAGCCATTTTTGCCGTCTCGGTTTGGCGCATGTTGTGGGGAATCATGCGCGCTGCGTTGTACACCTTCCGGAAAGTCGCATTCGGCGCTTTGATTGCGATGAGCATCGAACCAGCGACCGAGAGAAGGCGTCGGTAACTCAAGCGGTCCAGCCAGGCATCCTGCACTGGAGGACCACTCAGTGGAGCAAACTTCCTTGTTTTATCCATATCGTAACCATCCATAGTCTGAACGTCGTCTGACGTTCGGTAATGAGCATCAGCTGTGCGAACATTCGCGCAGCTAGTGCTCTGGTGCTAGCCTTTCAACTTCGAGTTTCCGCTGAGAACTCCAAGCGCGCAGCCTGCACCCGTCGCCGCAAGGCGTTAGGAAATTGCAGGAAAAGCACGCAAGGAGTTGCTTTGTGAGTTTCGGTTTGTTGGAAAAGGGTTGAAAAGAGATACCATACCCTACCAAAATCGGGCGGGCTGTCCAAAGTTTTGCCTATGCTTATTAGTAACCTTCGCGCAGCCGCAAGAGGCTCACAGATTCATGCTTCTTTAACTGGTTTGTAGAGAAGACCCTGAGAACAAAGAGCTATTTAAGAACTTGGTTTTGATTAAGAATCCAAGATTACGCCTTCGCTTAGCTAGCGTTAGTCCTGTCCAAATTAGTGAGAACGTTTCTTCGCCGGTTTGTGTTTCACGGCGTGAGTGGTTTTTCCCTTGGAAGCTAGCGCTGTTTTGATGGTCGGCCCAAAGTAATGCCAAACACCGTATCCCAGACCGATAACGCAGGCCCAAATCAGCGGGCCCTTCAAAATCATGTTGCGCATTTCCAGTCTGCGCATGCGTTTTTTGCCGCGTGCCACTCTGTCCGGGTCGTGCTTATCGACTTGCGGGCGGTTGCCGCTTCTCAATTCCTCGGCATCGATTTCGAAACGCTGTTTCTGGTTGGGCGGAATGGTCTGCTCTTGCTTGTATCTGTCCGGCGCTTCAGGCGGAAGGTTGGGCAGCTGTTGGATGATATCTTCAATGTCAACGTTCAAGCCTTCGCTCTCTAGCGCCAGGCTGTGGTCGCCGCCGGTTTTGTAGACAAAATAAGCTTGTTTAAGGTTTAACAGGCGCCTGAGGGCGGAATAGCCCTTCTCTACGCGCCCCTGCTCGCAGGTCTCGCGATAAATTGCACCCTTGATGGCGCTGCCCTTGCTGATATAAATGGCGCCTTCTTCCGAGCGGTCGGTGCTGGCGACGTGAATCGTTGAAGTTTCGAAAAAACCCATCTCGAGAATACTCTGCAAAGCCTTTGCTGCAGAGCTATCGCTGTCGACATGCGTTTCCAGGATAGTGGTCATCCCCGGGGGCTGCCTCGCCGTGTTTCAAATTGATCTAGGACATTACACACCCTACTCATACCCACTTTTTCTAGTTTGGAAAGAAAAACCTGTAATCGTTTTCGTCATTTCCTGGTCGGATTAACACCAATTTCCCCTCTTCGCGGGTGGGGCGACCGCCTCGGCTGATGGTGGAATGCATTTTTGCAACAATGTCTTCCGGTACCATGCGCCCGCGGTTCTTATTTCTGGCGATGCAAACCGGCAGAGGGGTTTCCATCACCCAAAGTTGGATGTCCGCGTATTCAAACTTCTTGGCACGATCGAGAATTTCTTTTCGGTGCAGCGGATTTGCGTTGGTATTGTCGATTATCAGATCCGCGCCATTCTCCATGAGCTTTTCCATCCGTTCGAAAAAGACTTTGAAGACCTCGGCGGGATTGCCTTGTTCTACAACGTCTCCATACAGTTCTTGGCGAATGGCATCGGCGCACATGACCGTGAATCCTTTTTCCGCGATTTTTGCCGCCAGAGTCGACTTTCCTGACCCTGGCACCCCAACGAGAAGAATTATTCGCTTCACTTTTTGACCCCTACGATGCTTTCGGTGAATGTGTCTGGTTTTCCGGCATCAATTTCCTGCGTTTTTCCATGGCTTCGTCATAGGCGACCTTAAGCCAAACTATGCCCAGCATAATGCTGGTCCCCATATACGCGACCAACAGGGTCTGCCGATTTTGCATCTTTTCGTCGCTGGCCACCGAGGCGCGGTCCACCAGCCAGGGATTCTGGTAGAAGACCGTAGCCACAGAAAAGAAAAAGAGACCTGTGGCGATGTAGGAAAAGCGACCCAATTTGGACAATTCTCTCCATGAATATGCAGCCTGAACGAAATAGCCGCAGGAGAAAAGAAAAATCGCCATTGCATAATGCTGGAAGCGACCGATGGAAATTATGTGTTGCACAGGTGTAACCCACAGTGCAATGGACAGAAGGGCGAACAAAATCACCAGGTGATAGCGGCGCGTTTCTTTCAGATATTGACTCATTCTATTTTGAACTCGCGCAAACTTCTTGCACGCGTTTTGCTGCCCGCTCGCTGTCCAGATAGACGATTTTTCCGTCGAAGATCGTGACGAGGTTTTTGCCTTTGAGGGCACGACCTGTAAAAGGAGAATTTTTGCTCTTCGAGAAGCTCTCGCTAATAACGAAATTCCAACGCATCTCGGGATCGACAATGGCGATATTGGCGCGCGCTCCGACTGAGATTTGCGGTGCCGGAATGCCCAGGATTTTAGCTGGGTGGGTAGTTATGAGGGCGAGAAACTTGTTGGGGGCCATTTTGCCGGAGAGCACCAACTTTTCAAAGCATAGAGAAAACGCTGTTTCCAGCCCGATTATACCGAATGGGGCATGGTCGAAAGGCTTGCTCTTGTCCAGTTTGGAGTGAGGTGCATGGTCGGTGGCAATCGCGTCGATTACGCCGTCTGCCAGCGCTTGCTCGATTGCTTCGACATCTTTTTTGGAACGCAGGGGCGGGTTCATCTTGAAAGATGTGTCGTAAGGCGTCATGTCGGCATCGCTCAAGACCAGATGGTGGGGCGTCGCATCGGCAGTGACGTTGAGACCCTGTGCTTTTGCCTGCCGGAGCAAGTCGATAGAGGCTTTGGCCGAAGTGTGCGCGAAATGCAGGCGACCGCCGGTGTATCGAAGCACCTCGATTTCTCGCGCTACGCAGGCGGCTTCGCTGGCCGAGGGAATGCCTTTCATGCCGAGGCAAGTGGACTGGCAGCCTTCGTTCATCGAGCCGCCATGAGAGAGGTCTTTGTCCTCCGGATGGCTGATGATTGGTCGTCCGTGCAGGCGAGCATACTCGAATGCGCGGCGCAGCACGTCGAGGTTGGAAATCGGCATGCCGTCATCGGAGAAGGCAATCGCTCCCATGTCGGACATTTCCACCATATTGGTCAGCTCAACGCCTTTCAATCCTTTTGTCACAGCGGCGACCGGCAGCACTTCGACGATCGCACGTTCGTGAATGCGCTTTATCACTCGGTCCAGAATTTCGGCGCAATCCGTCGGCGGGTCGGTGTTCGCCATCGCCACAACGGTCGTATAACCGCCGGCGGCGGCTGCTTTAGTGCCGCTGGAAATATCTTCCCGGTCAGCTTGCCCGAGGTCGCGCAGGTGAGTATGCATGTCGACGAATCCGGGCATTACCCAGCAACCCTGGGCATCGACGACCGTCTCGTTATCCTTGCGTTTCAGTTCGCTTTCCATCTCGGTGATTTTTCCATCCCGGATGCGAATGTCGAGACTCTGATTGCTGGCTACGTTGCTGGTCGCTTTGCCGTTAGCATCAGTGGGGTTAATTACTCGTCCGTTCTTGATGAGAATCGCGCTTTCCATTTGAATGTCCGTTTGAGCTGGGTTTGTTTTATCGTGCCAATAGCCGGTCTATGCGTTTTCGCCGTCATACATGAGCAGGTACAGGACTGCCATTCGGACGGCGATTCCGTTGGCTACCTGCAGGTTGACGAGTGATACTTTCGAGTCATCGACAAGATCATCGGTAATTTCGATTCCTCTGTTGACCGGACCAGGGTGGAGGACGCGAACGTCCGATTTGCATCGTTTGATGCGTTCGTGATCCAGTCTGTATAGGCGTTTGTATTCCCCGATGCTGGGGATGAGACCTTCATCCTGGCGCTCCAGTTGAAGTCTCAGCGCAATCACGAAGTCAGCGTCCTTAATGGCCGGCTCCAGTTTTTCATGCACGGTGACGCCAAAACTGTCCAATTCTACCGGCACCAATGTAGGTGGTCCGGCGACGTGTATGTCTGCCCCGAGCTTCTGCAAGAGCCAGATATTCGAGCGCGCGACTCGGCTGTGTGTAATATCGCCGATGATTGCCACCTTGCGGCCTTTGATCGTCTTTCCCGTCTCCTGCATGCTGAAGAGGTCGAGAAGCGCTTGTGTCGGGTGCGCGTTCCAGCCGTCACCGGCGTTCAAAACGTGTACCTCATCTTTCAGCAATTCAGCCAGTTTGTGAGCGCTGCCCGAGGAGCTGTGTCTCTGCACAACAGCATCTACGCCCATCGACACTAATGTACGAGCGGTGTCTTCAATCGTTTCGCCTTTCGCAACGGATGACATGCGAATGTCGAGATTTAGAACAGAAGCGCCCAGCTTTCTTGCGGCAAGCTCAAAGCTGCTGCGGGTTCTCGTAGAGTTTTCGTAAAATAGATTGCCGACGACTTTGTGACTGAGCACCGTCAGTGGTGGCCGCCCTTTTGAATGAATATTTTTGCAGAGCTTCGCGACTGCTATCAGCGCGTCAACTTCCTCGACGCTCAAGTCCTTCGTGTCAAGCAAGTGGCGGCGCGCTTTCCAGGCGTTGAGGCCGGGCAGGTTGTCCGGCAATATCAGGTTTGAATCTTTTTCGTCCGCCATTTTTTTCTTTGAACTTTGCTCTACTGCAAGTGAAGATGCGTCTGACATTTAGCGAATCCGCTCCTGTGAGAACGTGCAAAAGCGTTAACAGGACTAAATTTTAAAGGTATTGATGACTTTGATCTTTTGCAAAGAAGTAATTGTGCCGAGTTTGATTCGTTAAATCAAATTCACCTAGATGAAATATCGCTTGTCATCTCGCTTTTCCGGGTTAAACTCATGGGAACTGGAAACTCCGTTTTGGCGATTCTCGATGATGAGATGCGGAGGGCAATACATGGAAGATGCGACCAAATCGCAAGCTTGCGACGATGCCAGTCGAGCAAATTATGCAAATCGACTTCTATCGCGCGCTATTCACGAAAGACGCAAACCAGGCACCGTGACTGGACGTATTTTCGGCATGTTTGCAAAGAACGAGAGTTCTCTGGCAAGGGTTGAGGGTGAAGGCAAGTCTCTGGTTGGCGCCGGAAAACGCTGAGCAGTCGAGCCTGTAAGCGACTGAAGAATTAGTATTAAATGCATTGTCCCTACCGGGGGGATTGGTTGAACTCGCGCGTGAGTTCTGCTTTCATTTGTTCATGGCGACACTTCATAGGCGGTAAATGCGTGGCTATCACAGGTGACACAAAGCGTCAGCTCCGGTCCCGTTTGGTCAAAGCACAGGGACACCTGTCAGCGGTCATACGCATGATTGACGACGAAAAATATTGCATCGATGTTTTGACTCAACTAAAAGCAGTCCAGGCAGCTCTCGACAAAACAGCGCATCTGATGCTGAAACAGCATCTCGAAACTTGCGTTGTCGAAGCCGTGAAAGCGGATGATTCTGCTCGTGTAATGAACGAGCTCTGGCAACTCTTGCGTCGCGGCGAGTCCTCATTCGAAGTCGATGAAGAGGGCGAAGAGATGGAGGTAACAAAGACTCAGCAGAAAACGCAGACTCAGTGCTGTCACTGAGTTCTCTCAAACATCGGGTTCAAACAAAGTTTCAAAAATCTCTTGAGTTGGTGAGAATTTAGCAGGTCCCTCGTCCTTTGGAGGATTCGTATGCAACCGTGCTGTTGTTGGACCGCATTTTTCAATTCTGTTGTACAAATGCTCCCGTTTTTAGCTGTATTCGGTGTAGTCGGCGAGAGGTTTCTCAAAACATTTTCGAGAACCAGACCCAAGCCTGTTGAGGAGGTTGTCGCCCCGTGTTGCGGGGATGTTCACTAAGTTTTGAAGTTCGCAGACCACAGAACACTTTTATTTGCCGTCGCTGCTTTTGTTTGCAGCAGCAGCCCACTGGCATTATTACCCGCCCATAGCGAAACGCCTTTGTCCTCCGGCAGTGGGACAAAGAAGGTTTCGTCGGGCGGTTCTGTGTATTCCGAGAAGGATAAATATAAGAGCAGAGAAGGTGAAAGGGATCGCTGGTCAGCGAAGATTCGTGCTAATCCGCGTGATCCGTCAAACTATGTTGGGCGCGCCAAAGACTATATGCTGCTGTGCGAAGACGAGAAAGCACTTGCCGACTTTGCCAAAGCATTGGAGCTCGACCCGACGAACAGAGGCGCTTTATATAGCCGCATTCTTCTATTCGGCGATATCGGCAGAAAGGAGGATGCCTTGCGCGACTGTAATTCGCTCATCAAGGCATATCCAAAAAACACGGTCGGTTATGAAAGGCGCTGCATAATCTATCAAAGTATGCAGAAGCTCAAGGAAGCCCTTGCTGACACAGACTCCGCTTTGAAGATCAACCCCAATTCCGTCACTGCCTGGCAGTACAGATGTTCCATTTTCATCAATCAAGGCGACTCCGCCAACGCGTTGAAATGCCTGAATCGCCTTACCGAGCTGTGTCCGGACAATCCTACGCATTTCTCAGTGCGTGCCAATTATTATGTAAAAAGCAAAGAGTATTCCAAAGCCATATATGATTTATCGCAAACAATCAAGCTGCGGCCTAATGAGTTTGAGCCCTTTATCATGCGCGCCGACGTCTTCAAAGAGATGAAAGACTACAAAAAGGCGATTGCCGATTATTCTCGCGCCATCGAAATGAACAAGTTTCGCGCCGGTCATGCATACAAGGGGCGGGGGGAATGCTATCTGGCGATCGGCGATAAAATAGCAGCAGCGCGTGATTTCGAGCTGAGCAAAAGCGGTGAGAAGGCATACCGGTAGCTTTCACTCAGGCGCGCCACCGGCTGCGAAGCTAGGCTCCGGGAGCGGTTCTTGGAATGCGGATTACCAAGCTGAAACCGGAAGGCCTGAGGTTGTAGCAGCTGATGTTGCCGAAGTGTGCTTCGACGATCTGCTTGCAAATCGAGAATTTCAGAAGCGAGCGATTGCTTTGCCCACTCAGCTTTTGGGTGGGAATACTCAAATCGATTTGGGCTGTTTCTTCTTCGCTCAGTCCTTCTCCTTGATCGATCACTTGGATCTGAACAATGTCTGCTATTTCTGTGATTTCGACTCTAATTGTTGTGCCTTCGGGCGCTGCCTTGACCGCATTCTCGAGCGTCGCTGTAATTGCTTGAGTGAGCAACCGTTTGTCTCCTCTGATGATGGCATCGCCCGATATTTCGAAAGCAAGGTCTTTTGGCTCAGCGTTTATTTCAGCTGTCGATATTGCCTCTTGCATGAGTTTAACTAGAGGGAAGAATACTTCTTCTAACTCGATCTTTTTCGCGCTTAGTTTTTGGAAATCGAGTAGGTCGTTAACCAGTTCAATCAAGTGATCTAACATTTTTGCGGACTTGACGATTTTTCTTTTCTCTTCTGCTGGAAGCTCTCCTTTTGCCCCTCTGGCGAGGATAGCCAGCGAAATGTTGACGGAGGTTAGCGGGCTTCTCAGGTCGTGGCTGATCATGTCTACCAGGTCCTGCTTCAGGCGTTCAGCGTTTTTTGCTTCGGTAATGTCGTGTGCGACACAAAAGAAAGCTTCTTGAGCATCGGACCAGAAGCATGACCAGCGCGTATCAATTACATCTCTGGTCGCCGTTACGAGGCGAAGGTCGAACACGCTTATATTGGTGGACTTTCTCGACTCTCGGAGCTTTTCATCGCAGTAAAAACTCTCATCCGCAACGGTCAATTCATGCAGATGTTGCCCGATAAGCGACTCTGGCGGCCAGCCCAGCATGCGGTTTGTGTAAGGGTTGGCGCTGAGGAAAGCCCCGCTTTCGGAAAGTGAGCAAATGAGATCGGTGGCATTTTCTACTAATGTCTTCTCATCTTGCTGGACCTTTTCCAGCGCTGCCGCGGTTGAGTGAAGCAGTCTGTCCAAGGTTGCTAGTTCATCGGTGCCGGGCAGCGCGGCTGGAAGCGGTTTTCCCTTGGCCAGAAGCATACCGCTCTGGCAGGTGATCCTGAGTGGGCGCTTGACGAGAACGATGTACATATAACCGAGTATCGCCGCCAATAGAGAGCTGAGGATGAGAGCAATGCCCAGTGTTGCCCAGACTTTGCCGAGAGCGTCATGCATTAGAGCCGGTCTGCGGGCTTGTCTTGCCTCTTCCAGCTCAACGATTGCTGTAGTGGCAGCGGCATATTGTCTGGCGCAATTCAGAAAGCGGCGGAAATATCTTTGTCGAGTGTCGACACGCTCGTCGTCATTCTTGAAATGCAGGGATGAAGCCTCTTTGTGCATCGCCAGCAGTTCCTGGTGGCAACTGCGCAATTCCTGCATTCGTCTTTCTGATTCTCTGTCCGTTCTGGCGATATTGAACAGTCCCTGCAATGTCTGGTTGATTGAGTCGATCGGATCACTTTCAGCGGAGATTTTCGGCAAAAGCTTAGAGATAGTGTCGAATGGCGAATCGAACTTGAAATAGAGGTTGTAGATTGTCTCCATAGCATCTCGATTGAGCACGAAAGTTCTGGCGATTATTTCTTGTGAGCGAGATTCGGTAACAATCTCGTTCTTTAGAGTCAACAAGAAATGCGCAAGAAAGACGATGATTGTCACGTGCAGCAAGAGAGGAATCATTGTAATGATGATGCCTCGCCAGAAAAGATTGGGTATAGGAAGGTTCAATTCAAACCTCCACGTTCCTCACTGGGCAGCTCGATATAAAAGCAGCTGCCGCCTGCTTGATGCGGTTTGTATCCAGCCCTGCCGCCGTGCGCTTCGGCGATGGATTTTACAAGAGAGAGTCCCAGCCCGCTGCCTTTTATTGCTGTTTTGTTCGTGCTGGCGGCTTGCTGAAATCTCGAGAAAATCACTTCCCGGTCCTTCTCCGGAATTCCAGGACCCTGGTCGATAACGCTGATGGTCGTGCTTTTGGCGTTGCTGCTAACTGCCATAGTTACGGTCGAACCTTTAGGAGAGAATTTTATTGCGTTTGAAAGCAGGTTGATTAGGGCTTGGATCAGACGTCCTTTGTCTGCGTATATGGTGGCGTCATCGGGTGTTTGTAATATTGTTATGGAATTGGCAGCCGCCAGGGCATCAAGGGTGAGCCTTGCTTGACGGCATATTTCGGCGGCGCTGATGGATTTCTTCTCGAAGTCTCGCGACAGATTTTCTACGTCTTCTAAATCAAGCAGTTCCGCCACCAGATCTGACAAGCGTTTGAGATTGTAATTGGCTTTGGCAAGCTCTTCTCGGGCGGCTTGCGTGATGTCCGTAGCGTCGATTGAGGCTATCAGTGTGTTGACTTCGTTGATGGGAGAGCGGAGCTCTTCGCTCGCTGTATTGAGAAATTGTTGTTTGAGTTGCTGCGCGGCTTTCATCTCGGTAATATTGTGCGCAACGCAGAAGAAGTTAGCTTGTTCTTTCGAGTAAGAGACCTTCCACAAAAATGGTTGAATGCTTCCATCCTTGCGTTTTACTTCGTTTTCAAACTCGCATTCGCCGCCATTGAGAGTCAGATCGCTCAGCTCAGTTCTGGTCACATCTTGGCTTGAGTCACTGATTATCGATATCAAAGAAAGTCCAAGCAATTCGTCTGGCGAATAGAGCCAGACTTTGCTCGCGGCATCTCCGACGGTAATGAAGCGCAAACGGCTGTCCAAGGTGCAGAGAACATCCCGTGCATTGTCCAGGATGGCAAACTGCTTTTGTCGAGCGTTCTTCAACTCTGTGTGGGCTTGCAGAAGCACTTTGTCCAGCTCGGCGAGCTCATCGTTGCCGTCTATGGCGGGGGGCAGGTCGCGTCCACCGGCGAGCAAGAACGCTTTATTGGCGACGGCGCTCAGCCTGTTCAAAAATCCCGCCGTGAAGTCTCTTACCAGCCACAGTGAGATGAGAAAACCAATCAGTGCGCCGCTTACCAGTATCACGGTAAGCTTCCAGGTCAGGCCTTCGATTTGACCTGTGTCGGAATTGAGCATGTCCGTTTCCACTTCAATAATGCGTTTGCTGAGCGGGCGGACTTCCATGAACATGTTTAGTGTGGACGCTTTTGGCACCAATTTCCCGACAGGGACAGTCTTTCCTATGTGCTTGTACAGCCTCAGGCGAACTTGTTTGAGGACAGCAATCAAATTGATTCTTGCCGCCTCCGAATCTCTCATTATTGCCACCAGCTCAGGGTGCTCGATGGAATCGGCGGTTGCCCAAGGAATTTGCATGGCATGAATGAGCGTGTCAATGTCGCCGATTTTCCTCTCTGCTTCAGTGTCTTCCTCTTGAGCAAGAGCAATAACAGCATCTTCGGCAATTTTTTCAAAGTGATGGAGTTGGATGAGCGCGTGCCTGGAACGCTCCAGTCGCTCATACTCTTGGGTTGCTTCGTAGAGCCGATTTCCAACGATGCCAAGGAAGGCGAGCTCAATGATAACTGGTACCAATACCAGTATCATTCCTCGAGCTGTCGAATTGAATTGCAGGGGTGCCTTTCCCGTCAGGTCCGCCGACTAGAGGCGCCGGAAAGCCAAGAGCCGACCGCGCGTCGAATCTATGATACAAGCAATGGGAGCAACATTTCGAAGTCTCGGACTAATAGCCGCCGCCTGGTCCTCGGATGTGGCGAGTCGTGTCCATGCCGGCTGAACGCATCATACCGCCAACCCCGCCGTTGGTGACGAACAGTCCGAAGAGCGCGGCAGCTCCGGCGACTCCTACTGCGCGTTGCATCATTTTGGGGTCGTTCATAATCGTGTTGCCGATGGATTGAACGATATCGCCATTGCCGGCTGATCCGTTGTTGATACCGCTGTTTTGCATCATGCCGATATTTTGTTGCAAGCCGTTGTTCATGCCGTTGTTTAGAGTATTCGGCATGCCGTTGTTCATGTTATTGGTGGTGTTCATTCCACTAGCGCCGCTCATTCCACTAGCGCCGTTCATATCCGTCATGGAGTTGATGCCGTTGGAATAGCAATTGTTCAGGCTGAACGCGTTTGTTTGACCGAGTTGTGTATTTTGGTTGTTCAGGTTAGTGGAGAACCCGTTTTGCACTATATTCCTGTTGAAACTGCCATTCGTGCTCGTGCTGAAATTTTGCCCAGTCGTATTGCTGGAATTGGGACTAGCTGGGGTGCCGAAGGAGTCGCCGACTATGTCGATGCCGTTGAAATTTTGGGCCGCCACTTGTTCTTCAGCTGTCAGCTGATTTCCCATTTGCGCGATTGCCGCAGATTGACACAGACTGGTTGCTAGGATTACCGCGACTGCAAAGGTTCGGGTGCGGACTGACATGATTTCTCTCCCTGGAGGCGATCAGATACTAGTATTTCCGCGCGCGCCCGTCACT
>JAIETE010000133.1 GCA_019745505.1 Candidatus Obscuribacterales bacterium | reverse complement strand
AAAAGTTTGCGCAATTAACGGGCCGACCGGTTTTTCGTTGCCTGCGCATCGAGAGTTTTATCGAGCAAGCTCTGAGAGAGTCATCCACGTTCAGAGAACTGGAAGAAAAATTTTTGGCAATGTTGGCCGCGCCTTCGGATGTTCCTGCAGTCGCATTGAAAACAATTCTTGCCTATCGAGGCGGGTTGAGTTTGCTTGATACTACAAAGGTTTTGGCCCAGGATGATTTTGTTGCGCTGAAAGATCGTTTGAAAATTGCCAGCGATAAATCAGGATTTCGAATTGAGCGTTGCAATCTTCATCATTACTTGGTCCTGCGTGCTTTCGAGTTTGCCGGTGAGAAAAGATTGCCTGTGCAAATTCATACCGGTCTGGGAGATTCAGACGAGGATCTATTGCAAAGCAATCCGCTCCATCTGAGAAGTGTTTTTGAAAATAAGCTGCTGTCGTCGGTCAAATTCGTGCTTCTTCACTGTTATCCATTCGTGAAAGAGGCGGCCTATCTCTCTTCGCTCTACTCCAATGTATATATGGATCTGTCACTTGCGTGTTTTCTCGTTTCAGCAAATATCGAATCGATTTTTCAAGATGCAATATCACTGGCTCCGGTTTCAAAAATACTTACGGGAACCGATGGTCACACCGTGCCTGAAACTTATTGGTATGGAGCGCATTCGTTGAAACGAGGATTGTCGAAAGTCCTTACAAAGCTGGTTGTAGAAGATCTTTTGGACCCTTTGCAGTCCATGAAAATCGCTGGCGACATATTGCATGGTAATACACGACAGCTCTACAAACTGGAAGGTCTTGCTTAGTCGTGGCTGAATTTCAATCGGGGCAGGTGATTGCAGAACACTATAAGGTTTTGTCGTTGCTTGGCTCCGGTGGCATGGGCGCCGTTTACCTTGTTGAGGATTCGAGAGACTCCAATAAATATGCGCTCAAAACGATTCTGGCAACTGACGCCAGCGACCGTAATTTACAGAGGTTCAAAAGGGAATCGGAAGCCACTAGCCGCTTGAATCATCCCAATCTTGTTCGGATTTTTGATAGTGGTTTCATCAGCGATGGGCAACCTTACTTTGTAATGGAATTCATTGAAGGCAAGGACCTTTCCACTGTAATGAAAGAAGAGGGCGCTCTTCCCTTAGACAGAGTCCTGGAGCGCTTTATCACTATCTGTAATGCAATTACGTATGCGCATGCCCAAGGCGTTGTGCACAGAGATCTCAAGCCGAGCAATGTGATGATAGCCGATGGCGTTATTAAGATATTGGACTTTGGGATAGCGAAGATCTTTAGTGATGCTACGCAATTCAATACTGTCACTCGAAGCGGAGAAGTAATTGGATCGCCCAGTTATATGAGTCCCGAGCAGTGCCTCGGCAGACCGGTTGATTTGCGCTCGGATGTATATTCCATCGGCTGCATGCTCTACGAATGTTTAGTCGGCACTCCTCCCTTCATCGGAGAGACCGCACTGGCAACGATGTTGAAACATCAATCCGAAAAGCCATTGTCGCTTAAGGAAGCTTCCTTGGGTGGCTCCTTCCCTGCGGATCTGGAAATCATAATTTCAAGAATGTTGGAGAAGGATGCGAACAACCGATATTCGGATCTGCTGCAAGTGGCAGAGGATCTTAAATGCGTACAGCGAAAGGAGCCGATCAGCAGGCAGGAAAGACCCGTCATTGCAAGAACAGCGCACAGAGGCTGGTGGATCGCAGCTGCTGCTTTGACTGCGATTAGCGCGTTTATTGTTTTTTCAATATCGCACCCGACGGCGGATCAATCGTATAACCGGCAATTTGGACCTCAGCCGGAAGTCGTTGAACCCGAATTAGAGCAAGTAAAAGAAGCGATGTCCGGAAAGCGTGAATTCTATTCGGTTCTAAAATCAAGCTCCGATAAGAAAAGAGATTTTCACTTTCCGGATCTTTCGATTGGAGATTTCGGCTACGGTCAAGACCCTGGCAATTTCATCGCTGCACGTGGTTTGCATCGTGGCGTTGAAATACCATTCGGCCTCAACATCGCACAAGATGCCAATTCGATTTCCGGGTTTCGAAACGATGAAATTGCCTATTTGAGACTGAAGGGTTTCTTTGTTGACGATAGCGTAGTTGCAGCGATCAAGACTTGGCAGCAACTCGCTTTTCTGAACATGGACGATACTACGATTACGGATGGTGCAATCGATCATTTAAAAGGTCTGAAGAAGTTGCAGCAACTTTCTATTAACGACACGGCAATTACCGGAAAGGGTTTGCTCAATCTCAATTTGCGGCAGCTGACCTATCTAAACGCAAATCGCGTAAAAGATGTGCCTGTTATATTTCCACATCTCGACAAAAATCAGATCGCGACCTTGTCTTTGAATAGTGATAATCTCACGGACGATGATTTGAAGACAATTTCGTCTTTCTCCAAGCTGCGCTCATTGAGTTTGAGCGGAAACACCGTCAGCGACAAAGGCATAGACAATCTCACCAGCCTAAAAAAGCTGGAGTTTCTCTGGGTCGATGCAACCAATTTGACGCCCAAGAGCGTTTCTCTTTTCAGAAAGTTGAACCTGGTATATCTTTCACTCGATAATTGTTTCTGGTTGCCGTCCGAGAAAAAGGTCTTCAGAAACCTGATGCGGCGCGGTAACAAGAAACTGCTCGGGTTGGATATGAGACCGATCGGTGATCGAAAGTTACGCTGATATCAGACGGGATAGATTACCTTTGTAAGATCTTCAGATACTTTCCAGAGCTTTTTCTGCAGGTCTGCATCTTGCGAGAGTTTGTTCGAGTCGACTCTTGTCGCATTTCCCTTGCTGCCTGCGAATCCATCGGGACCATAGTATTCTCCGCCTGCTACCAGCTTGTCCGTTGCAGCCATGAGCATTGGTTGTGCGCCCGCTCGCGCATCTTGGCTGAAAATCGGCTCGAACATGGTGAAAAGCGTGCGCACCCATGCTTTAGTGACAGCGTGAACCTGCAGACCAGTTCGTGACCAGCCCGGGTGAGCAGCCACAGAGATTGTTCGCGAATTCGCTCTGTCGAGGCGGCGTTGCAGCTCGTATGCAAAAAGTAGATTGGCAATTTTAGATTGCGCGTATGCCAGATTGGCTATGTATTTCTTCTTGCTTTGCAGGTCGTCGAAGTTTATTTTTCCTCGCAAGTGCGCGGTGCTGCTCAAGGTGACTACACGCGAACCGGGTGTGTTCATCAGGTTGGGAAGAAGCAACCCCGTGAAAGCGAAGTGCCCGAGGTGATTGGTTCCAAATTGCAGTTCGAATCCATCTTCCGTGAGCGTGTAAGGGGGTACCATCACTCCGGCGTTGTTGATGAGAACATCGATATTCTTAAATTGAGATTTGATTTGCTCGGCAGATTCGTGAATAGACCTTAGAGCACTGAGATCTAGTCTTATCGGAATAATATTCTGATTGCCATGCTTCGACTTAAGTTGTTCTGCGCATGTTCTTGTGCGTTCTTCGTTTCTGCTCGCCAGAACGACAGTGGCTCCGTGCTCGGCCAGAGCGTCGGCGGATTCGAAACCGATGCCGTTTGTCGCGCCGGTAATAACGAAGACCCTGCCTGTTTGATCACCGATTTTTGACTCGCACCACTCTCTTATCTGATTGCCGGATTTTGTCACTCGCGCTTCGCATGATTGTCCAGACATCGACCACCTCAGTTTTTCTTTTTGAAAGAATCCTATTTTGAACGACGAGGGCGACGTATGGCGCCGCCCTCGAACAGTTTCTTTATTGTGCACCAACCAAATTAGTTGAGGCACCAAAATTGGGCGCATGTAATGCGCCCCCCACGGTCAATTACATCATCGACTTCATGACTTCGTCCAGGACTTCTTTGCCCGGTCTCAGTTGTGAGTCGGGAATGTTGACGATAGGAGTATCGACAACATGCATGATGTCGGTGAAGTTTTCTTTCTTCTCGTCGATGTAGAGCAAGCCGGTGAGGAATTGTTTTTCCTCTGCTGCTTTTGCAATCGTTTCAACTGCGAGTGCTCTGTTGGTGGCATCGTAGTTGCGTTCAGTTTTCTTCAAGCGCAGGTGCGAACCGTCATGCAATTCGATGTCGGTGACTGTACCTGGCTCGTAGTCTACCGTGATTTGCTCGAAGAAAGGAATGTAGCCCAGCTCGTGGAGCGGGGTTTCCATTTCCTTGGCGTACTTGTAGCTCTTGGTCGAACCTTCGTGGTTGTTGAAGGTGACGCATGGGCTAATAACGTCAAGGACGGCTGTTCCCTTATGGGAAGCAGCTGCTTTGAGCAGAGCGACGAGTTGTTTTGGGTCGCCGGCGAACGAGCGGGCAACGAATCCGCAGCCAAGCTCAATGGCCAGTCCGCAGAGGTCGATAGGCGGAAGTTCGTTCAATACACCGGTTTTCAGCTTTGAGCCGAGGTCGGCGGTGGCTGAGAATTGTCCTTTTGTCAGACCGTATACGCCGTTGTTTTCAACGATATAGATCATCGGCACATTGCGTCTGACCAGGTGGCAGAACTGACCCAGACCGATAGATGCGGTGTCGCCGTCGCCGGAGACGCCGATCAGGCGAAGGTCCTTGTTTGCCAGGCTGACGCCTGTCGCTACCGACGGCATTCTTCCGTGAGTGGAGTTGAAGCCGTGGGCGCGGTTAAGGAAATATGCCGGCGTTTTGCTGGAGCAACCGATGCCGCTCAGTTTTGCTACGTTGTGCGGCTCAATGCCCAGTTCGTAAAACGCTTTGATGATCTGACTTGTGATCGCGTCGTGTCCGCAGCCGTCGCAGAGAGTGGAAGGGCTACCTTTGTAGTCCGCCAAGGTCAGACCGATGCGGTTTGTGCTTTGGGGTTTGGGTGTAGATGCAACCATGTCTCTTACTTCTCCTGGCTTTGGATGGAGTCGGTGACGAAGCGAGCGTCAAGCGGCAAGCCATCGTAATGTCTGACGGAACGAATCTTCGTTGCGAGCTCCGGATACTCGGACACGATGATGTCTTTCAACTGACCATCGCGGTTTTGCTCGACGATGTAGGTGTGTTCATTCGATTCGATGAATGCTTTTACGTCGTCGGTCAGCGGCAGAGCTCTCAGGCGCAAGTAGCTGGTTTCAACATTGGAAATTCTGAGCTGATCGCGTGATTCGCAGATGGCCGGATCCGAAGAACCGAAAGCGATGATGCCGATTTTTGCTTTGGCATTCTTGTCGATAATCGGTTGCGGAATATACTTCTTCGCCGTTTCCAATTTCTTCAGCAAGCGGTCCATGAGTTTGACGTAGTCATCAGGACGCTCGGTGTAACCGGCTTTTTCGTTGTGACCGGAGCCACGTGTGAAATAAGCGGCATTTGGATGGTTGGTGCCTGGCAAAGTGCGGTATGGAATACCGTCGCCGTCCACGTCTTTGTATCGGGCAAATTCTTTGCCGGCCTCGAGCATTTCGGCGGTCATGATTTTGCCTCTGTCCATCGGAGTCTTCGGATATTCGAAGGGATCCGACATCCAGTTGTTCATGCCCAGATCGAGATCGGAAAGAACAAATACCGGCTGCTGGAAGCGCTCGGCGAGGTCGAACGAGTCGTGTGCGAACTGATAGCACTCAGCTACCGAGCCCGGCAGCAATACGAGATGTTTTGTATCGCCGTGCGAGAGATAGAAGGCACTGATCAAGTCGGCTTGCGATGTTCTTGTCGGCATGCCCGTGGACGGACCGACACGTTGAACGTCGAAGATGACGACCGGAATCTCGGTGAAATATCCGTAGCCGGCAAATTCAGCCATGAGCGAGATGCCGGGACCGGAAGTGGAGGTCATGGCGCGAGCGCCCGCCCATCCTGCTCCCAGAGCCATACCGATGGCAGCCAATTCGTCTTCGGCTTGAACGATATTGAATGTGGCTTTGCCGGACTCTTTGTCTACACGATACTTTTTCATGTAGTCAATGAGCGATTCGGTCAAGCTGGACGACGGGGTGATCGGATACCAGGCGGCGACCTGTATTCCGGCGAACATGCAGCCGAGCGCAGCGGCGGCGTTACCATCAATGATGATTTTGCCGGCCGTCTTGTTCATCTTCTCGACATAAAACGGATCGTCTTTCTTGATGTTTTCTTTCGCCCATTCGCGTCCTGTGTCGGATGCTTTGATGTTCAAGTCGGCAGCAGACTGCTTCTTCTTGAACTGGCGGCGAATGGCATTTTCGATTTCCGATTGCTCAATGTTCAGAAGTTCGGCGACGACACCGACATAGATCATGTTGGTGACGAGCTTTCTCAACTTGATGTTTTCGGTGGCTTTGGCAGCCAGCTCGGTAAACGGCACCGGATAGTGCTTAACGTCCGAGCGTACGGCAGTCAAATTCAATTCTTGCGGGCTGATGCAAACGGCACCAGGCTTGAGGTTTTTGACGTCTTCGATGGCGGTTTGCGGGTTCATCGCCACGAGGATGTCGATTTCTTTCTTTCTGGCAATATAGCCATCTTTGTTTACGCGGATGGTAAACCATGTCGGCAAGCCGGCAATATTCGACGGAAACAGGTTTTTGCCACTGACCGGGATGCCCATCTGGAAGATGGAGCGCATCAGCACGGTATTCGAAGATTGGCTTCCAGAACCGTTTACAGTTGCAACTTCAATTGAGAAGTCGTTAACAATTCGCCCGCTCTCTACTTTCTGAGCGGCGTTCGCTTCAAGTGTTTTCACCGTTTGAGTACCCTAAAAGGACGCAAATACAGTTGAAATTTTAACAACGGAAGCGCGCTGCCGCCTCGTTTCAAAAGGAATCAATAAGAATCTATATATAGTCCTGGCTAAGCTAAGAGTTTGTGGCAGCCCTTTGCTTGTCAAGTGCTTGCTGCTCCATTTGCCCGTCGCAAACAAGAACATCTAATAGGTATGGTCCTTGAGTCTCGAACATATTCTGGAGCGCCGGCTCCAATTCGGACATCATGCTGATTTGTCCGGACGGAACGCGCATGGAAGCGGCCAGATCCTTGAATGAGATGGGCGGATTGTCCAGTTGAACGCGCAGCGGGCTGCCCGGAGTGGAGAGCAATTGGAGGTTGTAGGTGCTTCTTCCGAGATTATTGATGATTATGTATTTTGTGTGCAGTCCGTAGTGAGCCGCTGTCCACAAGGCTTGAGGCGCGACCATAGCGCTGAGATCGGAGGTCAAAGCGATTACCTGGTGGTCCGGAGAAGCCCATTGTATGCCCAGGCTGGCGCCCATACCATAGCCCTGAACACCGGAATTGAGAGAGAAAAACGAAGAACTGCTCTCCAAATTCAGTACCTGGACGGGATCACAAAGATCGTTCACCAGGTCGCTGACAATCACGGACTTCTGCGGGCGAACTGCATCAATCATGCGCAACAGCCAGAGCAGCGAAATGGGCGCATTCTGTCCTGGATAAGAAAGTCTCTCCTCCAGCTCCTGTTTGCGTTTTGAAACCCAGGCAATGGTGCTGTGGGCTCGCCGCTTGGTCACGTCGACCCAGGCATTATTGGAAACCATCTGAATTTCAGCTCGAATTCTGGACAAGGTTTCGCCGATGTCTGCAACCGCGGCCAGGTGGCAAGGCAGTGTTTTTCCGGCAAGACCTGGTTCTACATTGATCTGGATGACCGACGCACTCTGCGGAATCAGTGGTGGTTCGTGAACTTTTGCTGGGATTCTAGTCTGCATTCCCAGCACAAGAATTACGTCAAAGGTCGATAGCAGGTAATTTGCCTTGGTCAAATCCAGCGGTAAGACACCGCAAAATTGGGGGTGTCGGTTGGGAAAATTGACTCCTGTCGGCATTGGTTCACAGAAAGCGGCACATCCCAGCACTTCTACAAGGCTGACGGCCTCCTTGCGAGCCCTATATTGGGAGACTTCATTACCGAAAATAATGCACGGATTCTGGGCCGAAACCAGTGCTTTGGCGGCTTTCTTCAAAAATGCCGGATCTGCCGAGCCCAGCGGGCTTAGCTGCGGGGGCGTAATGGCTTGTCCGGCCGACGGTCTGAGCAGAAGGTTATGGGGCAAACTAATGACGACCGGCCCTTTGGGCGGTGAATTGGCCTCGTGAAAAGCCCTGCGAATCAATCTTGGAATCTCGGCGTGAGTTTTCAATTCGCACGCCCACTTCGCAAGTGGCTTTGCCATTTCAAGAAGGTCGGCGGACAGGGGCGGTTCGTCAGACAGAATCTGAGAATCTTGCTGGTCTACAAGTACAACCAGTGGTACGCGTGCTTTGAGCGAAGTATAGAGTGCCGTCTGCACGCTGGACATGCCGGGAGCTGCCAGAACCGCCATTACTCCCGGGCGGCCCGACGCTTGTGCGTAGCCAATCGCCATCGAGCCTGCCACCTCGTCATGAAGAGCAGACAGGAAGTGAATATCAGAGCGCATCTCGTAAGTCGCCGTAATCACGGGCGATTCGGCTGATGCCAGTGAACCGAATATAAAACGTGTTCCCTCAGCTTGAAGTTGATCAAGCAACAAATGACTTGCCAGGTGGTCGGACATCGAAAAACTCCGCGAGATTGAGCACATTCGTGCCTGTAGTGGAGAACATACCCAATGATGAGAAAATTTGAGACACCCTAAAGGGTGAATATAACCCCTTTTGATGGAATGATTTATGCCGATTGCTGCTCATAAATTAGTTGCTTTATCGTTTTCTAGAGGTGATCGAGTTCTACAAGCGGGCAGGGCGCGATCAAATGGAGAGCGGCGATTCTGTCGTCAAATGGCAACAACATCCCCTTGCCCCACGAGCGATTGTAATAGTTGAGTTGACCCTTATAACCGTCGGGAAGAATTTTATCCAAACCCGCTCTTATTATCAGCTGCTTGAGGCTGAAACTGGGTGCAAAATCAGCGGCCAGCCCTTCCCACGCTCGAATTCTCATCAGCTTTTCTTGCAGGGCGCGAATCAATAAAGTTGCCCATAGCGCCCTTCTAAAATCCGCAGTACCTGCAATTTCCAGAATTCGCAAAACACCGCCGGCAGTTTCCGTGATGGCGTATCCTCCCGGTGTTCCTTTGCAGTTTATTTTCGTCAGGCACAATGCCGGCCAGGCATGGCGAGAGCGATCGTGCAAAAACGTTTCTCTCATGAGCTTATAGCTGAAATAATTGCGGTCGCGCACAATTCCGTATGGCTGTCTTCTGAGCCACTGTCCGTAGTGGCGCGCAGTGTATTCCACATGCTCAGGTAAAAACCGCTCTTGCCTGGTTTCGAATTCTCTGCCATCGAGCAGAATGTTGATCCGGCCTGCGTCTTGGCAGGTTATGTTTTCTGGAAATTGCGCTTTGCCTTTGATGAACGGAATATTTATCAACAAGTCTGCCGCTCCTAATTCTTCGAATCCGAAACGAGCGTAGAAGTCGCAATCGATATCCGAAAAGAGAATCAAACCGTCATAACTTTCGTTTTTTGCCAGTTTGATCGCTTCCTGTATCAGCTCCGAAGCGCAGCCCTGGTTGCGGCTTTCCGCCTGAGTGTAGACGGCGCCGATTCCGCCCAATCTAAAAGTCTGTCCGCGCGTCTGCAAATCAATCGTGGACAATTTCATGCTCGATACGAGCCTGCCGTTTCGTCTGAGAATGAGATTCCTCAGATTGCGGCGAGCCCAAGGATGATTCGCCTGCTTGAATTGGTATTCCAGATAATCCTCACGGGAAAGACCCGGCGACCAAATTTTGAATGTTTCGCGGAATACCGGAAGCAGTGTTTGCCATTCGGCGGTTTCAAGCTTCATTTTTGCTCAGGTGCAACTTGCATTCATTGATTTTACTCAGTATTCGAGGCGTTTTGGGCTCAATCTTGCCGTACAATTATCGGATTCGTCCACAGGCAAATTTGATGTCCGGCTCTGTTTCAAAGAACGGCTGCGCCGAAAAGAACGGCGGTGCTACAACTGTTTATCTGGGTCACGTTGTTGACCCGGTTGACGAAGACCAATATCGTGACATCCCTGCTGGAGCACTGATTGTCTCCGGCGATGGAAGAATCATGGCTGTTGGCAAGTGGTCCGACCTTTCAGAGCGATATTCAAGCAGCTCAAAGATCGTTGACTGCGGGCGAAAGCTGATCATGCCCGGCATGATCGACATGCATATTCATTTGCCGCAAGTCACGCAGATAGGAAAGTCCGGGGATACCTTGCTCAGCTGGTTGGAGAAGTATATTTTTCCTGCCGAATCGAAATTCAGCGATCTCAGCCATGCAGAAAAAATTGCTGCTTGGTTTTTCGATGAACTTGCTTCCAATGGAACAACCTTGGCAGTCGTTTTCACTACCGTTCACAAAGAAGCAACCGACGCCGCTTTTCGCATCGCTGCAGACAAAGGAATGCGCGCCATCATGGGCAAAGTCATGATGGACAGAAACGCACCGCCGACTTTGCTTGAAGACAGCCAGAATTCGATTCGCGATTCGGAAGGGTTAGCCTCAAAATGGCACGGTTACGATGACGGCCGATTGCTCTATGCTTTTACGCCTCGCTTTGCAATAACGGCTACCGATGAGCTTCTACGTGAGTGCGGTAAGCTCTGGCAGAGTAGTCCCGGCACATATCTGCACACACATCTATCCGAGTCTCGCGAAGAAGTGGATAAAGTAGCGTCGCTTTTCCCACAGTCGCGAAGCTATCTTGATGTTTACGATCGCAGCGGTTTGTGCGGCGCACGCTCTGTTTTTGCTCATTCTATCCATCTTGACGATGAAGATTTGCAAGTGATGCATGGAAAAAAGTGCGCACTGGCGCATTGTCCATCGTCGAATTTTTTCTTGAAGAGCGGAGTATTTCCCATTGACCGCGTCAAGGCGGCTGGTGTCGAATTCGGCTTGGGCTCTGATGTTGCGGCGGGTCCGCAAATGTCGATTTTCGGAGTGATGAAAGACGCGAATTTCATCCAGCCGAAGATCTGGATATCGCCGCGCGAGCTATTCTATCGAGCCACCTTAGGCGGAGCCAAGGCGTTGCGGCTGGAAGAGCGCCTAGGCTCGCTGGAAGTCGGCAAAGAAGCGGACTTCATCGTCATTGATCCGACTTTGAAGAATGCTTGTCCGAAAGATATTCTCGATCATGGCACCGACGAGATTCTATCTACAATAGTCTTCTTGGGAGACGACAGAATGATTGACGCAACCTATATCAGGGGGCGCCAGGTATTTGGGAGAGGAAAAGGGTCGAACGCGGGTTCTGAACTACACAAAGTCAGGGGTGGCAAGTAATGACTATGGAAATGGCAACTGCAGGAATCAAAGAAATCTATTCGTCGGAGAAGATCCAGGCTCGTATCAAAGAACTGGGCAAGGAAATAAGCAAAGATTTCCGCAATTTGGAAAAGCCCGTCGTTATAGGTGTTATGAAAGGTGCATTTTGTTTTCTGGCAGACCTGGTCCGCCAGATTGAAATAGAATCACCGCTGCAGATTGAGTTTGTCCGTCTTTCCAGTTACGGCTCTGGGACAGAGAGTTCCGGCAATGTTCAGGCTCCTTACCTCGACCTGCCCAACATCAAGCGCCGTCATATCCTCGTTGTCGAAGACATAATCGACTCAGGGCGGACGGCTAAATTCTTCCTTGAATATTTGCGCGATCAGTTTGACCCGGCAACCCTTAAATTAGCTGCTTTCCTGGACAAACCCTCCCGGCGTGTAGTGCCTATTGAGCCGGACTATACCGGATTTCAGATTGAAGACCTGTTTGTGGTCGGTTATGGTCTGGACTATGCTGAGAATTATCGCGAACTCCCCTTTTTGGGGGAGATGGGGAGTACCGAGGCGTGAGATACTGAAGAAGTCGGTAGTTAGGGTTGCCTAAATTTTCCTGCCTGTTATCCTTTTAAGTAGGGGAGAGCCGACTTTTTGGGGTCACTGCCTTGGATTCGACAGAAGAACCGGTAAATAAGACTGTTGATAATAAGAGCGACAGGCGCATGATTGATAAGGCTGCGTCCTTATTTATGGTCACGGCCGCTGCGCTCTTGGTTGGTAATGTCATTGTCCTGTATCTGGCCAGTGCCTACAACGAGAAAGCTTGCCTGGCGGCTGTTTACGAAGCTGGAAAGGCATGCTTGGCCGGGCACGATCAAAGACGCATAATGCGCGCTGCTTATCTCGGGCTGTCTCATTCACCCAATGGCGGGTACTTTATTGAGCACCCTCACTTCACCGAATATCACTGTGAAGACGTCCAGGGCGGCAAGAAATTGACCATTCAAACCTCCACTTTTGTCAGGTTGCCGGCGCCCATGCTGGTGGTTATGTCGAAAGACAATATCTCTGATGACGGACGCCTGGCGATTCACAAACGTTTCCAACTCGACATTCCAAATAGCGCACAGAATTAGCTTTTCTCTTTCTGCTGCTCTCGGCTTCCTATCAGCCAAATGAAAAGCCACCACATGCGGTGATGGCTTCTCGGACTCTTCGATGATCGAGCGGCTCCGCAATTATCCCGGATTCTCGGATTTCGACTCGCTGCTCACTTTCCCGGAAACGTCATAAACGTCGACCGGTCCAAAGATTTGCAGCTCAGGTTTGATCACTTTTGCATCTCCGACTACGGTGATGGCGATGTGACCGAGATCGATGTGTTTTCTTGCTACATTGCGCACATCGTCTGCGCTGACAGTCATAATCTTGTCGGTGTAAGTTTCCAGATAGTCGCGCGGCAAGTCGTAAAGTTGACCTTCAAGCAGTCTCTGTGCGAGTCCTCCTTGGGTTTCCAGTCCGAGCTGGAATGAACCGGTCAAATACTTCTTCGCTTCGTTCAGTTCTTTGTCGGTTACCTTGAGGTTGCGAATGCGAGAAAGCTCGTAAAAGAATTCCTGCAGAGATGGGGCGGTAACCTCTGTTCTTACCGACGCTTCCGCTCCGAATGAGCCCGGTTCTTTGCCTGCAGCTACGCCAGAATAGGCGCCGTAGGTGAAGGATTTAGCTTCTCTCAGATTGAGGAAGAGTCTGGAGTTTGCCGCTCCCCCAAGAATCTGATTGGCCAGGGTGAGCGCGTAGTAGTCGGGATCAGTCCTTTTGATGCCGACATTTCCCATCTTTATATTAGATTGAACGGAACCTGGGCGGTCGACCAGATAGATGCGCTGTTCGGTCCGCGTCGGCATTCCCTGCCCGTCAGTCTTTGCGATGTGACCGGGCTTCCATTGCTCGCTGAAGTCTTTGCTGATCAGCGGTCGAATTTTTGCCGAATCGAAATCACCGATGATTACGAGAGCCGATTCGTTGGGCAGGTAATTCGCTTTATGAAAGGCCTCGAGGTCTGCACGTGTGATTGATTTTACCGACTCGGGCGTGGGTGCGATGCTCGAGTAGGGATGTTCGCCGAAGATGACTTTGGCAAAGCGTTCTTCCAGAAGGAAATCCGGATTGCTGCGCTTCATCGCCAGTTCTTGAATGAGGTTGGTTTTCTTCAGATCGAATTCTGCTTGAGGGAAAGTCGGATTGAAGAGAATATCTTCGAATACTGCGATCAGCCGATCGGTGTATTTGGAAAGGACCGAGCTGCTCACTATAGTGAAGTCATTATCGGCACCTGCCTTCAAGCCACCGCCGATGAAGTCCACTTCGTCGGCGATTTGTTTGCTGGTTTTCTTTTTGGTGCCTTCTGTCAGCATGTCTGCCGTCAAAGAAGCTACGCCTCTTTTCTTTGCCGGGTCCAGAGCAGAGCCTATCTTCAAACCGAGCGCGATAGTCACAAGCGGGTATCTGTGATCTTCCACCAGCTGCACCGAGAGTCCATTTGCAAGTTTGAAAGATTCGATTTTCGGCAAATGAAAGGCGCGAGGCGCAGGCGCTTCCGGCGGTTTCTTTCGCCATGCTTCTGCAGACGCAGTAGTCGCCGAGCCGCTTTCAGAAGAGCCTTCCGCCCAGACCGCAGTGCACGGGACTTGCAAGCTCATGGCGATGAGAAGGCTTGTTGCTAATGCTTTTACTCTCATTACTATCTCCTAGTTAGTCCTAAAAATAGATTGCTTGAATGCTGTCTTTGGCTTCTATTTCTTGGACTCCTCCGATTCTTTCTTTTGCGCCGGTGTTTTTCCTGCATCCGGTGCGGGAGTATCCTTCGTCGAGTCGGCGCTTCCCGGCAGTCCGGTTTCAGATTTCTCCGGGGTAGCAGTGTCGACCTTTTCGGGAGCGGTTGTATCTTTGGAAGGCTCCGGTGCGCTGCCTTCGGCCGCGTCTACTTTGGCCGGAGCGGGCTTGTCCTCTTTCCCTTCTTTTGGCTCTATATCAACGATGCAAACGATGTCTTTGTTGAACATTGATTTTGCAACACGCTGAATATCCTTAGCCGAAACGTTCATGTACGCTTCCAAATCTTTGTCGATCAATTTGGGATCGCCGAAGAAAAGTGTGTATTCTCCAAGATGCTCTGCTCTTCCCAGGCTGCGCTGCAAGGATGTATGCGCATTAGCGAACAGCGTTCTGAGGATTTGATTCTTCGCTTTTTCGAGTTCTTCAGGAGCGACGGGCTTATTCTTCAAGTTGTCCAACTCTTCAAACAGCACCTGCCGGGCGCGCTCCGGTGTGTTGCCCGGCTTCAAGACTATGAACGCCTCG
>JAIETE010000236.1 GCA_019745505.1 Candidatus Obscuribacterales bacterium | reverse complement strand
CCTCTGCTTCCTCCAGCATCGCCACGGCATCCCGCTCGTTGGCTGCACTATCCTGGACGAACTTGTCGAACCCACCCCAGATACCGCTGCCTTCATTCGGTGCCCCACCCATCGAGAGCACGTGGCTGGTCAACAATGCCACTCGAGCCATGTGATTGTTGCGGCAGTAGGTGAGGGTTTCAAGAACATCCGCTTGTTTGGCCTTACTGAGCGCAAGATCGTATGTTTCCACACAGCTTCGCTCGCCTGCCAAAAGCGAATTAAACTCATGTACAAATTCGTTATCCATTTCTATTTTTCCTTATATTGCTCTTTCGCTCATTTCTTTGCTTGCGGCAAATTCCTAGTCGGTATTGATGTTAATACCGGGGATTCGAACGCGAACTTTGTCGCCATATCCATTTTTGTCCACTTTGACAAATGGCGCGCGCAAATGGACCGAACCGCTATTGTCATCAGAATCCATTTTCACAAATGGTGCACGCACTCTCGTTCGACCGTCATAGCCGTCATCATCGGGAAGTTTTACGTGAATGCCGTCAGACTCTGAAGTTGTGATATGCACATCGTCCTTGTTCACCGGATCTACTTCAGTAGTGATCGTCGTTGTTTTAAGATGATCGCCTTCCCGCACTACCTCGGTGCGTTCTGAATATCCTTCGCCCGTGTGACTGGTTTCGGAAACTTTCTGCGAGCACGAGCATAAAAGACAAATGGTCGTGCCAAGAAGAAGGGATCCAGAGATCATCTTCGACAATGAAATAATACTTTTGGACATAATTCACCCCACGTCATCAAGTTCCCTGCCCTGCCCCGAAATTTCGCTTTTAGGAAACCTGCCGGAAAGACGCGCAAAGTGCCGCCAAGTTCCTTACCCTCTCTCGAAACAGCCTGATTGGCGCCAACCCAGTCTGGCAGAGGCTTTAGCGAGAAAGCAGGACAAGCTCACTGTGAGAAGGCAGAAAAAGCGGGTGGCGGGGTCGACCTTTAAGCGTCAGACCGAAGCAATGAAGCTGCTGGTGGGCCGAGATGTGCTGCAAAACTTCCTCATCCCGCCCGTGCAAATAACCCCAATTGCCCCAAGCAACGACAACTAGAGAAGAGCTTCGCACTGCCGCGTCTATATAATGATCGTTCAACTCGCCAACGGGGCGCCGGCAAGCACGCAGCTGTTCCGGATAGGCGGTTCTGAAAGCAAACAGGTTGACCACCTCCAGCGCACCGCAGCCTATTCTGTCTGCAAAAGAAATGCATCTCGAGATAGTGGGATCGTTAATCTCGGCATCGGCTTTGCTTGGATTGAGCATTACGAAGGTTGCTTTTGGCCTGGCCCCGTCCCACAGACGTGACAGCGAATAACGATATCTGCGACTCTTGTCAAAGACAGCATCGCCTGCGATTACCGAGCCATATACAGCAGTACCATTCATTGCCATATTCTAGTTGCCCTTCGATTAGAATATATGGAACCACGTCAAGACTGATACTGAGTGGAAACATGAAAGCAAAATCGCGCTTGGCTATCTTATTCGGCGCCCTCGTCGTGGTTGCGATGCTGTGGCGCCAGGCGCCGGCGTTTGCAGCACCTGGATTGGGTCTGCCGGAAACTCCAGAAGATAAGCTGGAATACGTCAAAAAGAATATGCGCAAAGTTCAGGCAGCTGCGGAACGGTATGCGGGTCACCATCAGGGCAGATACCCGGTCAAAATAGACCGGGCGTTTCAGAGCTATTTCCCCTTCGGCAGCGCCGACGATGTCAATTTCACGACCCTCTCCTGCAATTACAACCCCTACACGAATACCAAAGAGATGCCTGTGCTCGGCAAATTGAAAAGTGTCGCCGAGGCCCTGCAAGCGAAATCCGCAAGAATAGGAATTGGCGTAACGGAATACAGTCCGATTGGAGATGGGAAAGGCTACATTATCCGCGGCGGTGCCGGAAAGGGCGAAATCGTTACGGTGGGCAGGACAGGCAGAGATGCCAAAACTCCTCTCCTGCTCACCAATGATTCTAAATTGGCAGTTCTGGCCAACATGATGGCCGTGCAATTCGCAGCTGAAAGCTACTACGAGAAGTTCGGAAAGTTTCCCGTCAGTCTTGATGCAGAATTCAAAAACTGTTTTCCCAATCACGCTTTCGGGCAGCAACCGCAAAAGGGCATTGATTCACCGATAGCGACGAGTACCGGTTTGCCCTTGAGAAATCCATTTACCCAAAAGTTGGAATGGCCGGTGCTGGGCAGGTTCAAGACCGTAAAAGAGGCTCGCTTCACCCCTCCGGGCGAACTGAAGCCCGGCGTCATCGAATATAATCCAATCGACGGCGGAAAGGATTATGCGATTCGCGCAGGCGGACCGGACGGAAAAGCTTTCATACGCCACAAAAACGACCAACAAACATTCACACTTTCCAAACAAGGCGAATTGTAATTCAGCCGATTGAGTATATGGTTTTTCAAAAGTCGAAATTTCTTCTTCCGGCAATAGCGCTATCGCTGATTGGCATTGGCGCGCTCGCTCAAGACGAGGAGTTTTTCGCGCCCGTTGAAAGAATGGTCAATCCGCAATTCAAGAATGAGAAAGAAAGACAGGAATACATGATGAAAGTGGCTGAGCGAGTCAGATCAGCGGCTCAGAGATATGCCAGCCACCACAAGGGTGTTCTTCCCAAGAAAGTTGACGACGCCTTCATGTCATACATGATTTTCGGTGAATGTGACGACAAAACTTTTACGGCATGGTCAATTCCGAACAACCCTTATCTTGGCAAACACAAACCGATTATCACCGGCAACATAGCAGATCCTGAAAAGTGCCGAAAGTCGCCGCCGGGAAAAATGACGCCGGGCTCGGTCGAATATAGTATCGCCTCCGGTGGCAAAGATTTCACCGTTCGAGTGGGCGTAGGCAATGGAAAAGCAATGCTGGATCCAAAAAACCAAAGGCTGACCTACGTACTCTCCAACGATGCCGACTCGCAGGTGAAGGCAAATATGCGCACTGTTCAATGGGCTGCGGAGATGTACAAGGAAGAACGTTTCAAATTCCCCAAAGCGATAGATGATGACTTCAAATGTTTTTTTCCCTGGGGTGATCCCAAGAAGAAAAAATTTGGCAATCCATTACCAAATCCGTTTACCGGAAAACTCGAATATCCAGTCTACACAAGCATGGGTGGTGCCTTCAAAGAACGCCTGAGAGCGCCGATTTCCATTGCCCCCGGGCGCATCGAGTATTCCTGCAGCGATGATCAATCAAACTACTGCATAAGGGCCGGCGACCATACAGGAAAAGCAATTGCCGGGGCAAATGGTGCCAAGTCTACTCTTATTCTTGCCAAAGACGGAGACGGTAGCGGTCACGGCAACGACTCGCGCTAGATTCTCACTTCAAATTAGAAACGCCCATGCCTATTTGAGCTAATTCGGTGGAAGACGGAAATCTGGCTACTCTGTAGAGTTCAGGGTGAAAGGGAGTGGGTTTGAGGAGTCCACCCACCACTTCCAAAACTTTCTGCCAGGTGTTGCAGGCTACGACTTCTTGATTGGAATCCTCACTGCCACCAGTAAAAACCACGGAATCGGCGCGAGGAATCAAGCATGGCACGCCTTCCGGCCATACACTGCAACTGGAGACTGAGCCATCTTTTCTTTGCGTGGCCAAATATGGAGTTACCAGCGCCGGCTCGCCGATGCTCTGCAACCATTCGGAGATGACGCTTCTTTGATCGGCGTAACTGCGGGCGGTGGCAGAAATGCTCAGAACTCTAAATCTTTCGTACAGCGGATGTTCGGCCGGTATGTCAAACGGCATCCACTCACCGCCACGCAGAACCAACGGTACACCGACCATAGAACGAGGCTTGTCAGCCATCGGTTCAATTACATTGAGCACGGACGCCAAACCTTCTTCGTCCTCGGATCCTGTCAATACAAGATTCTCAGCGCTAGGCAGCATTACAACTGGTGCGCCCTTCAAAGGCAGCGATTGAATCAGCTCGGTCAATAGAATCCGGGAGGCATCGTATCCATCTTGCCAGTTGGAAATGAAAACACCAGAGACCGCCTCGACCAGAGGTTTTTCGCTGCGCTTCTTCAAATTTTCGAGGGCGCATTGATAAACCTCGTCAAACGAAACACCCCATTTGGCAAGCTGCCGACCGGTAATTTGAATCATCGCGTCAGGGAAATCGTAGCTGAGGCCGGCGGCAAAATCATCACCGATGACCACGTGCGGTATCTCCTGTTCCGGCGGCAACTCATCGCTACCTGCTTTTATCCCTTGCTCAAGAGCAAGACGCATTTGCATAACTTGATAAAGATACCGATGCCGAATAATCAGCATAAGACCGTCTTTCGCTTCGGCAAAAGTTTCCGGCAGATTATTTCGATTGACACCAAGAAAGAAGCTGCAATATCTATCTATGACAGCATTTCGCTCAGGTTCGGGAGCGGTATTGTATTCGTCGAACATCGCAGCCAAACCAAAGAGCTGCTGCGGCTCGCCGCTTTCATTTTCTACAATCAATGCGAATCTGGCCGGCTCATATCGCAGCGTACGCTCTTCGCCGCGGCTCTTTAGAGCAGCCTTAACCATTTCGGCGAACTCTTCAGGGGAGGATATGCAGGGCAAATTTTCGCCCGAACTCATGAAACTGCCACCTCCATTCCACAGTTCCAAGCATAGCGCATTTAGAGGGCCACTGCCATTGAATGGCAGTTTCAACCGGTTGTCAAAGATGAATTTCCGGAGCGCTTGCAATCGTTCCGCATCACTTCTGATCTAAAATGTCGAGATGCTGTGGGATATTCGAACGCCTGACAAATGGAAAGTCCGTCTGCTCCGGGCGCCCTTACGCGCCGGCATTCTAGCCGGGCTGACGATTGGCGCGACACTGCCGACAATATGCTTCGCAGCGCCCTCCTCAAAATCGGTCGAGATTTGGCAGCAAAAGCACGGCTATCTCGGAGCACTGGAGGTGATTCTTGCACCGGACGCAGTAAAAATCAGCGAAAAGGGAAAGGATATCGTCATTCTGGCTAAGGCGCCGGATTGGAAAGTGATCGTATACAACAAAAAGAGCAAACTCTTTTACGACATGACTCTGGAGGTCTGGAAGAAGCACGGCTTGAGAGCGACATGGACAATGATGCCGGCGACGAGCGAATGGCCGATCGTCAAGGCCGGCAACGAAAAAATTCTGAATCGCGATGCAGATGTGTATTTCCTGGCAGCCGATCCAAATGCCAAAGCCAAACTTCGCATGCACAAGCCGATCGACTTCAGCTACGGCAAAGCGGGGATCTTCTGGATCGACAAAACCCCGTGCCCAAAGGAAAGAACTGCCGTCATTGTGCAGTTGTACAGAACTCCGGAAGTCGTGACCATGCCACTGGCATTGAAGACATTCCACAAGGGCAGTTATGGATACGCCGGTGCCTCCGGCAATGTGCCGGAGCAAAAGCAGATGTTGCTCGAGACTCATTCCATAAGCAAGGCGATTATGCCGGGCAATATCTTCGATCTTCCCCAAGGGTATAAGCGAGCCCAAAGCGATCACGATGTCACCATTCGCAAAACCGCTTCGGACTCACTCGACTCGATTGTCGATCAGATGGGATTGAAAGACGATTTGAAATAATCGCACCGGCAGTGGCAGTTTTATTTCTGCTCCGCATCAACAGCTGCCGAACGGCGCAAACGCGGCAAGCAGTAAAGGCAAACAGACATATATGAAATCAAAGCTGCAATCGTCGTAACGCTCAGCAAAGCAACAGGCGACGCCTTCATAGACTGCAAAACAAGCGCAGATACTGCGCTGGACAAAATCATCATTGCAAATGCAATGCCCAGCATTCTAAATTCACTCATAAAAACCTCCAGGAAAAAATACCGCTCTGACTCCAGGTGCACGGCACCGGAACGAGCACTTGAATTCGACGCATCCGCGCTGATCAAAAGACGCAGAAGAGTTGCGAATACTCGTCTTCGATTTGTTTCAATATCTGATTGCAAAAACTCAAATCGTTCTATCTAAATCAAGAGCGATCGATTCAAAAGCCATAAAGGTTGAGGAGTTACGCACAATATGACGGGGCCGGGCAGAACCAATTCGGCACTTTCCTGCTGCTTTGAGCGGTAAAGCGAAAAAACGCCGAAAAATGATGACGCATCAAATGAATCGATTTTCGGCTTTGATTCCGCCAGCACAAGAGTGGAGCTCACCGATAGCGAGCAATAAAGTCCTTCATTGTGATTGGCTCTGCGAGCGCCGGACTGCAGTTGATGCGGCTCGACAAAAATCAGCCCCAGCAACAGGATCGTCGCGACTATGCTAATGATTGCACTGCGATTATTCATCAGATGCAACCTCCCTGCCTTCAGCCTAACAGAAAGAAGTGCAACGGGCAAATCGATGAAAGCCCGCTGAAATAGTTGTTTTCGCAACAGCAAAAGGAAAGCTTTTTGAAAGCGGGCTGAAGGATAAGGGCTAATTCAGGAATGAAGAAAACATTACGTCTCGCCGTTGTGCCTGCTCAAAACCCCCAACCAGCCCTTATACCAGAGCAATCCAATGACGCCGAGCGTCAGTAAGGCCATCAGCGCGAGCGCGAACGGATAACCGTAATACCAGTTGAGCTCAGGCATGTTGTAGCGTGAAATCTCAGTGTTGAAGTTCATTCCGTAAATGCCGGCGATAAGAGTGGGAGGAACGAACAATGTGGTAATGATCGTGAGCACTTTCATCACTTCGTTCATTCGATTGCTCAGACTGGAAAGATACACGTCCATCAAATCGGCTGCTAACTCTCGATAGGTTTCGATGAAATCAATTATCCGCACCGCATGGTCGTAGCAGTCGCGCAAATGGATGCGCGTTTCTTCCGAGAAAGTCACTTCCATATCGCGAATCAACGTGTTGATCGATTCGCGAAGAGGCCAAACAGCTCTGCGCAAAGTCAAAAGTTCTCGCTTTACGGAATGCACATTGCCGACAACTTCGTGACTGGGCTTACTGATAATGTCGTCTTCGAGCTTGTCCAGCAATTCTCCAAATTCTTCCAAAATGGGGAAATAACTATCCAGGACTGAATCGATGATCGAATAAACCAGGTAATCAGAACCCAATCGGCGAATGTGCCCCTGCCCCTTGCGAATACGTTCGCGCGCCGGATCGAGAGTATCGATAGGTCCTTCCTGAAACGTAACTACAAAGTGCTTGCCGCTAAAGACACTGAGCTGCTCGGCATCCAGATGGTCCTTATATTCCATCATGTGCATGACGAGAAAAAGATCATCGTTGTATCTTTCGATTTTGGCACGCTCGTGCACGTTAAGAACATCTTCCAGTGCCAGATGGTGAATATGGAAAATCTCGCCGATTTCTTTTACGACATCGGTGCTTCCCACACCCTCGACGTTCACCCAGACAACCGGCCACTTGTCTCTATACTGCTGGATTTCTTTAGCAGCGGCCAACTCCTTTTCGACAAAACCCTCCGGTCCATATGCGATCACGCTGATATTGGTCTTCACCGCATCCGGTGCAGGAATCAACGTACCGGGAGCCGATCCCGGAGGTAAATGCGTTATCCGCGTTTTGCGCTTGGTGCGCCGTCTCTTGGACATTTACGCTAAACCCTCTCGCCCTATTCGGGAAATACTATCAGCATGCTTTCGCGCGGCAACTCATCAGAATGTTTTCCGTCGAATTTGGATTTGACCACCGGTGCTACGCCGTCTTTCTCCATGGCCTTTTCGGTTGCCGCTTCATTGGCCGTTCCTTTTACGGAAAAACTGTCGAAGACATATGGGACGCCTTGCGAGCCAAGAATAGAAGGTCCGTCCATCACGTGGAAATGCAAGTGAGGGGCTGTTGAATTGCCGGAACTGCCAAGCAGACCGATTACCTCGCCTCGTTTCACCTTCTGCCCTTCTTTGACTTTTACGCTGCCCGGTTTCATATGTGCATAAAAGGCGAAATTGCCGTTGCCGATATCAATGACAACACTGTTGCCGCCCGGGTAGAAGGCTAGCTGATCGCCCGTGGCATGATTGGGAATTTGATCGGGAAATTTATCCACGACACCGACTACGGTGCCATCGGCAACAGCAATCAAGGGTTTGCCATAACCGGGATATTGCGAACATTCTTTGCCGGAGCCTGTAAAAACATGATCATCGTCAGTCATCAGCAACCAGTCGATTGCATAGCGCTGCGCTGCGACAAGCCGGTTGCCCAGCGGAAACAGAGCGCGTCTGTGGCCAAAATCCCCGGCATATCCACCGGCTGCATACCAGCGCCCGCCCTTGAGAGGAGGACCAATAACGACTGGCGATTTCTCATCGACCCGGACACGCTGGTGGGCATTTTCAAAGCGGCGCGTTTTGCCTGCGAAGTCAGTTTCCACTACGACTTTGTGAAGAAGTTCTTTCGGCGCGCTCTCCTTGTCCTTGAATTCGAGATTGATCCAGACGATTCCCGAGCCGCCTGCCGGCAGGATATTGCCCTTATCGTCTTTCTTTGCCGCCTTGGCGTCTTTGAGATTGAGAGTATTCTTTTTCAGTTCGGCAGGCGTGTAAGCTTTGATCACATGCCCGTTCTGGTCGAGCACCTCAAAAGACAAGACTTTCGAAGCAGCGGCGTTGTAGTTGAGCATCTGCACTTCGTAGACCAGATTATAAAGCCCGTCACTGCCCCGGAAAAGGCGCGGCGAGCTGACAGGCAAGAGCATGAGCGGTGTCCAATCACATGGGGCTACGGCTCGATTGGGAAAGTGAGAAGGAGTGGGTTCGACAGGAACGGGTGCTGACTTCTTCGCACCACCAGTGGTTGCAGCCAGACATTGCTGACCGGGCCAATCAAAAGATCCAACCAGAAGGCTCAATGCAAAAAAAACACCAGCTACGGACACAAATCTCATTAGAAATCCCCTCATCTTTGACTCCTGAAGTTTACCGTAGCCACGTCTAAGTTTCATTGAAAGAGCCTGTTGAGAACCCGTATGCCGCCCAAAAAACGCAAAAATATGCGTAAAATGGGTATAAGAAGGCAAAGCCGAACCTTTTGCCTCAAAAATCAACAAGCCGACGGCGGCTGGCAGGCGGCAGTAGAGTTATTCAGCGCGAATAGTCTGCAGAGCAGACTGAAACTAGCGGAGAAGTAAACATGGTAGAAACCTACAGACAGGGAGATGTGTTGCTGGCGAGAGTCGCATCGCTGCCGAAAAACGCCCAGAGAAAAGCAGTAGAACAACGAATTGTTCTAGCCTGGGGCGAAACCACCGGTCACGCGCATGCCATTGATGCACGTTTTGCCAAGCTGTACCAGCACGGAGCAGAGCGATTCATCGAAGCTCTTGACGGCGCCATTCTGGTCCACGAAGAACACAGCGCAATAACGCTAAAACCAGGCATCTACCGCGTCGTTCAGCAAAGAGAATATGTCCCGGGCTCCAGCAGGCTTGTAATCGACTAGTATGTCCTCGGCCCAGTTTGAAGTTGGCCAGAACGCTGATGAAGCGGTGAAAAAGGTCGTCGAGCGCTGCAAGCCTGTAGCGTTTAATGTTTCGCCTTGCGACCGCAGAAAAGCCGAGGATGCAGTCTGCAACGTTTACCAGAACGCCGGGTTGAAGCCGCCTTCCTATTTCGTCTGGTTCGAATCGCCATTTCACGGCGTCATTTCGGCGGCTATGGTCTCAAAGGGTACTAAGAGCGTCCACAAGCAGGTAGTAACCGATTTCAGAAATCACTGCAGTGCCAGACTCTGGCGCCTGATCGAAGAGAAAGGGGACAAGCACTGGTGGACAACAGTTCAAAGCAAACTTACGCCGGCGCTCAAGCGTTCGTTTGCAACTGTTCCGCAGCAGGTTCGTCGGGCTGTTCTTGCCAGTTTCGTCGGTCACGTCGGTCCTGGAGTAGACAATATCAATCTCGAGCAGGTGTGGGGACAACTGGCACCGCCGGCGCTGCTCACAAAGCTTGTCGGACAGCTTTGTCATGTTTTGCCGATCGAAATCACCCAGCCCTTCGAAGAATACGATGACCGACCGCTCACCAGCGGCCTCGCCAACTCGGCGATGGGGCAATTCTCGATTGTCGGATACGGCAATCTGGATGCCGAATTGCCTTTCTACGACATTACCGGTGCCGCCGGCTTTCGAGTGCCCGACATCATGCCGTTCTTTCATCTGGCTCGCTTCGGTCATTACTGGTGGCCCTTCGAGGATGTTTGTCTGATGGTCGACCGCCCTGAGCGGCTCAGTCTCGACCAGGAAGGTTTATTACACAACGCCATCGGGTGCGCACTCAGATATCGCGATGGCTGGGAAACTTTCGCCTGGCATGGAACCTTCGTCCCGGACAGATTTCTGGAATTTGGAATCAAGAAGGACGTCACTCAGATTTTCTATGAGCCCAACGTCGAAATTCGGCGCATGATGCTGGAGATGTATGGACTGGAGGCTTTCATCAAAGACTCCGGAGCCAAGGCCGTTCAGCAAGACAAGTGCGGCGTTCTCTACCGCCAGCATTTCGGCGACAATCACGAAGATATCGTGATCGTGCACGTGATTAATTCCACCCCGGAACCGGACGGCACTTACAACAACTATTTCTTGCGTGTTCCGCCCGAGACCCTGAGCGCGCGAGCCGGCGTGGCCTGGACATTTGGCCTTACAGCCGACGAATACGACCCGATCAAAGAAACATAAGTCTCGCGCTCAGGGCGGACTGCTGGACGACTGCCACAGGAATTTTCTCGCTTTTGGGACTTTCCCCATTGAGTACGAGTTGTCTTGGTTATTACATATAAGCATCCGTTCTCTCTTTCTTTGCGCGAAAACATAAATGCCTGAGAATCTGCCTGAGCAAGGCAAGCCAGTCGAACACAATCAGCCCCGGGACGGGGCGCAAAATGCCAACGTCTCCGCCATCATTCACTCGCACCTGGCCGAAGCGTCCGATCTCTACATCAAGGGCAATCCTGCCCCCAAGCCCCGGCACACTTATCTGGAAAACGCCGTGGACGGCGCGCTCAGCCTGGTAGTCCAAGACGAGGCAAAGCGCAAAGAGCTGGACCACGTGGGCACCGAGTTTCTAAAAACAGCAGCGCTATTTTCGAGCGGCAAAATAGGGGTTGCGACCACGTTGATCACTTACGGTCTGGACAAAGCCAGCCCTGATGACCAGCCCCTTGAGAGAGTAGCTGATTTCTCGCTGGGTGCGGTAAAGGGACAAACGATCAAAGTGCTTTTCGGAGCAGTGTCCCGCAATTACAATTTCGCGCCCACAAAGGGCATTTTCATGGGCATTGCCGCTCGCGATGCTGAAATAATTTTCGACCGCCAGACCTTCAGCGACCCGATGAAAACAGCCGAGAGGCTGAAAGCCGAGACGATCAATCCACAAGCATGGCTTTTCGATGCAGCAGTTTTCGGCGCGGCCGAAGGCGCCTTCTACGGGGTCAACAGAGCGATGGGTGGACGGCTGGTTCAAAACCAGCTGGCTTCCGGCATGGTCATGGGCGGCAGCTTCGGCATGGTCAACGGCGGCAGCGGCGAGATAATGCGCCAGCAGGCGGAAGGAACACCGATCGATTGGTCCAAGGTTGTCCAGCGCGGCTTGGTTGATGGTGGGGTTGGCGTACTGGGAGCTGGTGCCGGCATCAAATTTTCCAGCACCCAAGCGCACGCGCGAGTAGAAAGCAACCTGGCAAAACCAGTCGAGCGGCTCTCCAACGCCATGGAACGTTGGCACATCTCCCGCACCACCCAGGCACGAGAGTTTGTCGTCGTGGGTGGAAAAGAGGCACTGGACAAATTCACCGCCAAACACGAAGGCGATGCCACACTCAATGTTCGCGAAATAAAAAGAGTGCTCGGCGTCGAAAAATTCGGCGAAGTGAGAAGTCTTTTCGTTCAAAGACTGGGCGATGGACAGCCCGGTATTCGTCCCGGCGCAAATGTCGCGGATCTGATCGCAACCTGCTTTCCAGAGCGGCTGGATGCGGCACATCGCGCCAAGCATGTTTTCCCCGAAGCCAAAGGGCCGATTTGGCTCGAATCGAGTGAAACCGGACGGGTAAAACTGGCGACCGGCAAGACTCCGTGGGAACATCGCAATTACAATCCGATCGGCAAAATCGTGCGCCTGGACGGACACATGATCACGATGAACGTGATGGGTCCTCTGGAAATCGGAAGCGTGCACGATCCGGAAAACCCCCGGTACAAGGATGCGTGGAACCAATACGACGGCGAACTGGCGCGTGCGAAAAAACTGAGCGCCGATGCGGTCAGCACCGATGTCTGGTGGGGGGCGATTGAGCCCAAGCCGGGCCAATTCCATTTCAAGTATTACGACATTCTGTCGTCCAAAATCGCCACTCAAGGAATGAAATGGGTGCCGATTATTTCTCTGCACGAATGCGGCGGCAATGTCGGAGATACGGCGAATGTGCCGATTCCCATGTGGATATGGAGCAAAATTCAGTCGAGTGCGGGCTCCTCAAATCCGGACGTAGGCAAATTCAAAAGCGAGCAAGGCAATGTCAGCCACGAGTATGTGGACTTCTGGGCGACCAAACACGCTCTTCCCTTTTACCGCAATGTATTCAGCGAATTTCAGAACCACTTCTCAGGCAAAGCGCCAATCATCGCTGAAATCAACGTCAGCCTCGGACCGGCCGGCGAACTGCGCTATCCGTCTTACAACTATCACGATCACGGCAGCGGCTGGCCGACAAGAGGCGCGTTGCAAGCCTATTCAGACCTTGCTCGCCAGTCTTTCAAAACATTCGCCGTCGAGCGATACGGCACGGAAGAAGCTGCAAAGAAAGCCTGGGGAGAAAAATATGGCGCTGAGATTGCACCGCCGAAAAATGCCGAGGAATTCTACGCCAGCGGCGATTACCGAAACACACAGTACGGCAAGGACTTCTTCGATTGGTATAGCAAGTCGCTGCAGCAGCATGGCGATCAGGTGCTGTCCACCGCACTCGACGTATTCGGGTCTAAAGGCTCAGCCTTTGCGGGTATCGACCTGGGCGCGAAAATCCCTGGGGTGCATTGGCGCATGGGCTACTGGGAAAACGGCAATATCGTCCTGACCGGAAGACAGGCGGAATTGTCCGCCGGACTAATTTCAACCGGCAGAGACGATTGGAACGAAGCCGGTGGATACGGATACAGACCGCTTCTGGAAGTATTCAAAAACCTCCAGGTGAAAAGTCCTTTCTCGCGTGTCGTTCCACACTTCACCGCTCTGGAATTGCCGGACGGGCAAGACGGAGCAATCGCTCAATCATTGCCGAATTCGCTGGCGAAATGGGTCGGCAAAGAGGCAAACAATCAGGGGCTGATTATCAAAGGAGAAAACGCGCTGGCAGGGACACTTTATGACAAGGCTGCCTGGGAAAGGATGGCTTCATTGCTGAAAGGCTGGGGAGACAACCCCAACGAGGGCTACTACAACGGACTTACTTTCCTGCGTATGTCGGACGTCCTGGCCAGCGAAATTGCTCAGCAGCAATTCTCTGCCATCCTTGCCCGGGTCCGCCCCCAGCCGGCAGAGGCGGGGCAACAAGCCCAGTGAGGCTTTTCGACCATGCTTGACAGACAAGAAAGCTGAGAGTATATTTCAGACCGTTCGGTCCGAAGTCTGAAAACATGGGCAAAGGCAAAGTAACCCGCGACATGATCTTGGGTAAAGCAGCGGCTCTATTTAACAGCCGTGGGTATTTTGGCGCGTCCATGTCAGACGTTATGAACGCCACCGGTCTGGAAAAGGGAGGAATCTACAACCATTTTTCGAGCAAAGACCAGCTGGCGCTAGAAGCATTTGACTTCGCGTTTCAAACCAGCTCGCAAGAAGTCTCGCGTCACCTGAACACAAAGCAAAAAGCTGTGGACAAACTTCTGGCATTCGTGGATGCATTCGAGAGTGTCGCAGCCGACCCTCCCATACCGGGAGGTTGCCCACTTTTAAATAGCGCAGTCGAGTGTGACGACGGTCATCCGGAGATGAAACTTCGAGTGCAAAAAGCGATGGATGTCGTCCTGGCAACACTGGAGAATCTCATCGCCAAAGGCATAAGTGAAGGGGACATTGAGCCTTCCACTAACTCATCGCATCTGGCTCGCTCGATTATCGCTTCTCTGGAAGGCGGCATCATGCTAGCGAAACTCTATGCTGATACGGACTATATGGACTCCGTGGCAAAAGTCCTTAGAAATCAAATCGCAGCAGTTCGAACCAGTACGTAAAAAATCAACCAGTCAAGAAACAATCGGTCGGCGCATGCGCACAGATAGCGCGTGCCCAGCTGTGATTGCTCGCTGAAGAGTTGAACAAAACAAAAGGAGCAAAAGATGTCAGAGACAAAGACAATCGGGAAAGAAACGAAAAGAGGCGCCAATTACGCGCATTACAACGGCGGCTCACTGGCTGAGTGGTCCGAGCACGAACTCCAACATCCGATACGAGGGAAAGTTCGTGGCAAGCACTTTCTCAAAGATCATTTGAATTTCACAGGCTGCGAAATTTCAATCAATTCGCTTGCCCGGGGTGGTGCTGTTCCCTTCTCTCACCAACACAAGGAGAACGAGGAAGTCTACATATTCATCACAGGCAAAGGTCAAATGCAAATCGACCATGAGGTGATCGATGTCACGGAGGGCTCCATTGTAAGAGTATCGCCCAACGGCATGAGAACATGGCGCAACACCGGTGACGAACCGCTGGTATACGTGGTCATTCA
>JAIETE010000211.1 GCA_019745505.1 Candidatus Obscuribacterales bacterium | reverse complement strand
ACTCTGCGAAAGAGAAAGAATATTGCGCGCAGAATTGGATTTTGGAAAACTTGCTCCGCAAAGGAGATGCGCTTGAGAGCCTCTTTATGAATTGCATGCACGCGCCGAGACTCGGCGTCGACCTCCAGCCACTCTTGATACAACGTATCGTACTGATTTTCCAATTGCCGATATTGTCTTTCCTTGTATGCCAGGATTTCAGGAAAATGCTTGTCGTACAACTCCCTGTGGTGCTCCATCAAAACCGGAATCGATTGCCACCACTGGTCCCTGTTTATGCACGACATGCTGAATTCATGCTTGCGATATTTGAATAGCGGGCGCTCGAGTCTGGCGAACTTCAAGCCGGCAGCCAGTGCCGCCACCCAGAACTCATGGTCGCTGTTCAATACGAGATGCTGGTTATAACCGCCTACCTCCTCGAAAACCCTGCGCTTCATGAGAAAGGTCACCGGCCCAGGCTCTCCGGCGAGCAACGAGAAGAGCGACACCTCCTCCTTCCACAAATAGTCGCGAGCGCCGAACAACTGCATCTGCGTATAAACTCCGTCATTGTCGGAATTCTGCAGCGCCGCCATGGTCTCCTCGAGAAAAGTCGGCGCGATCAGGTCATCGGAATCCATTATTACGAGAAAATCACCTGACGCCTGCTTCACACCTGTATTTCTTGCTTCCGGCAAACCTTTATTCGTCTCGTGCGTAACAATCTTGAGAGGAAATTCGACGGACCCGAAATCCAACTCGAAAACGTGTTTTTCCGGCGAGCCATCGTCAACGATGATTACCTCGAAATTTCGATATGTCTGCGCCTTAATGCTTTCCACGGCTTCCAACAAGTAGTCGGCATAGCTGTAGTAAGTGATGACGATTGAGATCAGCGGCGCGGTTTGCATGCTCATGAAGCTGTTGTTTTGTACCAGTCTACCTGTAGATTCAAAAGCAACATGACAACCGTCTCATGATTACCCAATCGACAGTGTTATACAAATGCGGGATGCGCACAAACATTTATCCTCTAGAGCCTAAAACTAAAGACGGTCAGATCGAGCTTTCTGCAGAAATCGAAACGCCGACCGGCATTCGCAGTCGCCTCTGGTACATGGTGCCCGAGGAACTGGGAGAAAACCTTACCGGCAGTGCAGAGCCTTACATAATCGCGGCAATTTTCGCAGCCATGAGCACGAAAGCGAACGTTCACGTCCATGGAACGGTTTCACCCTTTCTGATTCGCAATTTGATGGAATACCAGGCGTACTGGTATGCCAATTCGCCGGCCAAGTACAACCGGGTGGAAATTACTGCCGATACGGAAGCCGAGACTGATGTTTTTCCGGATATGGACCGGTCGATTTGCGCTTTCTCGGGCGGACTGGACAGCTGTTTTACCATCTACCGGCACGCTTCCGGCATTTGCGGAAGATTGAAACGCAATATAGGAGCTGCACTTTTCGTGCACGGCTTCGACATCCCACTGGAAGATGAATCGGCGTTTCAACGCGCCTACCGCACCAATCAGGATACGCTCAAATCAGTGGGCATACCGCTTTACACCGTCAAATCCAATCATCGGCTTCTATTCACCGATTGGAATGAAACTCATGCGGCCGGCATCGCATCGTGCCTGACTCTCTTCAAACGCGGCTTTTCCGAAGGCATGATTCCCGGCACCTACTGCTATAACGACCTGGCACCTCTGTGGGGCAGCAATCCCACCAGCGATCATCTTATGTCCAGCCGAAATTTCTCCATCTTTCACGATGGTGCCATTTGGAATCGCGGCTCCAAGCTCTATCACTTGCGTGAGTGGCAAACTGCATACGAGCGCATTCGCGTTTGCTATTCCAACATACAGAAAGACCAGAACTGCGGCAGATGCGGCAAATGCTTGATCACATTGTTGTTGATAAACATGCTGCAACTACCTAATCCATGCTCATTTCCGGAACCGCTTTCCAAAGAAATTTTCGAGGAAGTGGAAGAACTTGATGAAGTGCATATCGAAGCGCTGGAAACACTGTTGAAGATGGGTTCGCGGATACCTTACCGGGACGAACTGTCGAATCTGATTGAAGAAAATCGCCGCCGCCTGAAGCCGAAGAAAAGCATTCAGCACGAACTGAAGCAAACCGGCGAAAGAATCAAAGCACTGTTCGGCAAGCCGCCTTACTAGCTAGAGCGGCTCTCCGACAGCCAGAACAAGCACTACGCAATCGTCGACTCCGTCCAAACCCAGTGCGGTGTTCAACTCATCATCGATGAAACCGCCTGTGGCGGTGACTGCCAAATCAAGGGCTGCACAAACAAGATAGATATTTTCCGAAACATGCCCGGCATCAAGCAGCCCAAGCCGATATGCACGTGGCCCGTATTTACTGCGCAAGCGCCCCTGGTCGCTGGCAAGAAAAATCAACGCTCCGGCTTGGCACAGTTCCGATTGCAGAAGCAACATGCGACTCACCCATTCCTTGAAGTCTCCGAGCTTGATCTGCTTTAGACCATGCGCGCCCACATCGTAGTGATAGAGCCCTCTTTCAACACCCTCGATATTCAATGCCAGAACATACATTTCACACGAACAGAGACTTCCTGCACTGGGTGCATTTCTACCTCCATCGAGCGCATTGCCGACTCTGGAGCGCAGCCCGTTTGAAAGTCCCAGCAATTCTCCGAGTTTTTGCAAAGCAACCGGCTTTGCCGAGAAATCACGAGAGCTTCTCCTCCTGGACAAAGCCTGCACCAGGGTCATTGCCGGAGCGTCGGTGATCTTTTGAAACTCTTTGATATCGCTCGTCGAATCGATCTTCCTGGGACCTTCGTCCATCAATTCTTGAACTTGTTCGCTGTAATTGACCTGCCGAATGACAGGCAATCTGAGCAGCCAGGGAGAATTGCAACTGGCGGTGTGATAGTCGCAAGCGAGGTCGGCAGCCATTTTCCTTTCTGTAATTCTCATTGTTCAACCTATGGAAATGGGTGCGGATAAAGATTGCCGGCAAATTTCAAAGAATGCAATTCGGCATGTCGCGACACTCGCGGATGAGCCAGCCACTTGAGCGATTCAGAAACACTGATCGGTTGCATCTGCGGCACGACCACCTTCACTGCTGTGCCGAATCCAGCTACATCTTCAAGAGTACAATCCATATACAAGACGGTCAGACCGATCTTATCTTGAAGCATGCTGCAGAATTTCCGCAACTGATCTTCACTTTCCGGCTCTGTCCACCAGGTCAATTCCCGATATTCTGAAAGCGACATCGTATGGGGGTCTTTCATGAAAAAATCGAAGGCGGGAGTGTCTTTCCACAGCGAATACAGATCGCTGTGATCGCGCAGTTGATTGACCCAGGAGAAGTCTGAATAGGAAGGAATGCTCGACAAAAGTTCTTTGCCGCTGAGCTGTGCAAGCCGCACCAGAAAAACCTCATCGATTGATTTGATGACGGCTTTCACAGGATCGGTGCAGCAGGAAGCACCGAAAGTGGCATAAGGAAATTCATTTCCCTGCACTACGGAAAATACCGTAGGCACTCTAAAGTCAGTAGTAATATCGAAACTGCGGACTCTCAGTCCCGCATCCTTTATCAGCTTCAGCCTTCTGTCCAGTGCAGCCAAGTCATCAATATCCGAATGCAAACTGTCGAGCAGAATCTCGCGAGCCGGATATTGATTTAACCAGAAGAGCGAAAACGCGTCTCTTTCAGCAACTTCGCAGAGCCCGGACCAGATTGCCCGGTGACGGCTTTCATGAAAAGCAGATCCCGAGGAATGAGAGAGAGTAACCCGCGGCTCGCCTTCTGGCGACTGGTAGGAAAAGTCGACGAAGCCTGCAGGAATCCAGTGCGGCGCACCAGTAGCAACCTCCTCGACTTTCGCCATCGTCAAATTCCATTCCGGTGCGAAAGCTTTATAGCTATCGGCACATTTTTCATGCGGCGCGCAGCGGGGCAAGTGCTCCAGCAACCGGCATGAGGAAACCGGCAGCTGAGTAAAATCACCGACTGCAAAGGTGTTGTACATGCAGTAGCGCTCCAGCACCTCTCCCAGACATTTAAACAGCGCCTCATCTTTGTCTACCGACGAGCCCCAGGCATCGCAATCATAATCAACAAAATACAGCCCGAGAGGGCGCGCAAGCTGCGCATGAAAAACCCAGAAAGGCGGCTGTTCACCCTGCATCTTGATTCCGTAGATACTCTTTACCGGGCCGAATCTGTCGTCCACCAAACCCAGAACCGGCGCCAGGCTTCCTAATTTCTCAGGAGATTTTGCTGGCATGCTCTTTCTCCGGCAGAACCAAAGCTCCTGCGCGCGCGCAAACCTCGCATCGCGGCACTCGAGTAAACGAATTCTGGTCGATGTTTCCATCAGAGTAGAAATTGAGAACTCGCCCGTCTAATTGAGGTCTTTCAATTGCACTAACGATTCGCACGGCTTCCTGAGCCAGATACGCCGACGCCTGAGTGGCCAGTGCCAATGATTCGCCAACCGGACCACGATCTGCCTGCTGATCTTCGAGATACTTTTGATAGAGCTCTTCTTCCACGGCATGATCGCTGGCACTGATTTCACGCACGAGCATGCATTCAAAACACGCCGAATCATAGGGATTTACATATGGTCCCAACTCTATTCGGCTCAGGTTGTCGCAAGCACGTATCCATTGGACGCCGGCTTGAACGCAAATTTCATTGATCATGGCAAACATAACCCGGGGCTCATTGCGCAAGACGGCGACAACAAGATCGGCAGACTGCAAACGGCTCTGCAAGTAGTTTCTCACCGCGCTCTCTTTGCTTTCGATAAACTCCAGGCTAATCCCGGATTGCAGCCCGGCGAAAGTCTCTTGCGCGTCCGCCTCGCTCAGAAGAGCAGCAGCAGAGATTTTTTCGAACCCGGATCTGTTCAGAAGATCGATCGTGCTCGCGCCGATCAAGCCGCTGGCGATAACGACAATGTGTGCCCGTGCCAGCTTTGCAGCAACTTGCGATGCCGAACCATTATTGCGGGTGGCTCCTAGGTTCCTTCCAAAGAAAAGAAGATTTTTTCTGTCAACAATATTTGCCGGCGGGCTTACCTTATCCGGATCACAAATCGCCCCGCGCATGAACAGGTTCATCAGGAGAACTGCGACATCACCAGGCTCGGCACCATTGCCGCACTTTTCGATCAGTTGCGAAACGTCATGCTCACCATCAAGCAGAGGCAAGAGTTTCGCAAGCAGCGCCTCTACAAGCGCCCCACACAAAACTACAGGACTGGAAAGACCACGAAACTGCATGCCCAAACCGTCAGGCATGCTGAAAACCAGCATGTCTTCAACCAGTTTTGGTCGCTCGGGAAAGTTTGTTGCGCTTTCCTTCAAGAAGGACAGCGCGTTGACTTTGTCTTTCTCTGACATTTCAAACGCTCACAGAGGCAAAGAAGTCATTTTACGATGACCGCCGACGGCGCTGATAATGAGAGGCGTCTTAGTTCTCGGTGGGAGCAGGAGGAGTGAAGCAAGAGCTGCCGCAAGCGCAGGGGCAGGTGCAAGCACAGGAACAGGAGCACGCACAAGCGCAGGGGCAAGTGCAAGCACAAGAACATGGACCGGCTGCCGAAAAGCCTTGAGAACTGACGTCGTTGTGCCCAATGGCATAGGACTGCAAGCCTTCTGAGCGCATGCCTGTGGCTTTCACGTAACCGAGATAGCCGTTGCTGAATGACTTGCGAAAGCCCATAATAAATCTCCCTGCCTAGCACCTGTAGCCAATCCTATCCACTTGGCTTGCGCCTGCGTGTTAAAGACTCAAAATACAACCGTGAAATTACCTTTATCTAACTTATCGCAGAGCGCGGTTCATTAGAGTACAGAACAATCCATCCGCCCTCGAACATGCAGTCTAATCATCCCCTCATCAGCATTTTGATGCCCTATTACCGCCTGGGCGACTACCTCGCAGAGGCAGTCGAGTCAGTCAAGGCTCAGACTTATGAAAATTGGGAGCTGATCGTTGTCGATGATTGTTCTCCGGAAAAACCCGCTCTCGAAGTTCTAGCATCGCAAAGAGATCCACGCATTCAAATCTTCAGACATGACTCGAATAGCGGCGCGTATGCAGCGCGCAATACTGCGGCCTCCAAAAGCAGAGGGGAATATTTCCTTCCGCTTGATTCCGATGACTTGCTTGCTCCGGACTACATCGAAAAGACCCTCAATACAGCGCTGGAGACTGGAGCGGCAGCAGTATATTGCCAAGTAAAATACTTCGGCAACTGCGATTTCGTCTACACGCCGAGTACGGATCTCGGGGAAATTTTCTCCGGAAAATATCCCTGCAACACTCTTATGATGAAGCGCCAAGTTTACGAAACAGTGGGAGGATACAAGGATATCAGCCTGGTTGAAGATACTGAGTTCTGGATTTCGGCAATTGAATCAGGCGTTCAATTTGCATTCGTGCCGGAACCGCTTTATCTGTATCGCAGCCACGAAAGGGGAATGATGCAGACCAATACTTCTGCTGTAGCGAAAGCTTTTTTGAACATGCTGCTAATGCATCAAGACTCGGTCTCGCAACATCTGCAGACTCTGCTGGAAAATTGGATCGAGCACAGAGTCACCTATTACTCGCAGCAGCGCGAGAGTCAGCTGGAATCGGACTACTCACACTTGCAGTCTGAGTTTGCCGACTTGAAGGCAAAATGCGAAGTGCTGGAAAAACGGGTTGATCGAAATGAAAACATACTGGCGAGCGTACCTCTGCTTGCCCGTCAGGTAGCTTACCTTTCCTTGAAAAAAGCAGGATTGCGCTAGAAACTGTGAAATCTAAGACGACCCAACCCCTGGTAAGCATATTGACGCCATACTACAACCTTGGCGATCTGCTGATTGAAACAGTCCAAAGCGTCCTCGCGCAAACTTATCAAAACTGGGAATTGGTAGTCGTCGACGATTGTTCGCCTGTCTGTCCTGCCGAAGCAGTGCTCGCTAATTTCAACGACACGCGCATCAAAATATTTCGGCACGATCAAAATCTCGGAAACGCCGCTGCTCGCAATACCGCTGCACTGCACAGCAATGGACAGCTGCTGCTTCCTCTCGACAGCGACGATCTTCTGGCTGCGAATTACATCGCAGCGACACTAGAAGTGATGCTGGAAAACGAAGCTTCAGCAGTGCATACCGATGTACAAGTCTTCGGCATGCACAATTTCGTCTATAAGCCAAGCGCCAACCTGGCAGACATAATCTCCGGACATTACCCGCACAACACTTTACTCTTGAAGCGGGAAGTATACGATGCGGTTGGCGGCTATAAAAACATAAAAGCGATCGTGGACACAGAATTTTGGATTTCCATTCTGGAGATAGGCACAAAGTTTGCCTACTTGCCGGAGCCGTTGTACTTCTATCGCCGTCATGCAGCTTCCTGGAGCCAGAACTGCCAATCGCTGGATGCAGAGTTTCTAAAAGTGCTCCTTCTCCATCTCGACTCCACAAAAAAGCATTTGCCGAGAATGCTGGAAGGAATGATTCGCAATACCAACAGCCTTAATCACGCGTCTCGCCCCAGAGATAGCCGCCTGGAAAGCTACGAGCAATTGCACGGAGAGTTTCACTCTCTATTGCAACGCTGTGAAGCACTCGAGAAGAAGGCACATGCGGCAGAACAAATTCTTGCCAGTGTGCCAAAGTCATCTCGGCAGTTAGCTTATGTCGCGCTGAAGAAACTCGGCTTGCGAACTAATTCCTGATTGCTTCTCTGTGCCAAGCGATATGATGCGCGAAATTACCCTCGGCATCAATTTGAGCAGTAAGAACTTTATGATCACGGCTATGAAGATTGACGCAGTAATGCGACTCTATCTTGAGCTCTCTGACGCCAGGAGTCGTCTTTTCCAGATAACGAGCCAGCGCGTACATTTCCGTGTCACTGGACAAAAAAGCCATTCGGCCGCGAGGCTTGACCCACACAAGATTACCGTCCTGTCGCTTCAGTACTATGCTCGTCTGATATCTGCCTTCGAGCAAAACAAACATGCAAAAGGTCCAGGGACGCCGATCCATAAACGACATTCGCTCGAACGAGTCGGGATAAAAATAAATCCGCAATGGAATTGCCATAAATATCGCGGCCGCACCAACCGCAAGCACACGGTACAGCAATCCCGGCGCTTCCACACCAGCCACTGTCGATTCCGATCTTTCGGCGAGAATTCGTCTCAGCAAACCAAATCGTTTCTCAATGGAATGCGGGTTGAAAAAAGAAAGACAGCAGACAAATATTGTCAAATGCAATGGAGCAATGAACGGATCCATCGTTGCAAAAATCATGAGTTGAAAAACAATGATTCCTGCAACTGCCAATTTTTGAGTTTTCCTGTGACACAAACCAAGTGCCATGAGAAGCTCCACAGCAGCGACAACAATCGACGAATACTTCCAAAACTCTGGACCAGCCGGCACCTGCGATAAGAAATTAAATGCCCAAGGTTGCAAACTCTTGCCGAATTTCAGAGCCTCGAGAGTCTGACCGGATATGAATTGAGGCGTCAGGATTTTTTGCAAAGCCGAAAGGAAATAACAAGCAAACAAAGCAAGCTGAATCAGGCGGCGAGAGGCAGAGAGCCCCTCTCGCCGGAAGAGCAAAGCAATGCAGACCCAAATATTGAGAAACAGGCTGTGCGAAAATGCAATTTGATTATCTAGACTGGTGATGTAGACAATGCAGGCTGCCACCACCAACGGGGGCAATTTCCCCCTGCTTCCAAACAACATCGCCAGCGAGCCAAGCGCACAAAGACAAAGCAAGCAGACTGCCAATACTTGAGAATCCGGGAGCGAGAGGCACTGCTGATTCCACCACCATGTCTCAACCTGGTACTCCTCGCTCAGATAGTTAAGCCTCTTAAAGATTTCCCAACACGATAAGAGGGAGAGAAAACCGGCAAGTCTGCTAAACCCGTCGAGTCCGTCCTCGCAAAGAAAGAAATTCGAGAAAAGAGAGCCATTTCTCAGCGGAGGGGCTGAGTATTCAGGGCCGCCCAGGGAATCCGGCACATTGTTAAGCGCTTTGACCGCTCTGCCTTCCGAATTTTCGCCAAGTTGCGCGTCCACAGTCGTATCACCGAGATTGTCAATAAGCTACTATGAATTTTGGACCTGCGCGCACGCGACGGCTCATCAATAGCTCCGAATTTTTGCAAGATTACCAAAACTACCTCGCATTAACGAATCGCTCGATACGCAAATCCTTTCGCAATCATAGGGAAATCATTCAAACCTCGTTTCAACCACCGGAACCAGACTTAAGTTTCTAGTCACATCGGAAAGGACAAAAAATGGCAGCCAACAACCAACCAGCAATTCAGTCGACAGAGTTTGAAGTTGATTACCTCAACTACCTAAACTCCAAAGAAGACCGCGAGCAATTGCTTGTTGTCGAGACTATTTCCCGACGCAATCAACCAATGGCAAAGCCTTCCGGTCCTTGCGCATGCGATAACTGCCAATTTCAGCCGCCCACACCGGACTTCAAATTCTAATAAAGCTGAAAATAATTCAATCCTTTTGGAATGACAGTCACTAAACTGACTGTCATTTTTTGTTATTGCTTTTCGGAAAACTAGTAATATTGGCGTTCTGCAAGGATGCCATCAATGACCATCAACGATCCCAATCTAAGGTTCCCCATTGAATTCGCGCTGGTTGAAGACCTGGACGTCTTTGAAATGCCGGACGGGCTGGGAATACAGGTGCGTGGTGGCGCTACCAACCTGGCGGTACGCGGTCGGCTGGCAACCACACTGTTGCCCTGGCTTCTCTCAGAGCTTAAGCAGAAAAACACCCTGGAAAACCTGTTCAAGAGTCGTCCTGCAAACTCGAATTCAGCGGAAATCGAAGAGCTGCTGCTCCTGCTTTTGAGAAAAGGTTATCTCGCTGATGCGTCTTCAAAGGAGAATGGTGCCAAAGCAAAGCCCGCGAATGCACACGAAAAAGGTCACCAGCAGTCCGCGCAACGACTCTTCTGGGGACGCAAGCTCGGCTTCACGAGAAATAATTCGTCCAGCGAGCAAGTGGAAGTCAAACTCAGCGAAGCAAAAGTAGTACTTGTTGCTGAAGGGCTTTTGGGATGCTGCACCTTTGATGTATTGCAGCGCTCTGGCATCAATACGATCGACGTTGTCGACCGGTTAAATAACTCCGACCTCAAACAACTCGTCGAAGACGCGAGCAAGTCGGACATGCAAGCGAGCTATAGAAATGCGGAATCGCTGGACGCCCTTGCAGAAGCGATCGAAGCAAAGGTTGAAACTGCCGATCTGCTTCTTACGGTTACGCGAAACGCAGCCCCGAGCTTTTTCAGAATGTTGAACTCAATAGCGCTGGAGACGCCAATCGAATGGCTGAGGGCGAATGAAACTGCCGTAGAGCTGGAAATTGGTCCGCTCGTGATTGCCAACGACACAGCCTGTTATAACTGCTACGAACTGCGAGCGCGAAGCGCCAGCGAGCACCCGATTGAAGAGACTCTCTATTCGCAGCATCTGGAGACTCTGCAAAACGCAGACCCAAAACCAATGCAAGGCGAATCGATTGCATTTGCCACCGCTGGAGGTGCGCAAATCGCCATGGAAGCAATCAGGGCACTGACGCATATTAGCCTGCCGGTGACTCTTGGAGCTGTTCTATTCAATAGCTTCGACGGACATACCGAGCATATGAAAGTCAAAAAAGTAGCGCGCTGCACAGCATGCTATCGCGGAACAGTTGAAGTCAGAGGCGAAACACAGAGGGAAAGGAATTCTGCTTATGCATAATCCCGGACCGCTGGCCCCCGTCCTCGACTGGATAAACCCGAGAACCGGTCCTATTTCTCGTTTTCGAGGAATGCGCCTGGAACGGCCGGAACCACCCTGGTGGCTTTACCAGGGGGACTTAGTCCGAACAATCGGCAAGTTTTTCACCGCTGACACGCCCAATGCTCTCGGATGTTCGCTTGATCCGGATGAAGCGATGCGGCGCTCACTGGGAGAAGCAGTCGAGCGATACACCGGTTACAACTCGATGAAATCAGCAGATTTGCGCGAGATAAAGGCCGGCGACAGCGAACTGCTCAACCTCTTTCCTTCCTGCCTTCCCGATGAAGCTTGCGGCGACAGTCTTAAAGGAGCAGGAATTGGATACAACTGCGACACCCCGCTCACGCATACAGCAGCAAAACGCCTCAAAGACGGTACAGATGTTTGGATCCCCGCAGGTGCCGTCCATTTGTCGTTCTGGCCAAAGGCTCCGGAGCCGCTGATCGCACTTCCTACCTCGGCGGGACTGTCGTTTTACAGCAATCATGTAAATGCAATCTGGTCAGGTTTACTTGAGTTGGCTGAAAGAGATCAGATGATGATCTTCTGGCTCAATCGAGCCTCTATCGCCAAGTTGCGCGTCGAAAAAGAATCTGCAGGACGCGAAATATTGCGGCGAGTTTCGCTTCTGGAAAAGAGTGGCACAAAAGTAAATCTCTTCAGCATGACGCGCGAGTTGCCTATTCCTACGGTTTTCTGCATTCTGGAGAGCGAACGCTTTCCTTACTATGTAGCTGGTGCATCGGCCCACGCAGATGCCGAAATTGCCTGCAGTGGTGCTATCGACGAAGCTATGGCGGTTCGCTTTGCCCAGTACAAGTTCGGGAGCGATGCGAAAGTACCCTCATTCAGCGAATTTGACTGGGTGAAATCCTTTACCGACCACGCCAACCTTTATGCAAACTGGCCGAACAGCCCGGCACTGGACTTCCTGCTGAAAGATAATAACAACGAAATTTCTCTCAGCGAATATAGAAGTCGAGACTGGCTCCCTGAGCCAACCTCCATGGACGACTTAGCCAAGATTGCAAAACGACTGGAAGAAAATGGACTGACCGTCCTGTGGAGCGATTTGACTTCGAGCGAGGCGAGCGAACTGGGAGTTTGCGTGAAAGTAACGGTACCGGAAATGGTGCCACTGATAGTCGCGCACAAGGTTCGCTGGCTCGCCACCCCCCGTTTAAGCAAGGATCCCCCCTCAACCCGCTCAGCCAGAGATTTTAACTCCGACGCACATCCATTCCCGTAGATATGAAACTCATTCACAATTCCGGCTCGAGCGCCGACGTTTATCACACAGAGAGTTGCAACAAAAAAGCTGCAAAGCTCAATCGTGCATCATATGAGATGAACTACGAGCGCAGCACTGGTGCCGCTTCGGCTGGCGAGGAGCAAGAAAACGCGCACAGCTCCGCCCCTCGCATAAAACTAGACGTAAATGCAGTGACTGCTGATCTGTCCCTTGAAAATGCGATTACAAACCGTCGCAGCAATAAAGAATTCTCAAGCGCGAAACTTCCACTTTCACACCTTGCCAAACTTCTCTATCTCGCCAACGGCGCACGTATGCCTGGCTTAAATTGCGACGCCGGCGGAGCTTTCAATGCGCCGTCCGCAGGCGGCCTGGCATCAACCCAGATAGATGTTTTCGTCTTGAACGTCGAAGATGTGGAACCAGGTATCTACCGATTCGATAAGCGGACACACGAACTGGTCTTAAAGAAGCGGGGAAATTTCGCGACCTGGCTGAAGGAATTTGCCATCCTTCAAGTTGAATTCGGGCAAGCAAGTGCAGTTATTATTCTGTCTTGCGACATGGCGCGCCTTGCCGAGAAATACTCAATAAGAGCCTACCGGCTGGGATTGATGGACGCCGGTCATGTATCGGAAAACATCTACCTTGCCGCTCAAGCGCTCGACCTTTGCGTCTGCGCAACGGCCGGATTTATCGACAGTGAGATAAATTCTGCGTTGGGCTTCGACGGATTAGACCAATGCGCACTTCTTGCGCTGGGCATCGGCTCTACTTCGAAAGACGGCTAAGTCTCCGTTTCACGCGACCGTAGAACGAACCTTTGCCGCTCCCATCCGAGTTTAGACGTTTGCGATTGGTTTCCACGCACTTTTTCAGTGCCGCCACCCATGGTTCTTGCTGCGGTTCTCTCAGCGCAAAACGCAAGAGAGTCTCAGCGGCATTCAAATGTGATTCATCGAATTCCAAACTCTCGATTCTTGCCTCAGAAAGCCCGGAGGGAAACGATTTAGGCAAGGGCAATTTCTTAAATCTGAAACCAAGCAAAGTCAGCGCGCATTTACCACAAGTTCCACAATTTTCGTCTTTGTTGGGAGCGCTCCAACAAATGCGCAGATCGTCATATGCTTCCGGCCACCCGCGCAGCGCAGCCATCTTTGCGCCTCTTCCGGTTTCAGCCCCATCGTGAAGGATGGCAATGCGATGACTGGAAAGCAAACGGTCCGTAATTGGGTTACTGCCCCACTTCATAGATACTTCATTGTAAGTATAAGTACTTCCGATTAGCGCTCTATCAAAGCTTTTGCTCAACAACATAAGGCACGACGCCACTCCGGCAATGTGAGTATGATCCCACCGGGGATACAATTCCTTGTGATTGCTCGCCATTGAAATCAATTCTAGACCGGTACCTGAAAGTGTCTTCTCGAGCCGTTTAACGACACGCTCAAAGGGCTCAACGTCAGCCAGGGGAATATCAAAGCCATGGACAAAGAGACAGGCTTTCAATGGCTGCGTCATCCGACCGCACAACTTTCTGCTGTGACGCATCACAGTGTAGGAACTATCAATTCCGCCTGTGTATGCGGCAATCGCAGCATCGAGCCCAAGTCCGCGGCTTTCGCCTGCGCCCATTGCCGTTTGACCATCCTCTGCGTCTGCAATGATTTCGACACTCTTGTAGAGCTCGGGAAACCAGCTTGACCAAACGGCTTGGAACTCGCTGAGATTGCGCAAAAGGACGCCAGACACTCGGCCGTGAACAACACAATCAACGCCTGATTCCATCGCCCCAAAAATGTTAGCCACAGCAAAACAGTCGGCGCTATCGTCAACAGAATGCCGGCCGGTTTCAGGCAAGCGGTACCAGAGAGTTTCCCTCTGCCCATCAGGCTTCTCCACGACAGCAGAGAAGGTGACCTGTCCCGATTGAACAGTTGCTTCTTGCGGATAAATGTGGAGTTGCTTACTCGTCTTTGGCCTCTGTCATCAGACCTTTACGTTGACCGGCTCGGTCGCCCAGGTCAGAAGACCGGTATCGAAGGGCGTAGCGAGATCATCATGGTGCGGCAGAACGCGCACGGTGAATCCGTGCCGCCCACTCTTGAAATAGCGAATCGCGCCGGTAAATTGCTTTACCGATCCGTTGCTCCCCTTGCCTGATTCGGCTGGGAACATGGGAATGATTTCGCCCTCTTCGATCATACCGGAAGGGCCGATCTTTCCGTGATAGATCTGAACCGCAACATCTTCCGGATTCAAGTCTTGCAGGTTGACCATGGTACGAATGCGCATATCGTCGCCGACTTGCACTTTGTCGCGCTCTCCCGCTTCAACCGACTCGATCCGCACGCTCTGCCAAGACTTAATCACACGGGCTTTCCAATCTGCGAGGGTTTTCGCTTTGGCTGCTCCATTGGCGTGAAACTCGCTGCAACGCGCACCGGTCGGGAAATAGACACGCTGTGCGTACTCACGAACCATGCGGTTGATATTGAACATCGGACAGATTTCAACCATCGAAGACTTCATCCGCGCCAGCCACTGGCGAGGACGGCCATCGCGATCACGCTCATAGAAAAGCGGCGCAACTTCCTTTTCGAGCAAGTCGTAAGCTGCATTTGATTCAACATCATCTTGCAACTTGCTATCGGTGTACATCTCTCCGTGTC